>CAZTSL010000184.1:1395-6913 GCA_964616915.1 uncultured bacterium
CGGAGCAGCCCACCGGCACGGAGCAGCCCACCGGCACGGAGCAGCCCACCGGCACCACCGGCGGCACCGAGGTGAGCACCGGCACCACCGGCGGCACCGAGGTGAGCACCGGCACCACCGGCGGCACCGAGGTGAGCACCGGCACCACCGGCGGCAATCCCCCGGTCATCACCTCGCAGCCTTCCACCGAGGCGATGGTGGGGGTGGAGTACCGCTACGACGCCGAAGCGGATGGGGATGAACCGATCACCTGGTCCCTGGCCGTCGGACCGGATGGCATGTCGATTGAGGCCGATACGGGCATCGTCACCTGGATCCCCGCCGCCGATCAGGTGGGCTCCCAAGACGTGACGATCGTGGCCACGAACGCTGCCGGAACGGCGGAGCAGCGTTGGACGATCACCGTGACGACCGAGGCGCCGGTCATCACCTCGGAGCCCCCCACGGAAGCCTTCGTGGCAGAACCCTACACCTACGAGGCTCAGGCCGCAGGCGCGCCACCGATCACCTGGTCACTCGTCTCGGCCCCGGAGGGGATGACGATCGATGCGGAAGCTGGAGTCGTGAACTGGCTCCCCGGTGAAGGAGACATCGGTTCGCACGATATCACGATCCGGGCAGAGAACAGCGCGGGTTCGGATGAGCAGACCTATACCCTCGTCGTCGGGGAGGCCCGTCCCCCCGTCATCCTGGAGGACACCCCTCCGCCGGCCTTCGTCGATCACCTCTGGACCTTCCAGCCGCAGGCCACGGGCGCCCGCCCGATGACCTGGTCGAAGGTCGAAGGGCCCGATGCGATGACCGTGGACGAGGTCACGGGGCTGGCAAGCTGGACACCGACTTCGGAGGATCTCGGCGGCAGCTTCATCACCTTCACCCTCCGGGCGACGAACGATCTCGGATCGGACGAACGGAGTTTCGAGTTGATCGTCACCGACGGCGTTCCGATCATCGTCTCGGAGCCGATCACCGTGGCGGCGCGCAATGAACGCTACGAGTACCAGGCCGAGGCGATCGGGGTGGAGCCGATCACCTGGTCGCTGCGCGAGACCTTCCAGATGGAGATCGATGCGCAAACGGGCCTGATCACCTGGACGCCGTTGACCACCGGGGTCTTCAACGTCACCGTCGTGGCCACGAATGAACTGGGGGAAGGGATCCAGATCTACACCCTCGAAGTCCTCGACAAACCGGCGATCGTCTCCACGCCCGTCACGGCGGCCAACGTCGGGGCACGCTACACCTATGCCGCGGAGGCCGACGGGGACGGCCCGATGACGTGGTCCCTCCTCTCGGCGCCCGACGGGATGACGGTCGATCCCGAAAGGGGCGTCGTCTCCTGGATCCCGCAACCGGGACAGGCCGGGCCACAGACCGTCGAACTCCAGGCGACGAATCGCGTGGGGAGTGATGTCCAGAGCTACACGATCGATGTGCGGGAGGATTCGCTGGTCGATCCCGCCACTTCGAGTGCCTTCTTCACCCCGGAGTGCGTCACGGCCAATGGATTCGCCACGACGACGATCGTGGTAACCCCCCGCGACGACCGGGGAGCACTCCTGGCGCCGGGCCTCGACGTGTCGATCTCCGTGTCGGGTGGCGGAACGCTGCTCGGCGAGGTCGAGGATCGCGGTGACGGCACCTATAGCCAGAAGCTCCAGGCCGCGGCCGAGCCCTTCACCGCGACGGCGAACGTCACGATCACACAGGGAGAGACCACGGTGGAACTCGATCCGATCGAACTCTCCTCCGAAGCCGGCGCCGATCCCTCCGGAGGAACGGGAGGGTGTCCCCTGACGAGCACGATCACGGTGACCGCCTTCGACCAGGAAAGTGGCGACCCGATCTCGGGGGCCTTCGTGATGGTCGGTCCCGCCCTCGATGACCCCTTCCCGGGGAACTGGGCGTTCACCGACGCCGAGGGTCATGCGCAAATCACGATGCCGATCACGGTGACGAAGGGGGTGGTCCTCGATCGCTTCGATCTCACCGTGGCCGCGGACGGGTACGTCTTCACGACCCTCTTCGGCTTGCAGGCGAGCGACGTCGTCGTCCCCCTTTCTCCCTTCCTGCCGGCAGCCCCCCCGAACATGGTCTCCGGCAACGTGACGGGCGCGGATATCAACAACCGCGACGCGAACCTCTACATGGCCTTCGTCCTGGAGCGGCTGACCCTTCAGGGGATCATGGGCTTCGATCTCCTCACCCTCCTTGCCCCCGAGCAGGTCGTGGACCTCGGCAACATCGTCGCGCCCCTCCCGGGGAACATCGCGATTCCGGAGGGACAGCAGATCCGCGCGATCGGTGACATCCCGGGGACGGACTACAACGTCCCGATCTACCACACCCCACGGGTGACGGACATGAGCGTGGTCACCGGCGACGTCCCCCTCGCTGACGCGATCCTCCTTGCCAATGAGAGTGGGGGGAACTTCGGTGAATTCGTCTCAGGGCTTTTCGACATCCTCATCCCCGATCAGGCGGGCGTACTCAGCGATATCAACGTGAACGCCGACCTTTCGGGGCAGGATATCGCGCTCTCCAATCCGATCGATGCCTCGGTGAGCGTGACGGTGGGGAACCATCCCTCCGGTCTCGGTGCGATCGCTTTCTCGGTCCGCTACGACATGTCCGGGGATACCTACTACCCGACCGGTTTCGCCAGCGTTCCGCAAAACGGCGGCAACGTGACGGTGCCGGCGACCGGTGACGGGGGGCCCTTTGCCGGGATGCCGCTCGGGATCGTGGTGGCGGCCAGCGACATTACGAATTTCACCTTCCAGAGTTCCGTGATCTTCCAGCGCAACGTCAGCGGCGCCGTCACCGCGGACAGCTTCCTCGCTCCTCCCTCGGGGCTCGACATCACGGGTCGGACCTACACCTTCACCGGGGGGGCGAATCCGGGGGTGAGCCCCGATCCCGACCTCAACGTCTCGGAGATCACGCTGGCGCAGCGGGTCGCGATTCCGGGAAGCGATCAGCAGGTCGTCCGTTACCCCTTGATCTGGAAGCAGGTCATGCCGGGAGACCAGACCTCCTTCACCCTTCCGAAGCTGCCGACTTCCGACGAGGTGGGGCGCACGATGCCCGAGTTGCCGAGTGCAGAGAACTACTTCTGGTTCGTCACCGCCTACGCTCTGACGGACGGAGATCCCTTCGACTTCGACCACTACGTCTTCTCTTCCTTCAACATGCGGGTCACGCACGGGGCGCGTCGGGGACGCAACCTCCTCGAGGCGCCGGCGCGCATGCCCTTTCCTCTTCGGTGAACCCCGATGAAGCTCGGATCGTGGAGGGGTGCGGCATGAGGCGGCTTTCCGGAGCCGGCTTCGCGGGATGAAGCGTCCACTCCTCCCGATCCTCCTCGGCTATGCGGGCGGGATCTGGCTCGGGTCCCGCCTCCCCTTCCGCCCCTGCCACGCCCCTTTCCTCTTCCTCCTCCTCGTCGTCTTCCTTGCGCTCTCGCTTGGCGCTCTCCGTTGGGGGAGGGGGTGGCGTTCTTCCCTGGCGTTGCTCGTCGGAAGTTTTCTCCTGCTTGGCCTCCTCCGAAGCGAGGAGAAAGCACCCCATGGTACACTCTTTTCGGAGCTGCACGAGGGGGAACGCGTCAATCTCGAGGGGGTCGTGGCGGGTCCGGTCGAGGTGATGGGGGAGGGGGTCCGCTTCCCCTTGGAGGTCACGGCGATCCACCCCTTCCGGGGGGCGGAGACGTGGGAAACGGCCCCTCCCCGCCCCGTCACGGCACGGATCCGCGTCACGGTGGGGACCTGTGCGGGCGATCTGCGATACGGGGACCGGATCCGCCTGATCATCGCCCCCCATCCTCCGCGCCCCCCCAGGGTGCCGGGGGCGTACGACGCGCGTCCTGCCCTTGCGCGGGCGGGGATCGAAATGGTCGCCTTCCTCCCCGACGACCGGGGGATCGTCCGCCTGGCCCGGGGGGCGGGGAACCCCATCCTCCACCTTCTGGCAGGGGTGCGGCGGGAGATCCGGGCGCGGCTGGCCCTCCTCCCGCCGGCGCAGCAGGATCTCTTGCGTGCGCTCCTCCTCGGGGAGACGGGAGGGATCGAACCGGAACTCCGGGCGGCGTACGCAGCGACCGGGACCGCTCACCTCCTGGCCGTCTCGGGGCTCCATGTCGGGGTGGTCGCCGGTTTCGTCCTCTTCCTCGTCCGCCTCCTCCTCAACCGTTCCCAGTGGATTCTTCTTACCTTCGACCGGGAGAAGATCGCCGCCTTCGTAGCGCTCGTAGCGATCTTCCTCTATGCTTTGCTCACGGGGATGAAGCCGCCGGTGCTGCGGGCCTCGGTGATGATCGGCGCCTTCCTCTCGGCCCGGCTCCTCGAACGGCGGACGGACCGATGGAACACTCTTGCGCTGGCGGCCTTCCTGATTCTCCTTTCCCACCCCACCCTCCTCTTTTCCCCCTCCTTTCAGCTTTCCTTCGGTGCGGTGGGAGGCATTTTGCACCTCATGCCGGGGTGGCAGCAGGCGATCGAGGCGTGGGGGGCAGGGGAGCGAGAGGCACCGGGGAGGATTCGCCGGGTGCTCCTTCGGGTCGGCCGGTGGGGGGCAACGATGCTCGCCCTCTCGCTTGCCGCAACGCTTGGGACGACCCCCTTCGTGGCATGGCACTTCCACCAGACGGCGCCGATGGGGATCCTCCTCAACCTCTTTGCCGTGCCGCTCGTTACGCTGATCGTGCCGGTGGGGGTGGCGGGGATCATGGTGCTCTTCTCGCCGTGGCTCTCCAGCGTCCTCTTTGCGCTGGCGGGCAAACTCGTGGTACTCCTCATCTACTTCGTGTCGTGGGGGGCGACCCTGCCGGGGACGGGGATCACGCTTCCCCCCCTTCCCTGGCACGCCGACCTCCTCTTTGCGCTCGGCGTCCTCTGGCTTCCTGGTCTTTGGCGTTTCCGTCTCCGGCAGGGGCTGCTTCTCCTCCTCCTTGCGGGGGAGGCGCTCTTCCTCTGGCTGCGTCCCATCCCGCAGCTTGAAGTCGTCTTCCTCGATGTCGGGCAGGGGGATGCGATCGTCGTGCGGTCGGGAGGAAAGACGCTCCTCATCGATGGAGGAGGCGATCCGGGTGGGCACTTCGATCCGGGGAAGTGGGTCGTTGCCCCCTATCTCCGTGCGGAGGGAATCCGCCGGCTCGATGCCGTGGTCCTCTCCCACCCCCACCCCGACCATTTCGGAGGATTGCCCTACATCCTCGAACATTTCGAGGTCGGGGCCTTCTGGGTGACGCGGGAGGGGAACGAGGGGATCGAGGCATACCTCGACCCCCTCTCCGAGGTCCTCGAACGGAAGGGCATCCCCCGGAGAATCCTCGATGCAACGGTTCCCCCCTTCCGTTTCGGGGCGGCGACGATCGAGGTGCTCTGGCCGCCGGCGGCCCTTCCCCCGCCCGAGGATCTCGGCAAGGCCTCGGGGGACCGCGTGAACAACGGATCCCTCGTCCTCCGGATCGGATCGGAGGGGGAATGGGTGCTCCTCCCCGGCGATATCGAACGGGAGG
>CAZTSL010000185.1:0-6732 GCA_964616915.1 uncultured bacterium
GCCTCCCCCCCCCATCGAGAGGGACCGCGAGATCGTGGCAGGGTATCTCACCGATGCCTCCCGCTTCGAAGGGGATGCCGAGGGCCTCGTTCGAGCGGAAGATGCGGAGGAGATCGCGGCCCTCCTCGCCTGGGCGCAGCGCACGAGAAGAGGGATCACCCTTTCGGCCCGACGAACGAGTCTCACCGGCGCCTCGGTCCCCCTGGGAGGGGTGGTCCTCTCGCTCGAGCGCCTCGACGCCTGGCTCGGTATCCAGGGAGAACGTGCGCGGGCCCAGGGGGGAATCCTCCTGGGAACCTTCCAACGGAAGATCGAAGCAGCAGGGTGGCTCTACCCCCCCGACCCCACGAGCCGGAACGAATGCTCCCTCGGCGCGACCGTGGCCTGCAACGCCTCCGGTCCCCGGACGTACCGCTACGGGCCGACACGCGATCACGTCCGGGCGCTCTCGATCGTGCTCCCCACCGGCCATCGGCTGGAAGTGGAACGGGGAGAGCACCTCTCCCACGGTGAGCCCTTCCACCTCGAAGAAAGGGGAGGGTGGGGGACGCAACTCCTCCCCCTCCTCGGCCCCTCCCCCACCGTGAAACATGCGGCGGGATATCACCAGGCAGATCCCTACGACCTGATCGACCTCTTCATCGGCTCGGAGGGAACCCTCGGCGTGATCACCGAAGTCGAGGTCGCGTTGCAAAGACCTCCGGAGCGGATCTTCGCCCTCTTCGCCTTCTGGCCCAGTGAAAGGGCAGGGCTCGATGCGGTGATCACGATCCGGGACGCCGATCGCTCCGGCAAGGTCCACCCCCTTGCGATCGAATGGCTCGACGCCCCCGCCCTCGATCTCCTCCGGACCCACGATCCCACCCTCCGGATCCCACAGGATGCGCAATGCGCGCTCTACCTCGAAGAGGGGTGCCAAGCCCCGGAGGAGGAAAGCCGGCTTTCGGCCTGGTGGCGACTGATCGAAGAGACGGGCGCGATCATCCGGGAGGATGCGGTCTGGTTCGCCGATACCCCCCGGCACCGGGAGATTTTTGGGGAGATCCGCCATCGCGTCCCCCTCGCGGTCAACGAAATCGTGGCCCGGAATCGCACCCGGAAGTTCGGCACCGACTTCGCGGTCCCCGATGCGGCGCTACCGGAGATGATGGCCGCCTATCGTCACTGGCCAGAGGCGGTCGAGGAGATCCTGGAACCGGACGAGAAACTCCGCATCCTCGCCGAGGTGACCGGATCTCCCCTCCCCGCGCATCTTCCCCTCCCCGAAACCCTTGCACGACTCTTCTCCCACGCGCGCCTCGGCCCCCCCCCACGCAGTCCGGAGGAGGCCCTCACCCTGGCCTGGCAACGCCTCGTCGGCGTCTCCCGGATCGAACATGCAGGCTTCGGACATATCGGCCAGAACCACATCCACCTCAATCTCTTGCCGAAGGACCGGATCGAAGCGGTCGTGGCCACCGAACTCTACCGGAAACTCGCGTGCCTGGCCGTCTCGCTGGGGGGATCGGTCTCCGCGGAGCATGGGATCGGAAAACGGAAACGTGACCTTCTCGAACTTCAGGTGGGACGCCGCGGCATCGAACGGATGCGCAAGATCAAGCAGGCCCTCGACCCTGGCGGGATCCTCTGCCCCGGAAACCTCTTTCCCGACACGTGACCCCACGCGAGCGGGGCACGATCGGTTCACCGATAGAGCCCTTTTTTCTCGATGTAGTCGGCGACCGCGGGAGGGACGAGATCTCGGTAGGGCTCCCCGGCGGCGATGCGGCGGCGGATCTCACGACTCCGGATGTCGGGGAGCGGGGCGTGCGCCCCCCCCTTCTCCCAGCCCACCCGCGGGATCACGATGAGCGGCACGAGCGCCTGGATCTCCCCAAAATCCTTCCAACGATGCACCTCGTCGAGAATGTCGGAGCCGACGGCAAAGAAGAAGGCGTGCTCGGGATGACGCCCAAGGAGATGACGGATGAGATCGATCGTGCGCCCCGTGCGGATCTCCGCTTCGACGGCGGAGACGACGATCCGCCCCGTCAGTTCCTCTGGAATCGCACGTTCGCACATCGCCAGACGGTCCTCGAAGGGGGCCAGCGGCTTCCCGAAGGGGTGGGTGTAACAGGGGATCATCCAGACCACCTCGATGGGGGGCAGTCGTTCCCCCCGGGGCTCTTCGCCGAGCTTCTCCTCCTCCCTCTCCTTGCCGGGATGAGGAGGCTCGGGAGATCCACCTCCGAGGAGAAGGCGGCAGAAACCGACATGTCCAAGATGGGGCGGGTTGAAGCTCCCACCGAAGAGAGCGATCCTCATCCCTTTCCCTCACGTTTCAGCAGGGGATGATAGCGCTGGGCGATCGGGTAACGGCGGCCCATCCCGAACGCCTTTTGCGTCACCTTGAGACCGGGGGGAGCCTGGCGCCGCTTGTACTCGTTGCGATCGACCCGTTTCGTGATCTCCTCGACGAGGGAGCGCTCCAAACCGGAAGCCACGATCTCCTCGATCGAACGCTTCTCCTCGATGTAGGCGGCCAGGATCGGGTCGAGGATCTCATAGGGGGGAAGGGTATCCTCGTCCTTCTGGCCGGGGCGAAGCTCCGCAGAAGGGGGCTTGGTGAGCGTGTTCTCCGGGATCACGGGGAAACCCCGCGTCGCATTGATCCGCCGGGCCAGGGCGTAGACGAGGGTCTTCGGAACGTCGGAGATCATGGCCAGCCCCCCGCACATGTCGCCGTAGAGCGTGCAATACCCCACGGCGAGTTCCGACTTGTTCCCCGTGGTGAGGAGCAGGCGATTGAACTTGTTCGAGATCGCCATGAGAAGGGTTCCCCGAATCCGCGCCTGGAGGTTCTCCTCCGTGACATCCTCCGGAAGATCGCCGAAGAGCGGGGAAAGGGCCTCCCGAAAGGTGGCGAAGAGGTCGCCGATCGGGAGCGTGACCGTTTCGATCCCGAGCGCCCGCCCCAGGGCCTCGGCATCCTCGATGCTCCCGGGCGAAGAGTAGGGGGAGGGCATGAGGACGCCCAGGACGTTCTGCGCGCCGAGCGCCTCCACGGCAAGCGCACAGGTGAGCGCGGAATCGATACCGCCGGAGAGGCCGACGACGACCTGCGTGAAGCCGCACTTGCGGGTATAGTCGCGAAGCCCGAGGACGAGCGCCCGCCGCACGCTCTCGATGTCGTCGAGCAGACCCCCTCCCGCCGTGGCCTCGGCACATCCCCCCCCCAGCGGATCACAGAGGAGGAGATCCTCCTCGAAAGACCGGGCGACCGCGAGCCGCTTCCCCTCCCCGTCGAGAACGAGGCTCATTCCGTCGAAGACGAGGCTGTCGTTGCCCCCCACGAGGTTCACGTAGACGAGGGGCCGCCGGTATTTCCTCGAGATCCCCTGGAGCATCCGGAGGCGAAGTTCCGGCTTCCCACGGTAGAAGGGCGAGGAGGAGAGATTGATGAGGATCTC
The DNA here is from genome assembly GCA_964616915.1 of uncultured bacterium. Taxonomy (GTDB): domain Bacteria; phylum Myxococcota_A; class CAZTSL01; order CAZTSL01; family CAZTSL01; genus CAZTSL01. Next base: position 3,450 of record CAZTSL010000185.1, read on the forward strand.
CGCGCCCTGCGCCGCAAGATCTGCGATCGGGTCGGTATGATAGCGCCGTTTGTCCCAGAAATCCTTGTCGTTCCAGATATCCTCGCAGATCGAGATCCCGAGCCTGATCCCGCGGAACTCGACGGTCCGAACCTCCCCCCCCGGCTCGAAGTAGCGAGCCTCGTCGAAGACGTCGTAGTTGGGGAGGAGCACCTTGTGGGAGACCGAAACGATCCGCCCCCCGGCAAGAAGCGCGGCTGCGTTGAAGAGCGGGTTGCCCTCTCCCCCCTCGTTGGGGTCTGCGAAACCGACGACGACCCCGATATCCCCCCCCAGCCGCGGCACCGCATCGGCCAGTTCGTGCAGAGCATCCAACTGATCGGCGATGAAATCGGGATTCTCGAGGAGGTCTTGGGGGGGATAGCCGGTGAGCGTGAGTTCCGGGAAGACGACGAGATCCGCTCCCCGAGCGGCCGCCGCTCCGATCGTCTCGCGAATCTTCGCGTCGTTTCCGGGAATGTCTCCAATCGTCGTATCGATCTGTGCGAGCGCGATCGAAAAGGGCATCCTACCTCCATCTCCGGGGAACGCAGTTCTTCGCAGGCCGGTTGTACGCCGTCGGCTCGCCGCTCGCACTTCCCGGCATGGAGGCGATCCCTCGGTCTCCGTCCCCTTCGAAGGGGCAAACCCTCGCAGGGAAGGAACGCGATCAGTGACGCGACAGGGATCGAATTACCGCATCGGCGCACTGGAAGTCAATCCCCGCCTCCTTCATCCGCTCCAGGGCTTCCGCCCCCCCCTCTTCGGAGACCGCGGCGATCGCATCGGTGACGAGGGTGACATCGTAGCCCCGTTCGGCAAGACCGAGCGCCGCGGCCTTGACGCAGTAGTCGGTCGCCACCCCGAAGACGACGAAGTGGCGGGCACCGAGTTTCTCGAGGATCTCCTCGGCATGCACGTTGCCGAACAGGCTGAAGGTCTGCTTCTCGAGGATGATCTGGTCCCCCGGATGGATCTCGACGTCGAGCGTCTCCTCCCGGTTGGGAACGATCTTGGGGCGCGCATGAAGCGTCTGGGGGATCTTGGCCTGCCCCGGGGTTCCCCGCACGCAATGGGGCGGGAAGATCTCGAATTCCGGATCGTCGGGGGTATGCGCATCGACGGAGGAGAGGAGGGTGATCTCCTCCTTCCGTGCGAACTCGACGAGCCGCTCCAACGTCGGAACGATTCGTTCCGCACCCGGGACGTAGAGCTTCCCCTTCGGATCGATGAAATCGACCTGGGTATCGATATCGACGAAGACATGTTCACGCATGGTTCTCTCCTCTCTCCTGGCTGCGTTACCCCGCTCCACCCATTTCTGCACGTAACTGCGCAAAGAGGGTCTCGAGGCGGGGGGTGTGTTCGATCGGATAGGTTTCGGGGGAAGACAATCTCCGGAGGCCCAAGGGGAGCCGCTCCCGCTCCTTTCGGGCATGCTCCCGGATCTCGGAGAGTGGCGGGAGATCGAGCTTGCGCCTCCCCTCCTCCATCACGCACTGGAGCAATGGATGGGTATCGACCACCTCCTCTTCAGCCAGACCGATGAGATCTCCGGCATAGCACCCTGCATCATCGGTCTTCCGGAAGATCTGCTTGCGTCCCGGCCAGGTGGCCTTCCCTTCCGAGAACTTGGCGCAGTAGCGCACCCCCTCCTCCGAACGCTGCTCGACGAGTTTGTAGACACCGTCGAGCGAAGGTGCGTCGCGCGAGGTCACCATCGCCGTGCCCACGCCGAAGAGATCGATGGGGGCTTTCGCATCGAGAAGTTCTGCGATCCGGTACTCGTCGAGATCGTTGCTCGCCACGATCTTCGTCTTCGTGCATCCCGCCTGGTCGAGGATCTCGCGGACCTGCTTCGAGATCGCTACGAGGTCCCCACTGTCGATCCGGACACCAGGGAGCTGCGGACCGAACTTCGCAGCTCGCCGCGCCCCTTCGAGCGTGTCGTAGGTATCGATGAGGAGCGTGGCATGATCGGGGAACCGATCGAAAAAGTTCTGAAAGGCCGCTTCCTCTGAAACGAAGGCTTCGGTCCACGAATGCGCAGCCGTTCCAAAGACTGGAATTCCCAGCGTGAAGCCCGCATAGACGTTGGAAGTTCCGATCGCTCCCCCGATGTAGCTCGCCCGGGCGGCCAGCACCCCCGCACCCGGCCCGTGCGCCCGGCGCGAACCGAAATCGACGACCCCACGCCCCTGCGCCGCATCGACGATCCGCGCCGCCTTGCTCGCGATCATCGTGTGCGCCGTGATCATCGACAGGAGGTAGGTCTCCACGATCTGCGCCTCGATGAGCGGCGCCGTCACCGACAGAATCGGTTCTCCCGGAAAGACGACCGTTCCCTCCGGCACCGCGTAGAGGTCTCCCGTGAACCGCAAGGCGGAGAGATACGCAAAAAAGGTGTCTCCGATCGCGCGAAAGACCGGCTGCGCCCGTAACCACGAAACCTCCTCCGGCGTGAAACGCAACGCCTCGAGATACGCCACGACCGGGGCCAGTCCCGCAGCCACGAGATACCCTCGATGCGGCGGCATCCGGCGCACGAAGAGTTCGAACGTCGCCTCTTTCCGGTAGACCCCCGACTCGAAGTACCCCGCTGCCATCGTCAGCTCGTAGAGATCCGTCAGCAACGCCCGATTCGTATGCCCCCCCACCGGAAACATCTGCGCTCCTCCTGATGCCTCGGCGCCTCCGAGAACGATAAAGTGTATTTCATACACTTTTCAAGTGTATCGTATACACTTTTGGATCGGTTGTCAAGGGATTTCAATACGGATCCCAGGGCCCCGGCAAAGTCGTGAATCCTCCAGAAGTCCGTCCGGCTGTACCCGTTGGCGCGCGACTTCCAGAGACAGCTTTGCAGGGTGCCACGCGTGGGCACCCACAAGGAGGGTTTCATGGTCGTGGACCTCGACCGTCTTCCGTTGTACGGAGAGGGCGGGTTGTTCGAGATCCTCGAAGGGTTCCCGGACACCCGCAAGCGTCGCGGCCTCCGCCACCGCATCGAGAGTATCCTGGCCATCGACGTCGAGCAAGGACATATCGGACCTCTTCGCCTCCGAGGGTCAGGATGCCGAATGACAGCAGCGAGCCCGCAATCCGCGCCACGAGCCGACGCTTTTCCCCCCTCGCCGTTCTCCCTCACCAGGCAACGTGCCGCCGTCTCGCCGGCCCTCCTGCCGCCGGCATGACGGCCAATCCCCGGACTCCGGAACCGGACTTTTCCGGAGCCCTGTCTAGTTTCTTTTTTTCTGTTGACTTT
>CAZTSL010000186.1:0-6527 GCA_964616915.1 uncultured bacterium
AGTCTGATGATCGGCGTGACACCCATTCGCCCTCCCGCGGGACTGCGAAAGGTCCAACGTCGTGGGGATGGAGGCCGAGGCTGCGGGATCCGGGGAGCGACGCTGCGGCACTCGGCCTCCGTGGAGGAGCGGAGACAGAGCGCTACTTCTGGTTCTCCTTTTCGAGCACTGCCTTGCGGGAGAGCCGGATCTTCCCCTGCCGGTCGATGTCGATTACCTTGACGAGGATCTCGTCCCCCTCGCTGACGACATCGGAGACGCGGCGCACCCGTTCCCGCGCGAGGTGGGAGATATGGACGAGCCCTTCGGTGCTGGGGAGGATCTCGACGAAGGCGCCGAAGTCGGTGATCCGCTTCACCTTTCCCGTGTAGATCTTCCCGATCTCGGCCTCCTCGGTCAGTTCCCGGATCGTCTGGATCGCCCGCTTCAAGGATTCCTCGTTCATCGCGGCCACGGCGATATGGCCGTCATCGGCCACATCGATCTTGGCGCCCGTATCTTCGGTGATCTTGCGGATCGTCTTCCCTCCCGGGCCGATCACGTCCTTGATGCGTTCGGGTTTGATCTTGATCGTGATGATCCGGGGGGCGTAGATCGAGAGATCTTCGCGGGGCATGGCGAGGGTGGCGATCATGATGTCGAGGATCTTGTGGATCCCTTCCACGGCCTGATCGAGGGCTTTCTTGAGGATCTCCCGGGTGACACCGGCGATCTTGATGTCCATCTGGATCGCGGTGACCCCCTCTTCCGTGGCGGCGACCTTGAAGTCCATGTCACCGACGTGGTCTTCGTCGCCGAGGATGTCGGAGAGGATGAAGACGTCGTCCTCCGTCTTGATGAGTCCCATTGCGATCCCACCTACGGGGGCCTTGATCGGAACCCCGGCGTCCATGAGGGAGAGCGTCCCTCCGCAGACCGTGGCCATCGAAGAGGAGCCGTTCGACTCGAGGATGTCGGAGACGACCCGGATCGTGTAGGGGAAGGATTCCGATTCGGGGAGGACCGAAGAGAGCGCCCGTTCGGCCAGGGCACCATGTCCGATCTCCCTGCGTCCTGGTCCTCGGACCGGCCGCACTTCCCCCACGGAGTAGGCGGGGAAGTTGTAGTGGAGCATGAAACTCTTGAAGAACTCCTCGAATCCCTCGATCCGCTGTTCGTCGGTGGAGGTCCCCAGCGTCGTGACGACGAGGGCCTGGGTTTCCCCCCGGGTGAAGAGTGCGGAGCCGTGGGTACGGGGGAGGAGTCCCACCTCGCAGGTGATCGGCCGGATCTCGTCGAGCTTGCGGCCGTCGATCCTCCGCTGCTCCGAGACGATCTTCCCGCGGATGAGGGCGGCCAGTTCCTCCTCCACGACGCCGGATACCGTTTTCTTGCAGTCGGGATGGCGCTCCTCGAATTCCTGGACGAGTCTCTTCTCGAGGTCCTCGATCGCTCGTTGCCGGGGCTGTTTGGCCCGGATCGCGATCACCTCGGGGAGCAACTCCCGACAGCGGGCGCGGACGTCCTCCACGAGTTTTTCATCGACCTCCTGGGGGGGGACTTCCCGCTTCGGCTTTCCGATCGCGGCGACGAGTTCCTCCTGCATATCGATGAGGGGTTGCATACTCTCGTGGCCGAAGAGGATCGCTTCGAGGAGGACCTCGTGGGGAACCTGGTCGCTGGCCCCCTCCACCATCACGACCCCTTCGCGGCTACCGGCCACGATGATGTCCATGTCGCTGTAAGAGAGTTCGCTGCGGGTGGGGTTGCAGATCAGCTCTCCTTCGATCCGGCCGACCCGTACCCCCGCGATCGGCCCCGCCCATGGAATGTCCGAGATCGAGAGCGCCGCGGACGCGCCGATGAGCGCCAGGAGATCGGGATCGTGTTCCGTATCGACGGAGAGCACCGTGGCCATCACCTGCGTCTCACACTGGAACCCTTTGGGGAAGAGGGGACGGATCGGTCGATCGATCAGACGTGCCGTGAGGGTCTCCTTGTCCGTGGGGCGCCCCTCCCGCTTGAAGAAGCCGCCGGGGATCCGCCCTGCTGCGTAGAGCTTCTCCCGGTAGTCCACGGTCAGGGGGAAGAAGTCGAGGTTCTCCTTCGGTTCCCGCTGTGCGGTCGCGGCAACGAGGACGATCGTGTCGCCGTACTGGACGAGTACACTGCCGTCGGCCTGTTTGGCCACCCGGCCCCCTTCGATCGAAATGGGAATGTTGAAAAAATCTCTCGAGACTTTCTTCATGGGTTGTTTCTTTCCGATCTGCTTCCTGGAGCGATGCAACTGGACCATACATTTCTGCAAAGATCCAGATCATGACTCTGCGAGCAAGGAAGCGTCGATCTTTCGTTCTGGATGATTCTGTGATGGTTTCTCGAGGTTGGCTGTGGTCGAGGCGAACGAGCCATTACGACGGGGAGCCGACGGGGGGAATCCCGGAGCAGCACCCCATGCCCTCGTGAAGGAACGGCCCTTCCGGGCCGGAAGCAGTGACCCCGGTTACTTGCGCAGACCCAGTTGTGCGATGATCTTCTTGTAGCGATCGACGTTCTTCTTCCGGAGATAGTTGAGCAAACGACGCCGCTGGCCGACGAGCTTGAGCAGGCCTCGCCGGGAGTGGTGGTCCTTCTTGTGCACCTTGAAATGTTCCGTGAGATTCTTGATCCGCTCCGTCAACAGGGCGATCTGGACCTCCGGGGAGCCGGTGTCGTGGTCATGGAGCTTATACGTCTCGATCAGTTCCCGCTTTCGTTCCTGGGGCAACCGCATCGCGATATCCTCCTGGCATTTCGGTCTGGGGTATGAACGTCGATGAAGCGACCGGTCTCCGGCTGCTCCTGCCACGGGCGAGCGGATCCGCCGGCTTGCGGGGTAACCTCGTTTGTCCGGGGAAACGACGACTGCCAGGCCTCGAGGATCGCTCGGGGGAAGAGGGCGAAGACACGGATTCAAGTTTCGCTATGCGCAACCGGGGCACACCATAGCACAGTCAGGTCGGGAGTGCAAGCCGCAGATGGGATCGGGGGATCGTCGGCTCCTTGACTTGTCCGGCGGCTACCGGTATCGTAAAGCGCATCCATCGTGGCTTTGGGATTCGATGTGGAAACGGGCTCGAACCAGAGGCCGGAATCCCGGTGTGGGCGAACGACTCGGGGAGGTGCGATGAAGATTCTCGTGCTCTACTATTCGCAGACGGGACAGACGGAGAAGGCGCTTCGGGCGTTCATGGCTCCTTTCACGGAGGAGGGGGGATACGAGGTCACCTTCGCGCGGATCGTGCCGAAGCGGCCCTTCCCCTTTCCATGGCCCTTCTTCGAGTTCTTCGGGATCATGCCGGAAGCCGTTCTCGGGGTGCCGATCGAACTCGAAGCGTTGCCGGTCTCCCCGGAGGCGAAATTCGATCTGATCGTGCTCGGTTACCAGCCCTGGTTCCTCTCCCCTTCGCTACCGGTCTCTTCCGTGCTTCAGTCGCCATCCAAGGCGCTCTTCCGGGACACGCCGGTGATCACGATCATCACCTGTCGCAACATGTGGATCGAGGCGGACCGGGTGGTCACGGGGACGCTCGAGCAGCTCGGGGCGCGGCTCGTGGGAAGGATCGTGATCACGGATCCCGGGCCGAGTTATGCCACGTTCGTCACCACGCCGATGTGGATGCTCACCGGGAAGCGGAAGTTTCGTAACCCTCTTCTCGATCGTTATTTCCCGGAGGCCGGGATTCCAGAGAAGGACCTCGAAGGGGCGATTCGCTTCGGCCGCGCGCTGGCCGGGAAGATCGACCGGATCGAGACGATCACCGCCGAGGAATGCTTCGAGGAGGAGACCGCCCGAATCATCGACCGTCTACGCAGGGCAGAGCGCGCGGGGAAACGGGTCTTCCGGGTGTGGGCCCGCCTGATCCGGGCGGTCTCCAGACCGGGAACCCTGCTTCGCTCGGTCATGGTGTTTCTCTTCGTGATCTACCTCTGTCTGGCGATCCTGATCGGGATGCCGATCGTCTCCCTGATCAACCGGTTCCTTCCCCGTTCCCCACGTTCCCCCCATCGCCGCGGGGTTGCGCCGGCCGCCGGGGCCGGCGAGGCTTCCCCCTCCGATCCGGCGGCGGTCTCATCCTCGAAATCCGTGACCCCCTGAAGCGTTTCCTTGCCCGAATTCCTTGGAACTTTCCGTGCGATCTGGTATGATCTCCGCAGCAAAAAACGCTTTTTTTCTCCAGGGTTTCATTCGCCGCGAAGAGGAGCCTCGGGAAGGGAGCGCCGCAGGGAGACCGTAAGATCGGCAGGGAGATCGTCCCCATGCAGGAAAAAAATTTCGAGATCGTCCTCTACGAAGTGAACGACAAGTATCGGGTCCTCGAGGAGCTGATGTTCCTCTTCAAGTACTCCAAGGAGGAATGCCGGGCCTTGATGGAGAGCCTCCCGGCCAAGGTGGGGCCGACGATGAGCGAGGAGGAGGCGAAGCGTTACGCGGCACAGCTCGAGGAGGCCGGCGCGCTCGTGCAGATCCAGAAGATCGAGCCGGAGAGCATCACCCGACGGGGAAACATCCATGCGCTCCTTCGGGAAAGTGGCGTCGATCCCCTCACCGGTGCCTCCCTCGACGTCGATTCCTTCCTCGACGAGGCATTCGGAGAAGGAGGAGGCGAGCGTTCCTCCTCCCCTGGCTCTCCCATCGAAATCGAGAGCACCGAGCGGGACGATGAGCCCACACGGGTCCGGTTCATCCCCGAACTGGCCCGGAAGGGGGAGGAAGAAGAGGGGAACTCGGAGGGGAGCGTCGTCAGTTACATCCTCAAGACGCTCGGCTGCCCGGTCTGCGGTTTCGTGCAGCCCGAATCGGAACGGTGCGGTCAATGCGGGATCGTCTTCGCCGAAATCCGGACCTGCGACACCTGTAACCGGATCTATGACGGCCAGAAGTACGACACCTGTCCCGCATGCGCCCCGAGCACCGACAGGGAGGGGAAGAAGAGAGAGGCAAAGGTCTTCAAGGGGATCACGGTCCGCTGCCCTTCCTGTGGGGTGGAGCAGCCCTGGAGCGTGAGTTGTTCCGCCTGCGGGATGCCGTTCAGCCGGCAGAAGGGGAAACCTCGATCACGCCCCCGCCCTGCTTCCACGCTCCCGACCGACGAGACGGTGATCGCCGCCCCCCCTCCCCGCCGTACCGAGCGCAAGGCGCCGGTCGATCACGATCTGATCGCCCAGCAGCTCAAGCGTCCCCGGCAGCGGCTCTCCCCGATCAAACGTGTGGAAGGGGAATCGTTCTGGGGTGAGGAACTCGTGGGCCCCGGTCTGATCCTGCGGGTGGGGCTCGGCATGGCCGCGCTCGGGGGCGCCGCATTCTGGTGGCTGCGGGGCACGGAGGTCGATCGTTGGGAGAGTATCCTCTTCCTCTTCTTCCTCGTGCTCGCAGGGATCTATATGACCCTGACCGTCTTTGGCGGGATCTTCCTCCCCACCCGTCGCCGTTTCGCCATGGAAGGGATTGCGCTCCTCCTGGTCGGTATCCCCCTGGCGTATCTCGCCCTGGGCCGGGCACCTTCCACTCCCCAGCCATCCGTCACGGCCGTTGCGCCGGCAGTGCCCTCCCGTGGACCCAAGGGCCGGCCTCCCCGGCGGGAGAAATCCCCCCTGCCGCCGCCGGTCGAGATCGAAACCCACGCGAACTACCTGACGGAGAAACTCTCCCCCCTCATCATCGACATTCCGGAGATCGGTGACCGGTTTGCAAGCTGGACGCCGAGCAAGGTGATGCGCCGTCGCATCGGCTACCGGATCCGGGTACCTGCGAGCGACTGGGTGATCCATCGGGGAGATCCCGCCGTGATCGGGGCCCCGGAGGTCGCGCTCGTGCAGAATCAGGGGCAGGGCGCCTGCCTCGTCACCCCCCGTCCCAATCTCTTCTTCACGGCCGAGCAACTCCGTGACAACGTGCTCGCCGATCTGAAGAACCGCTGGACGGAATTCACGCCCCGCTCGGAACATGGCGTGCGGGTCGGTAAGATGGAGGGACGGCGCGTCATCGCCACCGCGGTCGATCCCTTCGATGGCGCCCTGCTCCCCGTTGCTTTCGAACTCACCTACCTTTCCGACGGAAATGGCTTCTGCATGGAGATCACCTGTCTGGCGCCCAAGAGCCATTACGAGGAGATCCGGGGAGATTTCCGGAAGGTCGTGGCGAATCTGAGAATCCTCGAGGGGGCCGGAAAAGCGACTGCCGCGCTCGCCGGCAAAGCCCCAACTCAGCCCATCCGGTCCACCACGCCCTCCTCCGCTCCTTCCCCCTTCCCTCCAACCTCCCAGCAGGACGAAACTCCGAAGTTCCGGGAGCCGGTCGTCCTCTATACCTGGAAGGATACCTTCGACTCCGCAAGAGCACGCAAGTTCCTCGAGGAACGGAAGATCCCCTATATCGAGAAGGAACTCTCCGAGCATCCCGAATACCGGAAGGAACTCCAGAGGATCACGCGGCGCCGCAACCTCGTTCATCCCGTCTTCGTGACCGGCCATACGATCATCCGGGGCTACAACGCGATCAAACTGAA
>CAZTSL010000187.1:0-6493 GCA_964616915.1 uncultured bacterium
GGTCGCCAGCACGTTGGCCACTTTCCGGAGGGTGTGGGCCTTGTCGAGGTCGAGGAGCGTCGTGTCCCGTGCGGAGACGTCCACGATTTCGGCAAGACGCCGCCGCGCCTCTCGGGCCAGATGCTCCCGCTTCATTCGGTTGAACCCATGATTCCTCGCGATCCCCCAAAGAAAGCGTTCGATCTCCTCCGGTTGTTCGATCCGTCCTTCCCGGAGGGCCCGCCACATTTCGAGAAAGACCTCCTGCACGGCATCGGTGGCCTCTTCCTCGTCGAGGAAGCAACGGAACCGGAAATGGTTGTAGAGGGAGTTGACGATGCTCGATCCCGGATCGGGGGACCGGGCCGCGTCACAAAAGTGGGACTTTGGGAGCCGTATCGTGGGAAGGAGCATTCCTTTCCTTTTTTTCATCACTCTGTATAATGAATGAAATAATGGACGGAGACGACCACCTGAATCGTTCGCGACGGGAACGACCACCCAACCGTTCTCGAGGAGTTGCACCATGGCCTTCGACTGGAGGAATTTCTTCAGAGCGATCCATCTCACGCTCACGAAACGTCCCCTCACCTTGAGAAGAGCTTCGGTTCTCTCGGCTTTTCTCGTCTTCTACCCCCTGACGAATCTCGTGGTTCGCCTCGGGATGCTGCTCGATCATCTCTTTTTTCCCGGTTTCCGGAAGCAGGAGGTCGTCGAACCCTTCTACATCATGGGGAACCCCCGCAGCGGCACGACCTTCATGCAGAACACCTTCGCGCTCGACGAGGAACACTATACGCATCTCAAGCTACGTGACATCCTCGTCCCCTCGATCACGCTGCGCAAGGTGCTCGACTTTCTGGGGCGCTGCGACCGGGCGCTGGGGGGACCCGTGGCCTGGATCCGGCGGAAGGTGGAGGGGTGGATCTTTCACGGCGTCGAGCACATCCATCCGATGGCGCTCGACAAGCCGGAGGAGGATGCGATCCTGATCCTCACCTTTGCCAGCGGGATGCTCCATATCCTCTTCCCCTTCGTGGAAGAGATGAAGGTGAATGGTCATTACCTTCCGATGCTCGATTTCTTTCCGGAGAAGATGCGCAAGAAGCACATGGACTTCTACGAGGGGTGCATCAAGCGGCATCTCTACGCCGCGGGGGGGAAGAAGCGCCTCCTCTCCAAGAACACGCTCCTGGCCGGTGCGATCGCCTCGCACCTCGAGCGCTTCCCCGATGCGAAGATCCTCTATCTCGCCCGCAATCCCCTCGAATCGATCGCCTCCCTTCAGAGCATGATGTACACCTTCTGGCGGCTGGCCGCCCCGGAGATCCCCAAGGATGGCGAGGAGATCCGATCGATTGGGAAGTTGAGCATCGGCTTCTACCGCTACAGCGAGGAGATGATGCGAAAACTCCCCGAGGAGCGGATGATGGCGCTGCGCTACGACGACTTCGTGGCGGACAACCGCGCCGCCGTCGAGAAGGTCTACGCCTGGCTCGGACAAGAAATGACCGAATCCTTCCGCAAAAGACTCGACGAGGTCTTCGAGAATGCCCGGAAATTCCGAAGCCGGCACCACTATCGGCGCGACGAGTTCGGAATGCGGCCCGAGGAGATCTATGCGCAACTCACGGATGTCTTCGAACGGTTCGGATGGGAGGCGCCACCGGAAGTCACAGCAGCCCAGGAAGAGGTAGCCGTAAAGACGGGTACGAAAGGATGAAATCCGATCCGAGAGAGATCGCCGTCATCACGGGAGCCGGGAGCGGAACGGGACGTGCCCTGGCGATCGAGGCGGCACGCCGCGGTGCCGGGGTGGCGATCCTCGACAACGACGCGAAGACCCTCGAGGAGACGGCAGCGACGATCACCACTATGGGACGTGACGTGCATGCCGAGTGCCTCGATGTCGCCGACGCCCAGCGCGTAGCCGCCTTCGCCCGGGAGGTTCTGGACCGCTTCGGCCGGGTCGATCTCCTCGTCAACAACGCCGGTGTGGCCGTGGCCGGAGAGGTGCTCCAGATCCCCCTCGAGGCCTGGCACTGGGTCATGAACGTCAACCTCTGGGGGGCGATCCACACGATCCATGCCTTCCTTCCCGCCATGATCGCGCAGGGCCGGGGCCGGATCGTCAACGTCGCCTCGGTCAACGGTCTCCTCGGCGTTGCCGCCCTCGTCCCCTACACGGTGACGAAGTACGGCCTGGTAGGCCTTTCGGAGTCGCTACGCAGCGAACTCTCCCCCCTCGGCATCCAGGTGAACGTGGTCTGCCCCGGCCTGATGGCCACGAATCTCGCTCGCAACGTCCGCTTCTTCTCCGATCGAATCCCGTGGGATCCTGCGGCGGTCGCCCCATTGATGCAGCGATACGGCATGCCCCCCGAAAAGGTGGCTCGACGGATTTTCCGAGGGATCGAGAGGAACCGTCCGATCATCACCCTGGGATACGACATCACCCTCCTCTACTGGCTCAAGCGGACCTTTCCCCGTCTCTTCGACCTTGGCACACGCTTCGTGGGGAAGCGGATCGCCACGATCTTCACGAAGATTCGTGACCTGGGGAGGCGGCACGCCTGAGCCCGTCTCGTGCCTCGGGGAGATGCCGGGGCGGAACCCACGCCCTTCGACGGAAGATGGACAGCCCGCGTTCGATCCGCTATATTCTCCATGCTGCGTCGGAGCGGCCGACGGTGGCGTCGCGTCGGCCAACTTCAGGGGAGTTCAGGGAAGGACGATGAAGGAGGAACCCACTTCCATCGAAGCGGATCTCGAACCGATCGAGATCGGAAAGGCCATCGGGCGAGGACCGGTCTTCGTCTCCGGAGAGCCGGCCGGGGACCGCCTCCGGGTCCGCTACTTTCGGAGACGCTCCGATGGCGCGATGATCGCGAAAGCCTGGTTCGGTCCCGGCTCGGAGGGGCCGCCTGGACACGCGCACGGGGGAAGCATCGCCGCCGTGCTCGACGAAGCGATGGGATTGGCCGCCTGGGTCGCCGGGCATGCCGTGGTGGCAGGACGGCTGACGACGACCTTCCGGGCGATGCTCCCCCTCAACCGGGAATATACCGTAGAGGCATGGATCGAACGGTGTTCCGGACGCAAGATCACGACGAAGTGCCACCTCACCGACGGTGAGCAGATCTACGCGGAGGGGGAGGCACTCTTCGTCAAGCTCGACGCAGAGAAGCTCAGTATCCTCTTCGATGAGGCGCGTTCCGATGCGGGTGATGAAGTCCCATAGCTCTCCCTTCTCCTTCGAGATCCCCCACCGGGTGCTCCTCCTCGGCGGCGGGGGGCGGGAACACGCCCTCGCGTGGAAGCTGGCCCAATCGCCACACCTCGAACGGCTCCTCGTGGTCCCCGGAAATGGAGGGATCGATGCGATCGGGACGTGCGTCGATCTCCCCCTGACCGACCACGAACGTCTCCTTGCGCTGGCCCGGCGCGAAGGGATCGATCTCGTCGTCGTGGGACCGGAAGCTCCCCTGATCGCAGGGGTGGCCGACCACTTCCGCGAGGCCGGGATCCCGGTCTTCGGCCCGGGACGCGCCGGCGCCTTCCTCGAAGCCTCGAAGGGCGCGGCCAAGCGCTTCTGCCGGCGTTTCGGCATCCCCACTGCCCCCTGGCGAATCTATACGAACCCGGAAGCAGCCGAGGCAGGGCTCCGCCAGGAAACCTTTCCCCTCGTTCTCAAGGCCGATGGAGCGGCCGCGGGGAAGGGGACCCGGGTGTGCCACACCGAGCGGGAAGCCCGGGAATGGATCGATGCGCTCATGCGGCGGAAGATCTTCGGGGAGGCGGGCAACCAGATCGTCCAGGAAGCCTTCCTCGCCGGGGAAGAACTCTCCCTCTTCGCGCTCACCGATGGGGAGACGATCCTCCCTTTCCAGGGCGCCCGCGACTACAAGACCCGCCATGCGCACGGGCGTGGCCCGAACACGGGGGGGATGGGCGCCGTCTCTCCCCCACCGGGGATCGATGCGGAGCAACTCGCCGCCCTCCACCGGGAGATCATCGAGCCCACGGTCTCCGGCTTGCGCGCCTCGGGGATCCCCTACCGGGGGGTCCTCTACGCGGGCGTGATCTTGACGGAAGCGGGCCCAAGCGTCCTCGAGTTCAACGTCCGGTTCGGCGACCCGGAGGCCCAGGTACTCCTCCCCCGTTTCGAGGGGGATCTCCTGCTCCTCCTGGCGGCGACCGCCCACGGCGCGCTCGGCGAAGCGCCCCCTCCCCGCTGGCGGGAGGCATTCGCCACCTGTGTCGTCCTCGTCGCCGAGGGATACCCCGAGACGGGCTCCTTCGGCGCGGAGATCACCCTCCCCGACACCTGCCCCGAAGGGACCTTCCTCTTCCACGGTGGGCTGGTACGCCGGGAGGGGAGATCCTTCACCGCCGGCGGAAGAGTCCTCTCCGTGACCGCCCTCGGGAAGAATCTCCGTGAAGCCACGGCCGCAGCCTACGCCACCGCGGAGCGAATCACCTTTCCCGGCTGTGACTACCGTCGGGATATCGGCGGGGGGGAGGACCGATGACCTGTGAGGAGATCGAAGGGCGGCTGCGCAGCGTCATGGCCGCAGTCGGCTGCCCCGCCACCGGAGGGGGGATCGCCGATCTCCTCGATCGACTCGGAAGTTTCGCGCGCCACCACCAGATGATTCATCGGGTGACCCGGGCGGTCTGGCGGGCCTTTTCCGAAGATCCGGCCGATCCCCTCCCTACGCTTCCCCGGAAGGAAGCGCTCTCCCACCCCCGGGATGGCGGGATCATCGCCTTCTGCCCCGGTGCCACGCTCGATCTCAAGATTGGGGATGCCACCTTCCCCGAAGGGGAACGGATCCGGATCCAGGCCGCAGGCCGAGGGATCAGCCTGGCAAGAGCGATGAAGGCCCTGGCCGGCGAGGCGCAGGAGGCGCCTCCCATGCTCTGCGGCTGGATCGGCGGAGAAGCGGGGAGTGCCCTGGCTGCCCTCCTCCACGAGGAGGGGATCCGTGCCTGCCTCCACGCGATTCCCGGAGAGACCCGGATCTGCCTCTACGGTCCCCGCGGGCGGGTGCTCTACGATCCTGGCCCTCCGGTCACGGAGGCGGAGGTCGCGGCGCAGTTCGAGGCCTCGATCGCAGACCTCTCCCCCTATCGATGCGTGGTGCTCGCCGGGAGTATCCCCCCCCGGCTGGCGCCCGATTTCTACCGTCGGCTCCTCGACCGTCTCCCTCCCCACCCCGATCGGACGATCGTCGTCGATACCTATCCCGACCTCCTGCGGCCGCTCCTCGAGGGAGCAGCGGCCCTGCCCACCCTGATGACGCCGAACATCGAGGAGTTCGCCGGGATGACGGGCATCGCGTCCTCCTTCTTCCGGGGGCGGCTCGACCGGATCGTCCATCATGCGCTCCCCCTTCTCGAGCGGGGGGTGGAGACCCTGATCGTCACGCTCGACCGGGAGGGGGCGCTCCTCCTCTCCCGGAAGGGGGGGCACCTCGAGATCTATACGGCGCGTCCCCCCCAGATCGTCCAGGTCGATACGCAGGGGGCGGGGGACACCTTCCTGGGTGCCTATCTCCACGCCGCCGCGCTCCTCGACTGGCCGGCAGCCGAGGCGCTACGCTTCGCCGCGGCCGCCGGGACGATCTCCGCCGGGAAACCGGGAACCGGCGGGATCGAGAGCTACGAGGAGGTGATCCGTTTCATGCCCCTCGTCGAGATCTGCCGGCTCGCGTGACATCGGTCTGACCGCAGGAATCCCAGGGAGAGGGAGGAAAAGATGCGTCGATGGGACGCTTTCATCTTCGATCTCGACGGTACCCTGATCGACAGCGAGGGAGAGACCGCCGCGATCATCGCCCGCGTCCTCGAGGGGGAGGGCGTCCACCTCGGTGAGGCGGACCGGGCCTTCGTCCGGGGGCATGCCTGGTTCGACATCTTCGAGCACTATCGCCGAAAGTATCGCATCTCGACCCCTCCGGAAACGTTGCAGGAAGCAGTCGTGGCGATCAAAAGGAGGGAGTACGCCGGGCTCTCCCCCCTCCCCGGCGCGGTCGAGGCGGTCGGGGTGTGCCGCAGGCTTGCTCCCGTGGCGCTCGTTTCCGGCAGCAGCCGGGCAGAGATCGAACTGGCCCTCTCGGCATTGGGCTTGCGGGACGCCTTCGAGGTGATCCTCGCGGGGGAGGATTACGGCGCGGGAAAGCCCGCTCCCGACGGCTTCCTGGCGGCGGCATCCCGCCTCGGCGCCGCCCCGGAACGCACGATCGTCTTCGAGGATTCGACCGCGGGGATCGAGGCCGCCAGACGGGCGGGGATGCGTTGCATCGCGGTCCGTGCCGGCAACCCCTCCCTTCCCGATCCTGCCCCCGCCGACCTCACGATCGATACCCTCCTCGAGGTCTCGACCGACTTCCTCGAAAGTCTCACCTTTCCGGAAAGACCAGGTAAGAAGCGATCCTGAGGCGATTTTTCCTCCTACCCCTGACAGGGCGGCACTGGTTGTCGAGTAAGTGATTTGTTGGTATACTCCTCT
>CAZTSL010000188.1:0-6467 GCA_964616915.1 uncultured bacterium
TCGGGAGGATTCTATCACCCCGGCCGAGGAGAAGCAAGCCGGTCGCGCAGGAGCGGGGGGCCGACCTCCCCCTTGGTTCACCCCTCCCGCATCTGGGGATCGAGGGCGTCGCGGAGACCGTCTCCGAGGAAGTTCATGGCAAAGAGGATGAGGGCCAGGGTGAGTCCAGGGAAGAGCATCAGCCAGGGATACATCTCCATCACCTGGGCACCGTCGGAGGCGAGGGAGCCCAGGCTGGCCATCGGCGCCTGGACGCCGAGACCGAGGAAACTGAGGAAGGCCTCCTCGAGCATCACCCGCGGCACGGTGAGCGTCGCATACACGATGATCGGGCCGACCGTGTTCGGAAGGAGGTGGCGGAAGATGATCGCGCTGGAACGCACCCCCATGGCACGCGCCGCTTCCACGAACTCCTTCTCCTTGAAGGAGATGACCTGTCCCCGAACGATCCGGGCCATCGTGAGCCACTGGACCGCCCCGAGGGCGAGGAAGAGGATCACGATGTTGCGCCCGTAGAGCGTCATCAGGATGATGACGAAGAACATGTAGGGGAGGCTGTAGAGGATATCGACGAAGCGCATCATCACGTAGTCGATCTTCCCTCCGAAGAAGCCCGAGACCGCGCCGTAGGTCACCCCGATCACGAAGCTCACGAGGGTGGCCACGAAACCGACGGCAAGCGAGATCCGACAGCCGTACATCACGCGGGTGAGGAGATCCCGGCCGAGTTCGTCGGTGCCGAGCCAGTGCGCCCGACTCGGCGGCTGCCCCATCGCGCCGAAATCGATCTCGTCGAAGGGATAGGGGGCGATCCAGGGGGTGAGGATCGCCACGAGGCCGAGGAGGAGGATGAAGAGGCCACTGGCCACGGCCGCCTTGTTGCGCCACAGCCGTCTCCAGGCGTCGAACCAGAGGCTCCTGCCCCGGACTTCCTCCTCCGCTTCGAGGAAACCTTTGGCACCCCACGGCTCAGTCATGGCGGATCCTCGGATCGATGAAGGTGTAGGCGAGATCGACGAGAATGTTCATGAGGAGCATGATCGCGGAGAAGAAGACGACCATCCCGAGTGCGAGCGTGTAATCACGGTTGAGGGCGCTATCGACGAAGTATCGCCCGATCCCGGGAACGCTGTAGATCTTCTCGATCACGATCGAGCCGGTCAGGATGAAGGCGGTGGCCGGCCCCAGGTAGGAGACGACGGGCAGGAGACCACCGCGTACCATATGTCGGAAGACGATCAGGGCCTCGGGGAGTCCCTTGGCCCGGGCGGTTCGCACGAAATCCTGCCGGATCACCTCGAGCATCCCCCCACGCGTCAGGCGGGCGATCGCGGCGGCATACATCGCGCCGAGCGTGAAGGCCGGCAAGACCCGGTGCTGCCACGTCTCCCACCCCCCCACCGGCAGGACGCCGAGCTTCAATCCGAAGAAGATCTGCAGGATCGGGCCGAGCACGAAGTTCGGGACCGAGACCCCAATCATCGCAATCGCCATCGCGCTGTAATCCCAGAGGGTGTTCTGCCGCAGCGCCGCCACGATCCCCGCCGGAATTCCGATCGAAAGCGCAATCAGGAGCGCATAGCAACCGAGTTCCAGCGTCACGGGGAACCCTTCGGCGATCAACTCGTTGACGCTGCGGTTCTTGCGCATCGCATACCCGAAATCGAGATGGAGGAAGATCCGCTTCATCTGCCGGATGTACTGAACGCCGAGCGGCTGATCCATATCGTAGTGCCGCTTCATGTTCTCGAGGATCTCGGGAGAGATGGCCTTGCCGTCCTCGCGGAGGAAGGGACTGCCGGGGGCCAGACGCATGAGGAAGAAGGATGCCGTGGCGATCACGAAGATCACGAAGATGCTTCCCGCAAGCCGGCGGAGGAGGAAACGCAGCATCCTTACCTCCCCCGTTGCGCCCGCTGCTCCTTCTCGATCGAGACGAACTTCAAGGGGTGGATATCGAGGAGGTTGTTATAAAAGCCCTTCACGTAGGGACGGATCATGTAGTTCCTCGTATAGATGTAGACGGGGATGATCGGCATCTCTTCGAGCAGGATCTTCTCCGCCTCCGCGAAGTAGCCCAGCCGCTTCTCCGGATCCATCTCGCGGCCGGCGAGGGCGATCAGCTCGTCGTAACGGGGGTTGCTCCACCCGGTGTTGTTGTTCCCCCGCCCCGTGACGAAGAGATCGAGAAAGGTGTTCGGGTCGGGATAATCCCCGATCCACCCCGATCGGGAGATGTCGTAGTCGAGACGCTTCTGGTTCTTGAGGTAGACCTGCCACTCGAGGTTGACGAGGGCGATCCGGATGCCGAGGTTCTTCTTCCACATCTGCTGGACGACCTGGGCGATCCGTTTGTGGTTCTCGCTCGTGTTGTACTGGAGTTCGAGCACGGGGAATCCCGCTCCGCCGGGATAGCCCGCTTCGGCCAGGAGTCTTTGGGCCTCCTTCACGTCGAACCCCGGCCCCTTGGGGGGAACGTACCCCTTGATCCCCGGCGGCGTGTAGCTGTCGGTCGGCTGCTCCCCTGCCTTCGTGACGAAGCGGGTGATCTTCTCCTTGTCGATCGACATCCCGAGTGCCCTGCGCACACGCACGTCGTCGAGCGGAGGACGGGTCACGTTGAGCCGATAGAAGTAGGTCCCAAGATAGGGGTCGGCATGAAAATCAGGGTTCTTGCGCAGGAGATCCGTCTTTGCGTTCGGGGTCTCCCGCGTCCAATCGACCTCGCCGGCCATGTATTTCTTGAGCGCGGTCTCCTGATCGTCGATCGGGAAGAAGTGTGCTTCCTCGAGCTTGACCGAGGCCGCGTCCCAGTAGCGTTCGTTGCGTTTCAGCACGATCTTGCGTTGCGGGATCCAGGTCACGAGTCTGAAGGGACCGTTGCTCACGATATGCTCCGGCCGTGTCCATTCCCGTCCATACTTCTCCACCGTGGCGCGATGGACGGGGCGCAGGGTCTCCACGAGCACGAGGTGGAGGAAGAAGGGGGTGGGGTTCTCCAGCGTCACCACGAAGGTGTAGTCGTCCGGCGCGGCCAGTCCCAGGGCCTTCGGATCCTTGATCTTCCCCTTGTTGTAGGCCTCACCGTTCTTGACGTAGTAGAGCTGGTAGGCATATCGCGATGCCGTGGCGGGATTGAGGACGCGTTCCCACGAATAGACGAAATCGTGTGCCGTCACGGGATCGCCGTTCGTCCAGCGCGCATCCTTGCGGAGGTGAAAGGTGTAGGTGAGTCCGTCCTCGGAGATCGTCCAGCGTTCGGCCACCCCCGGAATCGGAGAGAGGTCTCGCGGATCGTATTCGCACAGCCCTTCGAAGAGGTTGCGCACGATGTTCGACTCCACGACGCCCGTAATCATCGCGGGATCGAGGTATTCCGGCTCCGCCATGTTGGCGATCCGGAAGATCTGCTCGTCTGCCAGGGCCGTGTCGATGAAAGGGGGTGAGCAGAACGCCACGAACCATCCGATCACGCCCGTCACGATCACACCTGCGCGCTTCACGCTGCGTCCTCCTTTCCTCTGTTTCGTTTCTCCACCATCAGAGCCACACGACACTTTCGGTTTTCCTATCATTTCTCGCCACGCTCCGTCAAGGGCAACACTCCGGCCGTCATGGTTTCCTGCTGACCCGGTCACCCCGGTTTCCCATCGGCCCGTGGGCGCAGGAGGATCGGCGTATATTCGAGCGCGAAGAGGAGGAAGGCGAGGCACCAGAGGGTGGCGCCCACGGTCACCCCTCCGAGCCGGAGCGTCTCGTTGGCTGCCGGGAGGAGGAGGGGGAGCACACGTGCGAGGGCCGCTGCGTTGATCAGGGTGAAGGCGAGGGTGACCCGCGAGGCCGGCTGCAAGGGGCGTCCCGTATGCCCCAGGGAGACGCGGGCCATCATCCCGAGCGTCATGGTCCCGATCCCTCCCGCCGTGATCGCATGGAGCGCGGCGAGTCGCTCCACCCATCCGAGCGAAACGGGGAGGGAAAGGAACAGCCCCACCACGATCCATCCATAGCCGAGGTAGAGGACCCGAAGGAGGGGGATGGACCAGATCCGCCGGTCGTGCCACCCCGAAAGCTGAACCGTGAGGAGAAGCGCGGCCACGGCACCGCCAACCCCCACGGCGAGATCCTCGGGGGAACAGAGCCGAACCAGGAAAAGGAGGAAGAGGACCCCTTGCGCCATTCGATCGAGCCAGGGGCGACGGCGGGGAAGCGCTCCGGAGATCGCACGCTCCGTGAAGAAGGGGATCACCCGTCCCCCGATGATCACGATCATCAGCACGATCAGATCGAGGGAGGCCGCAATTCCCCTTCCTCCTCCCCCTTCCACGACGCCCATCCGCTCGAGATGGAAGAGGAGATTGCCCCCCCCCCAGAGGAAGAGGAGGGGCACCACGATGAGATTGCGCATCTTCCCATCCGCCAGAAGCGGCCCGGTCAGGGAGACGGCCAGGAGGGGGAGAAAGAGGAGATCGATCAGCGTGATGACCCCGTCGGGCACCCCGCCGGAGAGGAAGGGAAGAATCCGCCCCAGCAGCCACACCACGGCGAGGAAGGCGAGCCGTCCACCTTGCCACGTCTCCCGCCCCGTCCAGTTCCGCACCGCGGTGAGGAGAAAACCGGCAAAGACCGCGGCCGTGTATCCGAACACCATCTCGTGCGCATGCCAGGCCGTGAAGAGGAAGGCATACGACGTGGGAAGGGGGCGGCTCAGCGCATACGCCCCCCCCCAGATCCCCATCGCCGCCATCGAGAACCACCCCGCAAGGAGAAAGAAGGGGCGGAATCCCACCGCCAGGAGGACCTGCGCTCCACCATCCCTTGCCTTCTTCCGTTCCATTCCCGCTCCCCTCCGGACGCTCGTGCCCTCCCCATGGGAGGGGAAGCGCTTTCATGCCCCATACCTCCGAATGCTCGATCGCCCACCGCTGGAGGTGGGGAAGAGCTTTCGCCTCCGACACCTCCGAAGACTCTCGCCCCATCCCCCGGGAGGGGATTCGCCTCCGACACCTCCGAAGACTCTCGCCCCATCCCCCGGGAGGGGATCGTCGAGGTTGCCCCCCTGTAGAAGAGGCACGCTCCCTGCTGGCTTCCCCCGCCCTCTTCTCTCCTCAGCCGATGCGGGGATCGAGGCGACCCGAACGACATCGATACCAGAAGGAGGGGAGGAAATCAATGCGCTTCTCCTTTCTTGACTCATTTCGATCGAGGGGGTAAGATCGACCCCGTTGTGGCGGTGATTCGACATTCCGGTAAGGACGACACATGAAACCGATCCTCTTCGAGATTCCGATCCCCTCTTTTCTCCCCGCGTGGCTCGGGGGGGGAGAGTCGCTCGTCTTCCCCTCCTATTATGTGATGCTCTCGATCTCCTTCATGGTGGCGATCATCCTGGCGGTACGCTACGGGGAGAAGAACGGGCTCAACGTCAACCACGTCCTGGATGTCTGTCTCTTTGCGATCATCGGGGTGCTCATCGGGATGCGGCTCTTCTTCGTGATCCAGAAGTGGGAGCAGTATCTCGTCCCCTTCCGGTGGGACAAGTTCCTTCGGATCTTCAAGATCTGGGAGGGGGGGATCGTCCTCTACGGCGGGATGATCGGCGGGATCCTCTTCGGGCTGGGGGCGGCGTTCTGGCGGCGGATGGATGTGCCCAAGATGATGGATGTCGGCGCGATGCCGATCGGGATCGGGATGTTCTTCACGCGGATCGGCTGCTTCCTCAACGGCTGCTGTCACGGCAAACTGACGCTCGTGCCGTGGGGGGTCTCCTATCCACCGGAGAGTCTCCTCTTCAAGGCCCACAAGGCACGGGGCTGGCTCCCCCCCGATGCGACCGGTTCCCTGCCGGTGCACCCCTCCCAGCTCTACGAGAGCTTCATGGGACTCGTCATCTTCGCCTTCCTGGCCTGGTTCTGGCGGCGGCGGAAGTTCGACGGCCAGATCTTCTCCCTCTTCGGGATGATCTATGCGGTGCAGCGCTTCATCATCGAGTTCACGCGGGGGGATACGGTTCGGGGGTTCGTCGGCCCCTTCTCCACCTCGCAGTTCGTGGGGATCTTCTTCTTCACCTTCTGCCTGATCCTCTATATCGTCCTCGGGCGGCGTGCGCGGCGAAAGGGCCTCGTCCCGGCCGTCGAGCCCACTCGCTCGGAAAGCGCTCCCCCCGTCGCGAAGACCGCCAGCGCCGAATCCTCGGGATCGTAACGGATGTATTTCTGGCGCCGCTACCTCATCGTCGGGGGCCTCCTCCTCCTCCTCGGGGGGGGAGGGATGCTCTACTGGAAGCGCGCCGAGATCACCGACGCCCTCTTCCGGACGGTAAAGCGGGTCGGACGCCACCGCACGCCGGATACCCCTGCCGAGGGGTCGGAGCATGAGGGTACCGCGAAGCGGGAACGCAAACGCTACACGCCGATCCCGGTCGAGCCCCCCTCCGCGGCAGGGGCACCCGTCGAGGTGCTGCGCAAGGC
>CAZTSL010000189.1:0-6332 GCA_964616915.1 uncultured bacterium
GAAGCATCACGACGCTTGAAACAGATGAGGAACTGACCATTGTCGAGCGGAATGCTCGTGAGCGCGTAATCGCGCTTGAGACGGGGGTGCTTCAGAATGTCGAGGTACCAGGGGAAGAGATCGGGGGTGAAGGGGGTCGTTCGTGCGTCCCGGTAGGGACGGTCCATGATGTCGTAAATCAGAATATAGTCGGGCCGCCGGGAGAGGACATAGTCGGCACTGAACTTCTGGTGCCCCTTCATCCGAACCTCGGTATGCGCCGGCAGGTGCGCGATCACCCGGTCGGTGAGACCGAGCAGATCGATCGCAGGGTTTCCCGCGAAATAGGGGATCTTTCCGCACGACGCACAGGTGATCCAGGCCTCGCGTGGAATCCGCTTGTGGAGCTGCTGTCCGACGTAGGCATCGAGGGAAGGCGTGTGCGTCCGTTCGAAATAGGCGCCCGAGGGGATCGACGCGGCGATCCAGGAGAGCGGAATCAACAGGAAGAACACTCTCCCCTTTCCCCGGAGACGGGTAGCCACCCGCTCCCAGGCCGCCGCCGTCACGATCACGAGAGGCGGTAGCACGGGTACGAAGAAACGGTGGAATCGCATGTGATCCCCCCCCTCCACCACGACATAGAGCGTATAGAGGAGAAAGATCCCCAACGCAATTCGCACCCGAGGCGCACGGTGACGATCGATCCGAGCATAGATCCAAAGCGGGAGGGGGAGCAGGAGAAAGGAAGACGCAAAGGCCCATAGATAACGCCCCCCCAGATCGAGATCACTCCAAAGACTCCCCCCGGTCACCTTCGCATAGTAGGTGTTCGGCAAGAAACTGCCGTAATAGGCGAAACGCCAGAGCATGTGCCCCCCGAAGAGGAGGAGGAAGGGGAGCGCAAGGGTGAGAAGCCCCCGACCGATACGCCGACGATCGACGATATCGTAGAGGAGGAGGAAGGTAAAGAAGATCACTCCCTCCGGCCGCGTCATCGCGGAAAGACCCAGAAGAAAACCCGCCAGCCCCCTCCGACGCGACACGAAGGCTTCGATCCCCCCCCACGTCAGGAGGGTGAAGAGACTCGTCTCGAGACCGGAGGAGAGATAGAAGGCGAAGGGGGACGCCGCGGCCAGGAGGAGCGCGGCCCGAAAGCCCCCCCCATACCCCACGAGGAGAAGGACCCCGATCGCACACGCCACCCCCAGGACCTGGGAGGCCACGACCGGATCGGCACCGACCCGAGCCCCGAACGCAAGGATCAACGTCCAGAGGAAGTTCGTGTACCCCTCGACCCGCTCCCCAGGGTTGAAGACGAGCCCCCTCCCCTCGGCCCAGTTCTTCGCATACCGGAAGGAGATGTAGGCATCGTCGTGCGGCTCCTCATGCCAGAGGGCTATGGCATGGAGGAGGAGGAGGAGGAGGGGGAGCCATACCTGCCAGCGTGGACGGCGCAGGAGCGCATATGTACCATCCACCTTCCCGTCTCCGTTCATTCCGGCCGCCCACCTTCCTCGTCGAGGTGCGTCAGACGCATACTCTCCTCCCAGAGCCGTTTTTGCGCCTCCCGGTCGTGGGCGGCAGGAGAGGGGGCTTTCTCCCGGCAATCGACGAAGTATCTTCCCCGAACACCCGCCACTTCGGGTGAGGTCGCCAGGTAGATCGATGTCCTGGCCCCCGTCTCCGGCGTCCCGAAAAAGGGACGGCTCAGGAAGCGGAAGGGATGCGGGATGAAACTTTCGAGCAGCTTCGTCGAAATCACCCCTGGATGAAGCGCATTTGCGGTCACGTCGGTCCCGGCAAGCCGCTCGGCGAGTTCACGGGTGAAGAGGATGTTCGCCAGCTTCGTCATCGCATAGACCGACATCGGCCGGTAGCGCCTCTCCGACTGGAGATCGTCGAAGTCGATCCGCCCTCGTCGATGCGCCTCGGAGGAGACGTTCACGATCCGGGCTGGACCACTTCTGCGCAGGAGGTCGAGGAGGAGGTTCGTGAGGAGGAAGGGGGCCAGATGGTTCACGGCGAGCTGCATCTCGATCCCCTCGGGACTGAGCATTCGCGATTGCGGGGTAACGGCGGCATTGTTGATGAGGACGTCGAGCCGCTCGAACATCTCCTCGATCTCGGCGGCCACGCGCCGGATCGCCGCCTGATCCGCCAGGTCGGCCAGAAGGAAGGAGACGTCGAGGTTACCGGTCTCGCGCCGGATCTCCGCAGCCGCGGTCTCCCCTCTCTCCCGGCTGCGACCGATGATCGCCACGGTGGCTCCCAATCGGGCGAGTCCCAGCGCCGTGGCCCGCCCAATCCCGGCATTCCCTCCAGTGACGACGCAGACTCGTCCTTCCATCGAATGTGTTGACATGAGACACCTCGCTTTCGGTCGAGAGCCCGGCGAAAGGGGTGAGCGGGAAGCTCACCCCTCCTCCTCGAGGGGAGGATGGACGACGCCCGCCTGCCCCACTTCCTCCCCTGATCTCCGGGCACGGTGGCGCGACCAGACCCAGAAGAGGAAACGCTCCACCCCGGCCAGGACGTAGAGCGTTCTCAGGGAGTAGAAGATCTCGAAGGCATGCTGCGCACCCGGAATCTCGGCATAGACGACCGGGTTCCTCGATACCTCCCGCAGCGCCCGTACGAAATCACGGGCCTGGGCCACGGGAACCATCGTGTCGTGATCACCGTGGATCACGAAGAAAGGGGGGGCATCGGAGTGAACCCGCCACAGTGGGGACGCCTTGCGGTACGCCTCGGTTGCTTCCGCCATAGAGGCCTTCATCACATGGTGTTCGAGGAGGCGGGCCATCCGGTCGTGCCGCCAGTAGCGCTGCACGTCGAGAAAATCGTAGACCCCGTAGAAGGAGAGGGCCGCCTGGATCGACGTATCGGCCGATTCGAAACCGGGTTGATACTCGGGGTCGTTGCCGGTGAGGGCCATGAGTGAAGAGAGGTGCCCCCCGGCCGACTCCCCCGTGGTGGCGAGAAAGCCGGGATCCCCCCCATA
Source organism: uncultured bacterium (assembly GCA_964616915.1). Lineage (GTDB taxonomy): Bacteria > Myxococcota_A > CAZTSL01 > CAZTSL01 > CAZTSL01 > CAZTSL01. The sequence goes on from CAZTSL010000189.1 coordinate 2,984, forward strand.
GGCCGCCGCATGCTCCCGGATCCAACGCACCGCCTCCTTGAGATCGATGAGGTGCTCCGGAAAGGTCGCATGGGGGCTGAGCCGGTAGTTCACATTCACGCAGAGCCATCCCTGCGCAGCCATGCGGTACATCAGGGGGAGCCCCTGCTGGTTCTTGCTCCCGATCACCCATCCCCCCCCATGGATCTCGACCAGGATCGGACAATTTTCGGGATGATCCCGGTGCCGGTAGAGGTCGAGGCGCAGGTTGAGTCCCCGCACCCGATGATAGACGACATCCCGGATCCGCTCGACCTCCGGATGCCCCAATGGGAAAGGCTGAATGACGTGACGCACCGGGATCTCCCACGAAAGACGGGGGCGAAGATCGGGTGCGATCTCCGCCTCGTAGTCGGAACCGAGTCCCCCTGCGAGCGCCGCCTCGACGACCTTCCCCGCTCGGCGACTCTGCATGTGGGCCAACGCAAGCCCGAGCCACGCAAGGAGCATGATCCCCAACCCGATCCTCCCCGGAAGCGTCTCCACGACGCCGAAGTGGAGGAACACACTGGCAAGGAGCACCTGAAAGGCGATGTGATGGAGGGCCAACTCGCCGGTCAGCCATCCGGCGAAGAAGCTCACCCCCGAAAGCCACCAGGGACGGTGCGCGGGGAAGTGAACGTTCCAGGCGAGCCAGCCGCAGAAGAGCGCGATCGAGAGGAAAATCCACGACATCTCGGTTTCCTTGGGGAGCATTGCTACAGGGGAGACACCTCCCACCTTCCATGGAGGGGTGGGGTGCCCTCCCTGAAAGCGGGAGCACACCCCAACGATCCACATTACGGAACGGCGATCGTCCGCCAGGAACGGCCGCCATCCTCCGTCTTCCAGAACCGGACCTCGTTCTCGCAGGAGAAGGAGGCCTCCGGGTTCCCCTTGTCGCCGGAACAGGTCCCGGAGACCGTCTTCATCCACCCGATCCCCCCTTCGAGGAATTCGAGTGCCTCCACGGCGGGGGGAACGCCGGGCAACGAGGAGGCGAGGTAGACAGGGTGGCGGTGGATCACCTTTCTCCCTTCATCGAATCCGATCCGTTCCACCGCACCGAGGGTGGGAACGACCCACATCCCCTCACCGGTTTTGCGCAGAGGAATCGGTCCTGCGGCGGGCGATGCAAGCGGGATCTCGGTCGAGTCACGCCATGTGCGGCCTCCATCTGTGGTCTCGTAGACCTCGATCGTGCTCTCCTCTCCCTCGGTCCGGGTCACGGCCAGGAAGCCCTCTGCTCCGTTTCGAAAGTGGGGGAGCGTATAGAAGCGTCGCGTCCCGGGGCGGCTGGGAGCCGGATCGTGGCGCGTCCAGGTATATCCGCCGTCGCGGGTGACGTAGAGTTCGTCCCCGGCGGCGCCTCCTGCGGTCCAGCCGGTCCGGTGATCGAGGAAGGAGACGGGCGCCCCGATCGGGATCGAACGCGCCTCCCAGATATGTCCACCATCCTCGGTGTAGAAGAGCGCCCCACGGCTGAAATTGCTGCTCGTGGCCTCCTCGACGACGAGCCATCCCCGATCCGCATCGAGGAAATCGAGGTGAACCGCACCGATGGCACCCTCGATCGAGCCTTCGGGGAGTTCGAAGGGGATCGCATCCCACGTCTCTCCACCATCACGGGTGAGATGGAGGGTCAAGGTGAGATCCTCCCAGGCGGAGACCGGATCGGAGGCGACGATCCAGCCATTCCACGAATCGACGAAATCGACCCCGAAGATCGTCGCATCGGAGGGGAGCGGCGGCATTATCCGACGCCAGCTCTCCCCACCGTCGGAAGTCCGGAAAATTTCGTTTCCACGACGTAGCCACCCCACTGCCTCGTCCAGGAAGACGAGCCGTTGAGGTTCCATCGGCGTGACGGCGATGGGCGCACGCTCCTTCGCGACGTTGACGCTCTTGGTGACGACGTGCCCGTCGGCGATGTTGCAGTCGATATTGAGCGTGACCCCCCCCCAGGTCTCGTTGTGCCCGCCGGCGTACTGGCGGATCCGCTGATGGTTGCTCCAGAGGGAGTCCGAAACGCAGGCGACGTTCCAGACCGTGGCGTTCGGATTGTAGCTGCCGTAGATCCAGTGGGCGAGCCAGACATCGTCGGGGACGTGCTGCATCGAAGCCCATCCGCTCGGTGCAGAACCGCATCCCGAGCCGTAGATTCCGGCCCGGTCCCCCAGTTCGTGCAGGCGGGAGACCCACCCGGAGAGCGCCGCCTCGGTCGCGGCCTTGCACGCGGAATTCGTCGTGTCGTAGGCCTCCATGTCGTAATAGACGAGGGTGCTCCCATCGGCCAGCCCCAACTCCCGCATCCGCTGGTGGGCGGCGTCCGCCTCGGCCCGCCCCTGGTTGAAGGCGGTCGTCGGATCGGAGCTGAAGCGGGAACGGTAACCCGAACAGGGAGCCTGTGGCCCCACCCACGTCGGGATGAAGTTCCACCCCTGCGCGCGTGCGGCGTTCACCCACGAGGCGTTCAGACCGCTGTTCGCACAGGCCCGCGCCGATCCACCGATGTAGATGTTCACGTCCCGGTAGGGACTCGCGTTCCACCACGTCTGCAACTGCGAGGTCGTGGCGATCTCGCACTTGTCGAACCCCTGGTTCTGGCTGAGCGTGATGTTCGAGGCCGGCCGTTCCGTGATCGTGAAGAAGACGGTGCCACTCTGGGCTCCGGTCGCCTCATCGATCGACCAGTAGGCGTACTGCCCCACCGGCGCATTCGTGGGGGAGGTCCACGATTCGACGTAGGCTCCCGTTTCGTCCGTCGTCGCCTGCAAGGGGGTGTACTCCGAGCCATCCGGTTTCTGAACGTGGAGTTCCACACCGCTGTTCGGCGTGAACCCACTCCCGGAAAGCTCGAAGGTCGTTCCCTGTGGGCCGCTGCTCGGACTGACCCCGATGATGAGGATCATGACGCAGCCCGGCGCCTGAAGCGCGAAAAAGACCCATACCGCCGACAAGAGGATGCCGATTCGTTTCATCCGCGAGACTCCTTCTTCGGATGCAAGGGATCGAGGTTCTCTTCCGCTCCTCGGAGGCGCAGGGGATGGCCCTCCTGCATGTCGATCGGCAGCACCCCTTACGGCGACGCGCGATCCCTCTTTCCTTCCGAGGGCCGGATGGGGCGGGAGGAGCCCCAGCGTTCCAGGGAAGCCAACATGAGCCATCGAACGAGACAGCGGCATTCTACCACAAAGGGCGATCCCTGGAAAGAAACGCATTTCTGCCGATCGACGAAGGGGTTGGAATCGGGGGACGGCGGCTCCGTGCCCCTACGGATTGGCGAAACAACCACGCCTCGACCCATTCGTGATCGGTGAGCCTGCCTGCC
>CAZTSL010000190.1:0-6046 GCA_964616915.1 uncultured bacterium
CGATGTGTCCAACTTGACTTTTCCGGGTCTCCCCCTATAATTGCACCGGCGCTGGAGCCTCGAGTGGAAAGGGAGCCGATGAGTAGAACGCGCATGATCCTTCCTCTTCTTCTTGCAATCTTACCGGTCGTCGTGACGGCGGAGGAGGCGCTCGGGGATGTCGAGGCGTTTCACCTCGACGCAGAGCGGGCGAAGGGGTACGGCAACACGGTACGGGCCGGGGACATCGTCCTGCGCAACGATGCGGTGGAATTCGTGATCTCGGGGGGCGGCCATGCCCAGGGGTTCGCGATCTCGGGGGGGAACATCGTCTATGCCGTCGATCGCCGGCGGGGGGGAGCGAGCTGCCTCAAGCAGATCTTCACCTTCTTCGACGATACCTTTCCCCGGCAAGCCGTCTACGAAGAGATCGGAATCGTGGAAGGGAAGGCGGAGGATGGCGCCGTGGTCGTCGAGGCACGCGGCTACGACTCCCACTCCCTGGGACTCACGGGGGAGCCGGGCGTCCCTGCGCCAAAGATCGCGGTCGTCACCCGCTACCGGTTGCGCAGGAGGGGGAACATCCTTGAAATCTCCACCACGCTGCGCAACGAGGGGAAAGAGACGATCCTCGATTTCGAGCTGGGAGATGCGCTCCAGTGGGGGAGTGCGGAGCATTTCGCGCCGGGGATCGGGTTCGATCTCGCGGGGAAGCGGCCGGTGGTGCCGTGGGTGGCCGCCACGGATGGGAGACTCGCCTACGGGTGGACCTCCAAGGCCGAGACGATGGCCACGATCTCGGGGAGCGGATGGACCGACGTCGATGTGGCCCGGGTAGCCCTGCCGCCGGGTGGATCGGCGACCTACACGCGGTACCTCGTTGTCGGGCAGGGGGATATCGCTTCGGTGTTGCCCGCGATCCACGAGATCCGCGGCACGCCCTTCGGGACGCTCACAGGGGCAGTCCGCCAGGAAGGGGGGAATCCCCTCGGCGGCGTCAGGGTCGCCGTGGAAGGGGCCCCGGGGAAGCCGTACGCCAGAGCAACGACCGATGAAGGGGGGCGCTACGTCGTGCCGCTCCCCCCGGGCGAATACCAGGCCGTGGCCTTCTCCGTCAACCATCCGAGGAGTCCCCCCCGCCAGGTCGTGATCGAAGCGGATACGACGGCGCGGATCGACTTCACCCTCCCCCCTGCCGGTGGGTTGGCCTACCGGGTCACCGACCGCCAGGGGCGGCCCATTCCGGCGAAGCTCACCGTGCTCGGGGTTTCCCCTACGGTGACCCCCGATCTGGGTCCTCCCTTCCACGCGCAGGCGGCGGGCAACACGATCCTCTCCCTCACGGGAAGCGGCCGGCGCCCCTTTCCGGTCGGAACCTACGAATTCATCGCCTCCCACGGGCCGGAGTACTCGATCGACCGCAAGCGCGCGACGATCGTCTCGGGGGAGACGACGACGCTCTCCTTCACCCTCGAACACGAGGTGGCAAGCACCGGTTTCCTGAGCGGCGACTTCCACGTCCATGCGATCAACAGCGCCGACAGTGCCACACCGTTGCGGGACCGCGTCATCAGCAACATCGTGGAAGGGGTGGAGATCCTCGTCGCCACGGACCACGATTTCATCACAGACTATCGCCCGGTGATCACCGCGCTCGATGCGGAGCGCTGGATCACCTCGGTGATCGGCGACGAGGTGACGACCCGGAATCTGGGCCACTTCAACGCCTTTCCGCTCGATCTGCGGCCCGATCTTCCCGGCAACGGCGCACTCGACCATACCGGTCTGACACCTGCGCAGATCTTTTCCGCGCTACGCAACGATCCAGGAGAGGAAATCCTCCAGGTCAACCATCCCCGGGCCGGTCAGATCGGCTACTTCAACCATTTTTCCGATGCGCTCGCTCATCCCGAGCGCCCCGCGGGAAATTTCAGTCTCGACTTCGACGCGATCGAGGTGATCAACGGTAAGCGGACCGAGGAGGCGAGGCGGGTCATCGAGGACTGGTTCCGCCTCCTCGACCGCGGGATGCGCTTCACCGCCACGGGCAACTCCGACACGCACCGGATCGTGGGGCAGGAGGCGGGATATGCGAGGAACTTCGTGATGCTGCCCACCGACGAGCCCGCCGCGCTCATCGCGGAGGAGCTGATCGAAGCGGTCGCGCGGCATCGGGTCGTGGCATCGACCGGGCCCCTGATCCGTTTCTCGATCGATGGGATGGGGCTGGGGGAGACGGTGACCGACACCGATGGCGCGGTCGAACTCGACATCGAGATCGAGAGTGCCTCCTGGATCCCCCTCTCCCGCTTTTCGATCATCGGCAATGGAGAACGATTTTTCTCCCTCTCCCTGGCCGGGCGGGAGGGAGTCGTCAAGTTCTCGGGTCGGGTGACCCTCTACCCGAAGCGGGATACCTGGTTCGTCGTCCTCGTGGAGGGGGATCGCCCACTCGATCCCGTGGTCCCCGGCCTTCTCCCGCTGGCCGTCACGAACCCGATCTGGGTGGACACCGACGGAAACGGCGTCTTCGATCCACCGCATCCCCGCTCCTCCCCAACGGGCGGGGGGGAGGGATCTCCCTGAGGAGCCCGATCGGGGGACGAAAAGGGCGCCTTCCGGAAAGGGGACGAAGCCGGTCTGCACCCGAAAGGAATCGATGATGAACAGGGAAGAGATGGAACGCCTCGTCACGGAGATCGCACAGCGCGTCCAGGTGCGGTTGGCCGGCAACGGAGATCTCTGCACGGCCACGGCCGAGCAATGCCAGGGAACGGGATTCTGCGCGCGCCGAAGGCCCCACGACGTGCGAACGATGATCGACCTCGGGGCCGCGCGGGTGGGGACGGGTCGGGGCATCGTCACCGTCCCCACCGATCTGGCCCGTTACATCGACCATACGCTCCTGAAACCCGACGCCACGAAGGAAGACATCAAGAAGCTGTGCGAGGAGGCGAAGAGATTCCATTTCAAGTCGGTCTGCGTCAACTCCGCGAACGTGGAGACCGCGGCTCGTCTTCTCAAGGGTTCCGACGTCCTCGTCTGCGCGGTGGTCGGCTTTCCACTCGGGGCTTCCTCCTCCAGCGTGAAAGCCTTCGAGACCCGCGAGGCGATCCGGGCCGGGGCACGGGAGATCGACATGGTCATCAACGTGGGCGCGCTCAAGGAGAAGAACTACGCGCTCGTCTTCAAGGATATCGCGGGCGTGGTCAAGGCCGCCAACCCCCACCCCGTCAAGGTGATCCTCGAGACCGCGATGCTCACCGATGACGAGAAGATCGCCGGCTGCATCCTGGCCAAGGCCGCTGGCGCCGCCTTCGTCAAGACCTCGACCGGATTCGGCCCGGGGGGAGCGACTGCCGCCGACGTGGCCCTCATGCGCAAATGGGTCGGGGACGATGTGGGGGTCAAGGCCAGCGGCGGCGTGCGCACGACCGAGGACGCGATCAAGATGATCGAAGCGGGCGCCACACGAATCGGTGCGAGCGCGAGCGTGGCGATCGTCAGCGGCAAAGGGGGGGGAAAGGGGGCGAAAGCCGCCAAGGGGCATTCCCGCTTCATTCCCGGTGCGCCTTGCGGTCCCCGAGGGAAGTACTGAGGCTCCGCCGGGAAACGCGTCCTCCTGACTTGTTTGAAACCGTACCTCGACCGCAACGTGGAGGCCCTGGATGAAGATCGAGCGTGTCACCCTGATCGTGATGGACAGCGTCGGTATCGGCGTCATGCCCGATGCGGCCGAATATGGCGATGCGGGCTGTCATACCCTCCGGCATACCGCCGAGGCCGTCGGGGGGCTTTCCCTTCCGAATCTCGAACGCCTCGGCCTGGGGCGCATCGATGCGATCCCCGGGCTTCGTGCCGATCTCTCCCCCCAGGCCGCCTACGGCAAGCTCGCCGAGCGCTCCGTGGGGAAGGATACGACGACCGGTCACTGGGAGATGATGGGAATCGTGCAGACGAAACCCTTCGCCACCTTCCCGCACGGTTTCCCCCCCGAGATCACGGAGGCCTTCAGCAAGATCTCCGGCAATGGCTATCTGGGCAACTACCCCGCCTCGGGCACCGAGATCATTGCCGCGCTGGGGGAGGAACACCTGAAGACGGGGAAACCGATCATCTACACCTCTGCGGACTCCGTCTTCCAGATCGCGGCGCACGAGGCGGTGATCCCCGTGGAGCGGCTCTACGAGATCTGCCGGCAGACCCGCAAACTCCTCGACCCCTATCACGTCGCTCGTGTGATCGCCCGCCCCTTCGTGGGCACGCCGGGGAACTTCGTGCGCACGAAGAACCGGCGTGATTTCTCCATCTCCCCCAACGGGGAGATGGTGCTCGACCGGCTCGTGGCGGCAGGCATTCCGGTCGTGGGGGTGGGAAAGATCTGGGACATCTTCAACGGGCGGGGGATCACGGAGAAGCGCAAGGCGGGGGGGAACGCCGAGGCGATCACCGAAACGGCGGCCGCACTCGATCAACGCCCCTGCGGACTCGTCTTCACGAACCTCGTCGATTTCGACATGCTCTACGGCCACCGCCGAGATCCCGCGGGATATGCCCGGGCGCTCGCCGAATTCGACGCCCGTCTCCCCGAGATCCTCGATCGGCTCACCCCCGCGGACCTCCTCATCATCACCGCGGACCACGGCTGCGACCCGACGGCCACGCACAGCACCGACCATACCCGGGAATACGTCCCCCTCCTCGCCTACCACCCTGGAACGACGCCGGGCCGAAACCTTGGCATCCGGGGCCAATTCTGCGACATCGGTGCCACGATCGCACAGATTTTCGGGGTCGAAGATCCCTCGAAGAGCACAAGTTTCCTCGCCGAGATCGCGGGGAGCCCCTCAGCGTAAGGGGGGTGGATTTCGATCCGGATCTCCGGATCAATCCTTGAACTGGGACCAGCGGTAGGAGAGGTCTCCCCGATGGTGCTGTGTGACGAAGGTATAACCCTCGCTCGAACTTCCGAGGAAGGTGAAGGTGACCTCCGGATCATCGGCGAGATGCGTCTGAACGCGCATCAGAGTGGCAAGCGATGCGGCATAGTCACGGTTGTCGATCCAGTAGATCTCCTGGGCGGTCCGGGCGAGATTCCCCGCCACCACCGCGGAAGAATCGAACCCTCGCTTCTTGAGGAACATGAGACTGGGAACCGCAATCGTGGCGAGAATCCCGATGACTCCCGTGACGATCATCAGTTCGATCAGAGTGGCACCCCGTGCTCCGGCATTCATATACGATCGTATGGTCATCTCTACACTTTCTCCCTTTGAAATGGAGGGATTGAGATTGTTTGGAGGGATTCCTCTTTCGGAACGGTTCTTCCTATGATATCGGTAAAGGAGGAAAACACTTGATCGGGGAGGCGAACGATGGCAGGCTACCGGGATCACTTCTTCCTTGCGGCGTTTGTCGGGTTCGGGTTGGGTTGCGCCGGCCATCTCTTCCTGGGGATCGATGGCGCCAATGCAGTGCTGGGGGGGCTCTTCACGCTTCTCGGCGGGCTTCTGCCCGACATCGACAGCAACACCTCGACTTCCCTTCGGAAGATCTCGGAACTCGCGGCGCTCTTCGGTACGATCGCCCTCTTGGTCCACATGCCCGGCCTCGTGGAATCTCCCTCGCTCCTGATCGTGGTGGTGCTGGGTCTCTATCTGGGGCTCCAGAAGGCGATCCCCGCGTTGTTGCGGCGTTTCACCGTGCATCGAGGGGTGATGCACAGCATCCCGGCGATCGTGATCGCGGGGGAGGTGGTCTTCCTCTCCTGCCGCTGGACCGACCTCGACACGCGGGCCTTTCTCGCTGGGGCGATCATGGTGGGGGTTCTGGTTCATCTCCTGGCCGACGAATGGGCCGGCCGGGGAAAGCGTTCCAGCGGCACCGCGCTCTCCCTCGGGACAAGCGGGTGGGGGACCACGCTGGTGGCCTATCTCCTCCTCTTCACGCTCGGATGGTGGATCTGGCACAACGATCTCTTCCCCCCGCCCTGATCCGGTTGCCGTGCCTCTCAAAACCCTTTCGCGCCGATCGAGCGTCTTTCATGGATCGATCGTATTGCCGTGAT
>CAZTSL010000191.1:0-5939 GCA_964616915.1 uncultured bacterium
CCCCCGATCCCTCCGGAGGAACTCCCCCAGGTCTGGACGATCGCGCTCTCGAAGACGCAACAGCCGATGGTCGTCCAGGAGATCTCCACCCGGGGCGAGGAACGGCGATTCCGGGGGGAGGTGGGCACCGATCTCTCCGCCCGTTCCTACTTCGGATACGCCGAGACGACGCGCTTCGAGCAGCGCTTTTCCCTCGCCGCGCTCGGGGAGGTTCCCCGCATCGAGGGACTCCGTTTCGCGGTTCGCGGCCACGTCGAGGCCCGCCATGTCACGAAGGAGGACCTCTATCTTCCGGAGAAACGGGTCTATCCCCTCTTTCGCGAGGCTGCGCTCGCCTATCGAGGACCGGAATCGGGATTCTTTGCCTCCTTGGGACGCTTTTCCCCCGAATCCCGGCTCGAAGGGCCGATCGACGGGGGAGAGATCGGATGGAGGGCGGCATCGTTCACCCTGTCCGCCTACGGCGGCTTGAAACCGGGGGTTGCGGACCTCCTGCCGAGGAGCGATCACCAGAACGCCGGGTTGCTGCTTGCGTTTCACCCCTTTCGGGGCGGACTCGATGGCATGTGGCGGCTGGGGTGGCTGAGCGCCTTTGCCGGCGGTTCCCCGGCGCGAAACGCCCTCTCCCTCGATTCCACCTTCGCGTGGGGGGAGGGCTTTTCCCTCCAGGAACTCGCCACGGTGAGCATCGCAACCCGGGACGAAGCGGCCCAGGGGAAGCGGAGGAATTCTCTGGCCGATCTCTCCCTCCGATTCGAAGCCCCCTTCGGCGAAACGTATCGTTTCACCTCGAATGCCCGCTACCAGGGACGTCCGCTCTTCTTCGACGTCTCGGAGAAGCTTCCGGAGGGGTGGACCCCCTTCCTCCTCGATCGCCGGCGGATCCGGGTCGATCTCTCCCTCCGGGCCGGCCGCGGCAGCCGGATGCCCGAACCGTACGCCTACTGGGAGAAGACGCGCCTCACCCAGGGGAGGGACACCGACATCGTTGCAGCGGGTGTGGCCTGGCATCGGAGGGGGGAAAGGGATGCTGCCCTCGACCTCCAGGGGGAGTATGGCTTCGAGTTCGACAACGCCCATCGCTTCGATTTCATCGCGATCTACACGAGACCGATCCTCTCCGAGGCCCTCCATCTCGACACCGGCATCGATTCCTTGCTCACCTTCGTGAACGACGACCAGGCCTTCTCGTGGCGCCATCTCCTCCACCTCCGCCTCCTTCGGAAGACCTTCGAGCGCCTCGACCTCTGGGGAGACGTGGAGGTGGGGATCCACCACGGGATGATCCGCCGCGCCGACTTCCCCATCGAGGCCTCGATCGTCGCCCGTCTGGGGGTCGGTTACCTCTGGTAGGGGAGATTGACACCCCCCCCGAAATGGGCTAGAATCCCCCGATTTCCCGGAAGACCGAGCCTCGAAGGGGCGGGGAAGATGCCGGCGAATCGGGAACACGAACCGAAAAGGCGCAAGGGATGCAAAAACGGATACTCGTCACCGGTGGCGCGGGATTCATCGGATCGACATTGACACGTTTTCTCCATGAGGCGGGGCATGCCGTAGCCATCCTCGACAACTTCTCCTTCGGCCGCCGGGCTCTCGTGCCCTCGGGGGTGGAGATCCACGAGGCCGATCTGCGCGACCGCAGAGGGATCGCGCGCGTGATCGGCGAAGTGGGGGCCGAGGAGGTCTATCACCTCGCCGCGATCCACTTCATCCCCTACTGTAACGCACACCCCGAGGAAGCCGCGGCCGTGAACATCCAGGGGACCCGCAACCTCCTCGAGGCGTTGCGCGAGCAGCGCCCGAAGACGCTCTTCTTCGCCTCCACCGCGGCGGTCTACCCGATCTCCGACGTGGCGCACCACGAGAACGATCCGGCGGATCCGATGGACATCTACGGGATCACGAAGCTGATCGGCGAAGACCTCGTGCGGCTCTTTCACCTCGATACGGGGGTGCGCACGATCGTGGGGCGCTTCTTCAACGCATACGGCCCGAACGAGACGAATGACCACGTCATTCCGGAGATCGTGGCGCAGCTTCGCGCCGGAAAACGGACGCTCGATCTGGGGAACATCGATCCCAAGCGAGACTTCATTCACACCCGCGATCTCTGCCGGGCGGTGATCGGGCTCGCCGAACGCTTCGACGGCCGCTTCGGGATCCTGAACATCGGAACGGGAGAGGAGATCTCCGTGCGGGAAGTCGTGGCGCTGGCGGAGAAGATCCTGGGGGAGCGCATCGAGATCCTTCAGCGTCCCGAACGGATCCGCGCGGTGGAGCGGATGCATCTGCTGGCCGGAATCGAGCGGATCCGCGCCGCGATCGGATGGGAACCGAAGATTCCCTTCGAACAGGGACTCAGGGAGTTGCTCCGGCCATGAGAGTCGGATTCCTCACGCATGGGATCTTCCCCTATCACCTCGGAGGGATGCAACGCCACTCGACGAACCTGGCCAATGCGCTCTCCGGACTCGGGCTCGAGGTGGAGGTGATCCATCCGGGTGCTCCTGCGGGGGGGGAGGAAGCACCGGCCGGAACGTTCGCCTTCTCCGAAGTGATCGTTCCCTGGCCCGACGACCTCCAGTACATCCCTGCGAGCTGGTTCTTTGCCCGGCGGATCGCCGAAGTGATCGAGGAGCGGGACTACGACGTCCTCTACGGCCAGGGGTTCACGCTCTGGGCCTATCTGGGGCGAAGGAAGCGTCTCCCGACGATCTTCAACCCCCACGGTCTGGAGATGTATGCCTCCGTCGGCGTGGAAGACACCCTCAAGGCCCTCCCCTTCCGCTTCATGGTCCGCTACCACGCGCGCCGCGCGGATCGGACGATCTCTCTTGGCGGGAAACTGACGGAGATCTTGCGGGAACGCGTCGGGGTACCCCCGGAACGGATCGCCGTCATCCCCAACGGCGTCGATCCCGACTACTTCGAGCGGGCGGCCGATACGGCGAAGGAGCCGAACGCCCTCTTCTTCATCGGGCGTTTCGCCTTCAACAAGGGGATCCTCCCCCTCATCGAGGCCTTCAACGAACTTCGCGACACCCCGGTGCGCCTCTACGTGGCCGGAGGGGGAAAACTCGAAGCACGGGCCCGCGCGCTCTGCCGGAACGACAACGTCACCTTCCTGGGACGCATCAGCGACGAGGCGCTCAAATCGTGGTATCGCCGCTGCGAGGCCTACATCCTCCCCAGCCTCTACGAGGGGATGCCCACCGTGATCCTCGAGGCGATGGCCAACGGGCTTCCGATCATCGCCACCGACATCGGGGCGGTGCGTACGATGGTCGATGAGGAGAACGGGATCGTGATTCCTCCCGGCAGCCCCGCGGCGATCGCCGATGCGGTACGGCATCTCTTCGTCACCTGCTCCGCCGAGGAGCGCCGCCGGATGGGAGAGGTCTCCTACCAGCGGGTACGTGCGGCCTTCACGTGGGAGCAGATCGCCCGTCGGACGCGCGATCTCCTGGAGGAACTCCGCGAGCGCAAGGAAGAACCCCGCGCCTCGTAACGAGGCTCCGCAGCTCGGATGCGTGTCTCCCTCGCCCTCTTCCTCTTCCTCCTCCCGGCCGTGGCCCGAGCGGCAGAGGCTTCCCCGATCATCCGCAGGATCGAATTCACCGGCGTCGATGCGGCGGAGATCCCCCGGCTACGGGCCTCGATTCCGATTGCGGAGGGGGATCCCCTGCAACGCTGGCAGGTCACCAAGAGCGTCAAGCTGATCTACCTTCAGGGGAACCACGCACAGGTCGAAGCCGGGATCGAACCGGCAGGGGAGGGCGTTCTCCTCCGCTTCTCGGTGACGCAAAGATCGTGGATCGCGGAGATCGCCTTCACCGGCAACGAGACGATTCCGGACGGGGCGTTGAAACGGCTCCTCGACGTCGAGGAGGGGGACGATCTTCTCCCCGATCTCCTCGAACGGCAGCGGCGCAAGATCATCGAAGCCTTCCAACGCCGCGGTTACCCCGACGTGGCGGTCGAACTCCGGAGTGCGCCGATCGGTTCTGGTGGCGTCCGGGTCACCTTTCTCGTTCGTGAACACTCCCCCCGTATCCTCGAGAGGATCGTTCTGACCGGCTCCCTGGGACTTCCGGAGGGGGAGATCCGGCGGGTCATCGGTCTGAAGCCCGGCGACCGCCTCGACGAGGAACGGCTCGCCGAAGGGCTCGATACCCTTCAGGCATTGCTGCAGGCCAAGGGGTTCCTCGAGGCGGCGATCCCTCCCCCCCGGATCGTCGCCTCGGGGGAAGGACGCGCAAGCCTGACGCTTCTCATCCAGGCGGGGAAACGAATCCATCTCCAGTTCGTCGGGAACCGGGCTTTCCCCCCGAAACGGCTCGTCGAATCCCTCGCGCTCGAACGCAACCCCACGATCACCTCCTGGAGCCTCGGTGCGCTCGAAGGGCGCCTGGAGAAGTTCTACCGGACGAAAGGCTATCCCTTCTGCACCGTGACCGCGCTCCTCAACGAGGACGCGACCCGCAAGGAGATCCTCTTCCAGATCGAAGAGGGGAAGAGACTGCGGATCGAGCGAATCGACTTCATCGGAAACCACACCTTCGGCGACGGAGAACTCCAACGGGAAATGCTCACCCGCCCCACCTTCCTCGGTCTCGGGGGAATCCTCGACGAGGAGGTCCTGGCCGCCGACCGCAAGGCGATCGTCTTCTTCTATGAAAAACACGGTTTCCTCGACGTGAAGGTCGAAAAACCCCGGATCATCCCGGAAGTGAAGGGACTTCGTATCGAGATCACGATCGAGGAAGGGAGACGTTCGCGCTACGGGGGAAGCCGCTTCGAGGGGAATCACGCCTTTTCGGACGAGGAGCTTCGTCGCATCGTTCCGCTCAGCGAAGGGATGCCCTACGACCCCTTCGCTGCGGAGGCGGCACGTGACCAGATCGCCGATCTCTACCTCGACCGGGGGTATCTCACCGCCCTCGTCACCGTGGAGGCCCGGCGGGCGGGGGACCGGATCGAACTCCACTTCACGATCGAGGAGGGCGCCCGCTACGAGGTCGGGCGCTTCCTCATCCAGGGCCACCATACCGTGTCGCGGGCGCTGATCGAGAAGATCCTCCGCCTCGACCTCAAGACGCTCGATCCGCCGGTCTACCGGAGGGATGGGGTGCGCAGGGCGAAACGGGATCTCCTCGAGACGGGGCTCTTCCGTGACGTCGAGATCTTCCCCGCTCCGATTCTGCGAAGACCTCATACGCTCGACCTCGTCGTCCGCGTCCGGGAACGGAAAGGGGGGGACCTCCATGCCGGCTTCGATCTCGATTCGGAACGGGGGCTGGGAACCCGGCTCGAGATCGGCCATGCCAACGTGTACGAGGGACGACGGCTCTTCTTCCAGACCGACGTCCGTATCGATCTGTTGACGGGAAATCTGATCGAGCGGGGGGTTGGAAGCGTGTACGAGCAGCCGTGGTTGCTCGGGCGGCCGATCGATCTGCACTTTCACCTCTTCGACCGGCTCGCCGAGACGCCCAACTTCACCTCCGAACGTTTCGCCCTGACGACCCAGATCGATCTGTCGATCGAGGACATCTTCCTCTACCTCACCCGCCATCGGCCCCGGTCGCGGCCGATGGCTTTCCTGCTGCGCGGGCTCTCCCTCTCGACGAACTACACGGTGGGGGAGGACGACATCTTCCGGATCGAGGATGTCGATCTCTCTGCGGTCCGGCTCGAGGGGATCGGGGAATTCCGGATCGGCACGATCACGCAGAGGCTCCTTCGGGATACCCGTGACGATCCTTTCGATCCGAGCGGGGGGAGTCTGGTATCCCTTGCGGTGGGATGGGGGGACACGCCGACCTTCTCGCAGGTCGCCCTCTACCGGATGACCGCCGACATTCGTCGTTATGAGAGGCTTCCGAAGATCTTTCGTTCCTTTCCGGGGATTCGGGGGGGGGTGCTCGCTCTCTCGG
>CAZTSL010000192.1:0-5917 GCA_964616915.1 uncultured bacterium
CGGCTGGAGGGCCGGCGGGAGGGATTACGCTCGATCACACCCCCCCCCCGTTCCAGATGGAACGCGTCATCGAGAAGGTCCGACATTATGTACGGGAAGACCCTCTTCTGCCCGGACGATTCGTCTCGAAGGATCCCTTCTACCAGGTGCGCTTCGAGGAGGGAATCTTTGCCCTTCTCCCCCGGGACGAAAGAAGTGACCTCGCCGAGGAGATGGATGCGTTCTTCCACTTCCGACTGATGGAGGTGAGACAGGGCTCGAAGGAAAAAAGACTCCCCCTCGGTCCCCCGGTCACGAGGACCACGGAGAACCGGCTGGAAATCGCCTGGATGCCAGGAATGACGGAGCACTACGAGATGAAACGGGGAAAGGTTCTCCAATCGTGGGTGCTCGACACCCCCCTGGCAGAGAGCGGAGATCTGCAGCTCGAAGCCCGAATCTGGGGGGTTACCCTCGAGGATGAGGACGAGGAAGGACTCACCTTCCGCTCTCCCCTTGGGAGCAGCCTCCATTACGGACGTGCCGTGGCCTACGATGCCGCGGGAAGAAGCGTGGATGCCCCCCTCCACGCGAAGGAAGGGGAGGAAGAGATCCGACTCACGATCACACTGCCCGAGGATTTCCTCGAAGAAGCAAAATGGCCAATCGTCATCGACCCGGAGATCGGTCCCCAGCTCGATCTCGATTCGATCGATCCGCCAGCAGGAGATCCCGATCTCGCACCCGCCGTCGCCTGGGGAGGCAGCAACTTTCTCGTCGTCTGGCCCGACTTTCTCAACCTGACCGACTTCAACGTCTATGCGGCCCGGATCGCCGTCACGGGGGAACTCCTCGATCCCGACGGTATCGAGGTCTGCACGGTCGAGGGAGACCAGTATGCCGTGACCGCCGCGTCGAACGGCTCCGACTTCCTCGTCGTCTGGGAAGATCATCGCAATGCCTCCTCCACCGGCACCGACATCTATGGGGCAAGAGTGACGAGTGCGGGGAGCGTGACCGATGGCACCGGTTTTCTCGTGGCCGGGATCCCGGAGGATCAAGCCGCACCCGATGTCGCCTATGCGGGGAGCAACTACCTCGTGGTCTGGGAAGATCGACGCAACAGCGCCGACTGGGACATCTACGGCGCGCGCGTCTCCGCCAACGGTGGGGTGCTCGATCCGGGAGGGATTCCGATCACCACGAGCGAAGGGGCTCAACGCGCACCGGCGATCGGCGCAGGGGCCTCCGATACCTTCCTCGTCGTCTGGGAAGATTCGCAGGGGAATGGAGAACGGGACATCTACGGCACCCGCGTGACGAGCGATGGGAGCGTCCTCGACGCCGACCTCCAAATCTCCACCGCCACCGGGGACCAACGCAACCCCGATGTCGCCTTCGGGGAAGAGAATTACCTCGTGATCTGGGAGGATCTGCGCTCGGGCACGGATGCGGACATCTTCGCTGCCCGCGTCCGAAGCGATGGGACCCTCCTCGATCCCCTCGGGATGGGGATCGCCACTGCCGGCGGGGAACAGCGCAACCCCGCAGTGGCCTTCGATCAGCGCCGCTTCGTGGTCGCCTGGGAGGATCTGCGGAACCAGGCCACCACGGGCGCCGACATCTACACCGCCAGGATCGCATCGGATGGCACCCTCCTCGAGAGCCCCAGCAATCTCACCCCCGAAGCGGGAAGACAACAGACCCCCGCCCTCGCTTCGAGCAACACCGGCGCAATCCTCCTCTACCGAGATCTCGGCCAGGTGGACGGCGGGATCGGCGGCTATCTCCTGGCCCTGAGAACGATGGGAACGATCGAGATCTCCCAGGCTTCCAACGGCCAGATCCGCCCCCGCGTCGGCGGCGGAGAAGAGATCTCCCTCGTCGTCTGGGAGGACTCCCGCCCCGGAACCAACAGCGATATCTACGGCGCGCGCATCGATGCCGATGGAACCCTCCTCGACCCGGATGGGATCGTGATCTACAGCGACAACGCCCAACAGGCGATGCCCGACGTCGCATGGACCGGCTCGGAGTTCCTCGTGGTCTGGCGAGACCAAGGCTACTATTCTATCTACGGCCTGCGCGTCGGCGTGGATGGGAGTCTCCTCGATCCCAACCGGATTGCGATCTGCACGACGAGCGGCGCGCGCCACGATCTCAGTGTAAGCTGCGGAGAAAACGACATCTGTCTTGCAGCCTGGGTCGATGAACGCTCCGGAAGGTACATCTATGTCGCCCGGATCGATCGCTCGGGACAGGTGTTGGACCACAACGGCCGTTCGATCTACGCCAGCTACGGTGCATATTACGGCACGGCCGTGGCGTGGGGGGAGGGACGTTTCCTGGTGATCTGGGAAACGAACAGCAACCTCTACGGGAGCTGGGTCTCGGAGACGGGTGCGATCACGGGAAATTTCCTCCTCTCCTCCGCCTCGGGATACCAGCAGTATCCCCGGCTGGCCTGGAACGGGGAACGCTTCCTTGCCGTCTGGCAGGACAACCGTAATGGGAACTGGAACATCTACGGCAGCCGGATCTTGCCCGACGGAACGGTCGAGGATCCCCAGGGAATCGTGATCACCAACCGGAACACGCATGAGCAGTACCCCGACGTCTCGGAGTATCCGGAGGGGAACTTCCTCGTCGTCTGGCAGGACAACCGGTCAGGAAACGGGGATATCTACGGCACCTTCGTCACCCCGCAGGGGGAAGTCCTCTCCCCCGAGATCCCCTTCGAAAGCGGACCGGCCAACAGCTATCGCCCCGCACTATCCGCCTCCTCCATGGGAGTCGTCCTCGCGTGGGACGACAACGACGACATCTTCGGAATCCCCTTCCTCCTCTCGCCGGGAGGGGTGGAACGATACATCCATCTCCTCAACCGGTTCCATCCCGTGACGAGGGAAAATGGAGGGGATCACCTCGTGGTCTGGGAGGATATCCGTGAGGGGGGAAGTGGCGTCGATCTCGTCGGCGCCCGTGTCTCCAGCGCGGGAGAACTCCTCGATCCCGAAGGCCTCCTGATCTCCACGGCGGCGGGAGCCCAGAAGAACCCGGCGCTCGCCTCCAACGGCAACGGCTGGATCGCCGTCTGGGAGGACGGCCGTTTCGATCCCAACGCCCCAGACATCTATGCCGCCCGGATTACGCCCCAGGGGAGCGTGGCCGACACCGGAGGCATCGCCATCTCCAACGCGGCAGGGGCTCAGCGGAAC
The DNA here is from genome assembly GCA_964616915.1 of uncultured bacterium. Taxonomy (GTDB): domain Bacteria; phylum Myxococcota_A; class CAZTSL01; order CAZTSL01; family CAZTSL01; genus CAZTSL01. The sequence goes on from CAZTSL010000192.1 coordinate 3,198, forward strand.
CCCGACGTCGCTTACGGCGAGAGCGATTACCTCGTCGTCTGGGACGATTCGCGGGGGGCTTCCACCGACATCTATGGCGCGCGGATCACGCCGGGGGGACAGGTCCTCGATACCGATGCGATCCCCCTCTCCACCGCACCGCAAGACCAGCGGAATCCCGCCGTGGCCTATGACGGAACGAATTACCTCCTCGTCTGGGAGGACGACCGGAATGGCGTTTCGACGGGCTATGGATGCTCCGAAGCGACCGATCTCCTCGCCTCGCGGGTCACCACCGGGGGTGAGATCCTCGATGGGACCGGCTTCGTCCTCTCCGCCGCTTCGGGAGCACAGTGCGAACCGGCCCTCGCCTCCGGCGGAACGAACTGGTTTGCGGTCTGGACGGACTCCCGAAATGGGGATCCAGACATCTATGGCGCGCGGATCACACCTGGGGGAAGTGTGATCGAGATCGCGGGTCTCCCCCTGGCCGAAGGGAGTGGACGCGCGAGCGCCCCCACCGTCGCCCCCACCGGGAACGGCTACCTCGCCGCATGGGAGGCCGCCACGGGAAGTTCCGGCGGTGTGGAGATCTACGGCCGAACCCTCTCCACCGATGGAAACCTCGATGCGCCGATCCTCCTGGCGGGGGGAGAGAACGATGAGGGGCACCCCTCCCTCTCCGGGACGGGGGATCGGATGCTCCTGGCCTACACCGCCTACGACCCCTCCCTCAAGACGAACCGGATCAAAGCCCGCACGATCGTGTTCGGCACCCTCCCCATCGCAGATGCCGGGGGGCCCTACAACGCGCAGGAAGGGGAGACGATTCGCCTCGACGCCACCGGATCGCGAGATCCAGAAGGGGGCCCCCTTACCTACGCCTGGGACCTCGACGGTGACGGCGCCTACGACGACGCCACCTCTCCCACCCCCGATTTCACGGCCGCGGAGGATGGCGCCTACACCGTCTCCGTCGAAGTCCGGACGACCTCCGGAATGACGGCACGGGACGATGCCACGGTGACCGTGACCAACGTCGCTCCGATCGTGGATGCCGGAGAGGACCTCCTCGCCCTCGTCGATACCCCGGTCACCTTCTCCGGGAGTTTCACCGACCCCGGAACCCTCGACACTCATGCGATCTCCTGGGACTTCGGTGACGGCGACACCGCCACCGGAACGCTCACGCCCACCCATACCTATACGGAGACCGGAATCTATACCGTCACCCTCTCCGTCATGGACGACGAGGGGGATCGCGGCACCGATACCCTACAGGTCACCGTAGGAACGGAGATCGATCGGGACAACGACGGCATCCCCGACAACGAAGACAATTGCCCCCGCACGACGAACGAAGATCAGACCGATACCGACGGGGACGGCATCGGAGATGCCTGCGACAACTGTCCCGAGGAGCCGAACAGCACCCAACTCGACGAGGACGACGACGGGGTGGGCAACGTCTGCGACAACTGCATCTACGAAGCCAACCCCGATCAGATCGATGCCGATGGCGACGGCGTGGGTGCGGCCTGTGACGCCAACGACACCTGCGGCGCCATCTCCTCCCTCGCCCCCGGCAAACGGCCCACCCTCTGGTTGCTCCTCCTCCCCCTCCTCCTCCCCCTTGTCATGAAGCCCTCGTTTCGCAAGGCGTAGCCGCCGTTACTCGAAGTCGAACCCGTGGGCGGGGAGCGCCCGAAGGAGGCCGGAGCGGTAGGCGCAGAGGCTGCCGCTCTGCTGGTAGCCGATCACCCATGCCCCTTCTCTTTTCGCACCCATCCCACCTCGGGCTCGTTGGCATCCCCCACGTCCTCGCTCTCGCAGCGATCGACTTCGATCTTGGGTGGCCTACCGGCCCGTGGCCCGAACCCCCGCCCCCTCGCCGTGAGGCCACTGCGCTTCCCTCGGGATTCCGTAGGAAGTCTCCGCCTCATCCATGACTCTTGCCATGAGTCGTCTCCTCGGAAGGAACCCTTCACGGCTCCGAAAAAGTACTTGTTTCGTTTGGCGAAACCGGCTATGATGGAAGATCGATCCTCTGGCTCGTCCGTTGGGGGCACCCTCCGTGCCATAATGAGTGAGAGAGGAAATGGAGCGAGCAAAGGGAAAACTGGAAGGACGCGGCGCAAAAAAACACGGCCGCAAGAAGCAGGCCAGGGAGGACCTCTCTCGTGAGATCTCCAGGCTCAAACGGGAGAATGAACGGCTCAAACGCCAGCTTCACGAGGCGGAAACCATCATCGAGGCCCAAAAAAAACTCTCGGAGATGCTGGGGATCGTGCCGAAAGACCGAGAAGAGTAGCTCTCCGCCCATGTACAGGACGAGAAGTTGAGATCCCAATATAACTTATAACATAGACTTGACTGAATACATCTACGTAGGAAAGCGAGACTCAAGTGAAAAAATCACGAAAAATCATCATCAGTGTAGGAACCTCCATTCTCAATATGAAACAAAAGGATATAAAAAGTCTTTCCAGAGAGTATCTTTCTGGGTTGAAAATTTCCTGTAACGACATACTGTACAGTAAAGAAATTCCAAACGAAGAAATTAACGACTATTTGCAAAAAAGCGTAAAATGCATCTGTGACAAATTGTCAAGAAATGAAGAAATTGCAGCAGAATTGGATACAATAAAATCAATAGATAGAAGAATATCCGAAGATGACGAAATTGTGCTGTTTGTAACGGATACAATTGATGGATCACTATCAGCAAGAATCTTAATGGA
>CAZTSL010000193.1:0-5721 GCA_964616915.1 uncultured bacterium
ATGTCTCTTCCCCCCCCCCCTCCACGGAGGATCCTACCCCTTCCCCTCCGGGGGAGATCACGCCTTGCGGATCCCTTTCCCCCTCCTCCGCATAGGAGATCGAAAGCGAAAAGCCCTCCTCCTCATCCACGTGGAGATCGACATTCTCCGGAAGATCGAAGAACTCGATGCCAACGGGGTCGGGGAGTTCCTCGAGGAGGAGGTCTCCCCCCCTTTCCTCGATGCCCTCGGCCGCCGTCTCCTCTCCCTGCTCCGGCGGAATCTCGATCATCGAGGAGGGGGTTCCGGGAATCTCGACCGTTTCCTGCGTCACCTCCTGCGTAGCGTCGAGGAGGAGCGCCTCCTGAGAGGGGACGGACTGCGGTGGGAAAGCCTCGACGGGAAGATTCTCCAACGCATCGATCAAGGCAGCGGCGAATTCGGAGATGCCGGGGAAACGCTTCGCGGGATCGGGATCGAGCCCCCGCCGGAATACCGCATCGACCGCAGCATCGAGGCTCGGGTTCAACGTCGAGGCCACGCTCTCGTGCCGGGCCTCGGGGACGGTGCCGGCAAGCAGCCGGAAAGAGATCGCCGCCAACGCATACTGATCCGCCGCCGGTCCGATCCGCGCCTCATCCGCCAGATATTCCGGCGCCATGTAATACCACGCATCCCCCTGGGAGAGCTGGATCTGCTGGAAATGCGCCGGAGAGAGAAGCCGGGGAATCAGATGATCCGTGAAACGAATCCTTCCCCCCTCGTAGAAGAGGTTCGTCGGCTTGAGATCGCCGTGAAACGTCTCCTCGTGAATCACGGCGATGGCTTCGCTCATCGCTTCGATCAGGGGGATGATGCGCCGGTGGAGCACCTCCGCCGTGATCCGATCGGGGGACTGGAAGAGGGTGGAGATATTCCCCTTCGTGGCATCCTCGATGACGAGATACTTGCGGCCGCAGACCTCTTCGATTCCCTCGACCCTCAGAAATCGCGGATTTTCGACGAGTTCCTCCGACACCCGGGCCTTGAACGCATCGAGATCCGCGCCGGTCACCCAGGGGTGGAACCATTTGACCACGAACGAAGACTCTCCGCCCCTCCGCTCGACCCGGAAGACCTCCCCCACCCCCCCCGATCCGAGGTACTCGAGGATCCGAAAACGGGCCTTGAAGGCTTTCTCGAAGGCTTCGATCTGAGCTGTTTGCGCCATCCCAAGGTCTGCCTCCAATGGCCGTCTCGTCTGAACGGCCACTTTCCTGATGGAGGAATCGAGGTGGGCGATCCGGCCTGGCGAAAGGGTAACATGGGCAGGGACTTTTATCAAGACGATCCGAACGCCCAACGGCAATCGCATGAAATTTCCCGATGAGATCCGCGATCCCGTAGGATCTCGAAAACAAGGGACTTCTCACATGACAGACGCCGCTCTCCACGCCGTCTGGTCGGTAGATGCGTTCCACCCCTTTCGCGCCGGAGGCTTCGATGCCATGCGGATTCCCCGAATCATGGGGATTCTACATGCGATTTCCCTGGACGACCCTTGAGAATTCCAGACGACTCGTGTAAGATCCTCTCCGGAGATTTTTGGAGGGCATGTCTGGAACTCTGCACCGGGTGGCGCGGGAGATCCGCTACGCATCCGGGCAGAGGCAGCAATCTTTCGGCGTCAGTCCCGGCCTGTAGCCAGCAACATGCTCGATTCGGGACATCTCCGGAGAAGCTCGTCGTGCACCTCGTTGGAAGGAGGCCCGATGCTCTTGACGATCACCTCTACGCATCCCCCGGCCACGGATCTGGGATATCTCCTTCACAAACATCCGGCGCGTTGCCAGACGTTTCCCCTATCCTTCGGGAAGGCGTACGTCTTTTATCCCACAGCCACGCAAGCGGCATGCACCGCAGCGCTCCTGGTGGAACTCGACCCTGTCGCACTCGTGCGGCGGCGTGGCAGAGAGCGGAATCATGCGCCTTCCCTCCGGCAGTACGTGAACGACCGGCCTTATGTCGCCTCTTCCTTTCTCAGCGTGGCGATCAACCAGGTGTACAGCACGGCATTGTCGGGTCGCTGCAAGGAAAGACCCGATCTGGCCGCGATGAAGATTCCTCTGAAGGCCGTGATATCGGTCCTTTCGGATTCGAGCGGAGGCGATCTGACAAGGCGGATCTTCGAACCTCTGGGATATCGTGTGACCTCGAAGGGATATCCTCTGGACGAAAAGTTCGAGATCTGGGGAACAAGTCCCTACTTTACCGTCGAACTCTCATCGACGGTTCGCCTCTCCGACCTCCTTCGCCATCTCTACGTTCTGCTTCCGGTATTGGACAACCAGAAGCACTATTGGATCGGAGATGCTGAGGTGGAAAAGCTCCTTCAAAAGGGAAAGGATTGGTTGAAAGATCACCCCGAAAGGAATCTCATCGTCAATAGATATTTGAAGTATCAAGCGCCATTGAGATATAAAGCACTAGAAAAGCTGATGGAAGAAGAGGGTGATGATCCTGATGAAAAGAAGATTCTAGAAGATAGAGAAGAACAAAAACTAGAAAAGAAACTGAGCTTGAACGAACAAAGAATGAACTCTGTAATAGCTGTTTTGAAGTCCCAAAACGTGAAAAGCATCATCGACTTGGGATGTGGGGAGGGAAGACTCATCAAGAATCTACGAAAGTACCATGAATTCAAAAAAATCACGGGAATGGACATCTCATACCAAGCGTTGACATCTGCAAAAAAGAGGCTCGATCTCGATCGAATGCCTTCGACAGAAAGAGCGAGAATTCAACTGATTCATGGTTCCCTGATCTACAAGGATGACCGGATCAAAGGATTCGATGCAGCTACTTGCATCGAAGTGATCGAGCATTTGGATCCATTCAAACTGGAGATGTTCGAGAAGATCCTCTTTGGAGAGGCGAGACCAGAGACGATCATCATCACGACGCCCAATTCGGAATACAACGTGAAATTCAACATCCCTGGAAGGTTTCGTCATCGGGATCACCGATTCGAATGGACTCGGGAAGAATTTCGAGAATGGGCGCGCCCGATTGCGGAGCGGTACGGCTATACGGTCCGATTCCTCCCGATCGGTCCGGAAGATCCCGTGGTGGGCGCCCCCACCCAGATGGGGGTATTCTCTCGATGAAGATCACCATTCCCGACTTCTCGCTCGTCGTGCTGATCGGTGCTTCGGGTTCTGGAAAATCGACCTTTGCCCGCGCCCATTTCAAACCGACCGAGATCCTCAACTCGGACTTCTTCCGGGGGTTGATCTCGGACGACGAGGGGGATCAGACGATCTCGAAGGATGCGTTCGAGGCGTTGCATTACATCGCCGCCAAGCGGCTGGCCCATCGCAGATTGACCGTGGTCGATGCCACGAACGTCCAGTCCGAATCCCGCAAGCCGCTCGTGGCCCTTGCCCGGAAGTTCCACGCCCTCCTCGTGGCCATCGTCCTGGACATGCCCGAAGAACTCTGTTGGAGACGAACCCAGGAGCGGCCGGATCGGAATTTCGGGAAACATGTCGTCGTCAACCATGTTCGGGATCTCCGCCGCTCGCTCAAGCGACTCCCTCGGGAGGGGTTCAAGCAGATCCATCATCTCCGATCGGTGGAAGAGATGGCGTCTGTCGTCATCGAGCGGCAACGGCTCTGGACCGACCGTCGGGACGAACATGGTCCCTTCGACATCATCGGCGATGTTCATGGGTGCGCGGATGAACTCGAAACGCTCCTCGAGAAATTGGGATATCGGGAAGACGCCGAGACCGCCTATCGGCATCCGGAAGGGCGAAAGGCCGTCTTTCTCGGGGACATCGTCGATCGAGGGCCGAGGATTCTCGATACCTATCGGATCGTCCGGAAGATGGTCGTGGGAGGAGAGGCGTTGTGTGTCCCCGGCAATCACGAAGTGAAACTCGTGCGCAAGTTGAGTGGGAGGGATGTTCGGGTCGCCCACGGCCTGGAGAAAACCCTGGCCGAAATCGAAGCCTTGCCGGAAGAAGAGCGCAGGCGACTGGAGGGGGAGATGCTCGAGTTCTTCCGCGCTCTCGTCGGCCACTATCTGCTCGACGACGGGAAACTCGTCGTGGCTCACGCAGGGATGAAGGAGGAGATGCAAGGGAGAGCATCGGCCAAGGTTCGCGAGTTCGCGCTCTATGGCGAGACCACGGGAGAGACGGACGAATTCGGTCTTCCCGTGCGCTACGACTGGGCCTCGGAATACCGGGGGCGTGCGATCGTCGTGTATGGACATACGCCCGTGCCGGAAGCGGAATGGATCAATCGTACGATCGACATCGACACGGGGTGTGTCTTCGGCGGGAAACTGACGGCACTCCGCTATCCGGAAGGGGAACTCGTCTCCGTCCCCGCGGCCCGCGTCTACACCCCACCTGTCAGACCGTTCCCCCCCGCGGATCGACGAGAACCTTTTTCCGCACGCGAGGACGAGGGGCTTTTACGCATCGAGGACGTCATGGGCAAACGGGTCGTCACGACCCGATTGCGGGGACGGATCACGATTCGCGAAGAGAACGCCATCGCCGCCCTGGAGGTGATGAGCCGCTTTGCGGTCGATCCGAGATGGCTGATCTATCTCCCCCCCACGATGTCACCCTCGGAGACGAGCCAACGCCCCGATTTCCTGGAGCATCCGGAGGACGCGTTCCTCTACTACCGCAATCGAGGGGTGCCGATCGTCGTATGCGAGGAGAAGCACATGGGATCCCGCGCCGTCGTCGTCGTCTGCCGGGATGAGGACGCTGCCCGACGCCGCTTCGGGATCTCGCAGGGAGGCATCGGGGTCTGCTATACCCGAACCGGCCGTCCTTTCTTCGCGGACAACACGCTGGAAGCGGAATTCCTGGAACGGGTTCGCGCGGCCATCGAGCAAGCCGGTTGGTGGGAGAAGTTTGCATCCACCTGGGTCTGCCTCGATTGCGAACTGATGCCCTGGTCGGCCAAGGCCCAGGAACTCCTGCGCCAGCAATACGCCGCCGTCGGCGCAGCATCACGGGCAAGTCTGGCGGAGAGCATTCACGCGCTGGAGGAAGCGGCTCCTCGATGCCCCGATCTCCTCCCCCTCCTCGACCATTACCGCGAAAAACTCCGAATGGCGAAAGAATTCGTGGCCGCCTATCGAAATTACTGTTGGCCCGTCGAGGGATTGAAGGATCTCAAACTCGCCCCCTTCCACCTCATGGCCACGGAGAATGCCGTCCACACGGACAAGGATCATCTCTGGCATATGGAACGGGTGGCCGAGCTTTGCCGCCATGACGTCGATCTGCTCCTTCCAACCCCTCATCGGGTGATCGATGTCACGGATCCCGAAAGCTATACCGAGGGGATCGGCTGGTGGGAGGAACTGACGCAAAGCGGGGGGGAAGGGATCGTGATCAAACCGCTCGAATTCATCGCCAGGGGCACCAGGGGATTGATCCAACCGGCGATCAAGTCGCGAGGACGGGCCTACCTGCGTATCATCTACGGCCCCGAGTATACCAGCCCCGAACATCTCGAACGGTTGCGTGACCGGGGACTCTCCACGAAACGTTCCCTGGCCTTGCGGGAGTTCGCCCTGGGGGTCGAGGCGCTCGAACGCTTCTGCCGGAATGAGCCCCTCTATCGTGTCCACGAGTGCGTATTCGGCGTGTTGGCCCTGGAGAGTGAGCCGGTCGATCCACGGCTATGAAGGGAAGCGCGATTTCTACAAGGGTCTTCTCTCAGCTTACAAAA
>CAZTSL010000194.1:0-5718 GCA_964616915.1 uncultured bacterium
GGGGGGGGGCTTTCTGGGCGTCTTGACGGGGGGGGGATCGTTTCGTCCCGTCACCCTCGCGCTCTGGGTGATGCTCAGGATGAGCACCTTCTCCTCGGTCACATCGACCCATCGGTGATCGGTGAACTGCTGGAAGAAGCCGACGAAGGGGACGAAGACGTCGGGGACGCTCTTGGTTTTCTGGTATGCCTTGAAGATATCCTGGATCACCTGGGCGCGGGGGCGAATGAGGGAGCAGAGACGTTCATGGATCCGGCGGTCGTCGAGAAGGAGCGGGCGAAGGGAGGGCGTGGCCAGGAGGAGGAAGACCACGAGGGGCACCTTCGAGAGAAAGCGGTCGAAGAAGTCGTGGCGTTCGAGTTCGAAGAGTGCGCCGTAGCGGCCCGCAAGTTCCTCGACACCCCGTTTCAGGAAGGGGAGATCGTGGCGGTGGGCGAGCATCGCCTCTTTCAGACGCTCGTAGCCTTCGTGGTAGTCGGCGATGATCCTTGCGGCCCTCTCTTCCCCCTCCACAAGGGCGGCGAGGGTCTTTCGGCGTTCCTCTTCGAAGCGCAGAAGATGGAGGGTCTCCCGGAGTTCGTCGAGGTCGGCTTCGATCTCGAAGATCGCGGCAAGACGGATCATCACCTCGAGGTCGGTGTTCGCGCGCATCTCTCCCACTTCCCTTGCCAGCTCGGGATATCCGCGGACCTCGAGCCAGCGCTGCAAGAGGCCGCTTCGGTGATGGGCGAGGAGGTCACTCAGGTTGAAGTTCGCACGAAGCCCCTCGAGGTCGCGCACGGGGCGGCCGTCGAGCAGGAGATTGAAGCGGATCGGCCTGCTCATCCGCTATTCCCGTTCCAGGGCGGCCCGGATGGAGGCGGAGAATTCCGAGATGTCGAACGGTTTGATGAGGTAGGGGTTCCCGCTCTCCGTGAGGAAGCTGGCGATATCGGGGCTCATCGTGTCTCCGGTCAGGAAGATCACGCGGTCGGTCAGGTCGGGGCGAAGGGATCGGATCTCCTCGTAGAGTTCCTGACCGCTGATATCGGGCATCTTGAGGTCGAGCGTGATGAGATCGAAGTCGCTCCCCTCGAGCGCACGCCGGGCTTCCCGGGCGTTCTGGCAGGTGATGACCTCATGCCCCATGAGGCTCAAGACCCGGGAGATCAACTCCACGATCGTGGTTTCGTCGTCGATGACGAGAATACGCGCCCTCCTGGCAGTTTCGGTGCGCAGGGGGGCGCTCGGGGCGGGGAGATGATCTTTCGCTGCCATCACAGCGGGATTGCAGACCGGAAACGAGAGACGAAACATCGTACCCTCTCCAACTTTGCTCTTCACGTGGATCTTCCCTTCATGATTCTGGACGATTTTCTGAGTGATGGCCAGACCGAGGCCGGTTCCCTTCCGGTTGCCTTTCGTCGTGAAGAAGGGGGTGAAAATTTTCTTCTGGACTTCCGGACTCATTCCCGGCCCGTCGTCCGAAATCGTGACCTCGATCCGCTCCCTCTTGCGGTCGAACCGGGTCTGGACCGTGATCTTCGACCCCTTGCCGGAGAGTTTGATCGCATCGCCGGCATTCTGGATGAGGTTGAGGAAGATCTGCTGGAACTGCGTCTGGTGGCCGGAGACTTTCGGGAGTTCGGGATCGAAGGTCTCGATGATTTCGATCTGATCGAGTTTGAAGTGTTTCTTGAGGATCTTGTTCGTGGTGCGGAGCACCTCGTTGAGATCGAGGGGGGTCTTCTCTTCCTCCTGCCCCCGGGCGAAGGCGAGGAGATTCTTGACGATCTCCCTTGCGCGGAGCCCGTCCTTCTTGATCTTGCGCAGGTCGCTCTGGATCGTCTCGGGGAGATCGTGCTGGAGGAGGAGGTCGGTGTAACCGAGCACGCTCATCAGGGGGTTGTTGATCTCGTGGGCCACCCCCGCAGCCATCTGCCCGATACAGACGAGCTTGGCGTGCTGGATGATCTGCTCCTCCATCTTGGGGTAGGTCGTGATGTCCTTGAAGAGGACGATCACCTTGTCGATCTTGCGGGCAGGGCCTTCGCTGTAGTGGAGGGGGGAGAACATGACGGCGAGTTGCTGCTGGAGCGGCTCTCCGACGCAGATCTCACGGGTGACGAGTTTCGATCTGCCGTGGCAGATCTCCTCGATGATCCGGGGGAGATCCTCGATCTGCCGCTCGAGGGGTGTTGCGATGGTGCCGGGGGCGTCTCCGGTATCGCAGGCGTTTTCGAAGAAGGTATCGAAGAGCCGTTCCGCGGCGGGGTTCTTGAGGACGATCTGCCCCGCTTCGTCGAGGAGGGCCACCGGTTCGGGCAACCCTTCGATGAGGGCTGCGAAACGGTCCCGCTCCCGCACCTGGTCTTCGATCATCGTCCAGACGAGGTCGAGATCGCGGGCATGCTCGAAGCGCTCGATGGCCGCCTCGATCTGTCGCGTCACGAGTCGCAGCGCCGCGCGGTCTTGCGCCCGCAGGGCCAGCCCCATGTAGGCGATCGCCCCGTAGCGTTCTCCATCGAGATCGATCGGATGGAGGATCGTGGGGAGTTCGGTGAGTTGCATCCCTTCGAGCGACGCCTCCGGGTAGCCGAGCCGGGCGCCATCGGAGAGGTAGCTCCCCGCCGGCTGTTCGAGCGCGGCGAGCATCGGCTCGGGTGTCCGCCGGATCCGCATCGAGGGGACGAACCCCGATACCTCCGGTGCATAGACGAGCGAAAGATGTTTGATGTCGGGCAGAACGTGCCAGGCCATCAGCTCGATGCCGAAGGGTCGAAGCGATTCGGCCACGGTGCGAAAGATCTTGCCGGGTCGCTCCGGAAGGGCGAGGTTCGCCGCCAGGTGGTTGCAGAGGGTGATCACCTCTTCGGCGTCGAGCCGCCGTGCGCCCGATCCTTCTCCCTTGGAGGGATCTGCGGACCGCCACGCCATCTCTTCCACCAGCAGCGAATCGATCCGGAAGATGTCGTCGTCAAAGCCGAAATCGATCGTCTCTCCCTGTGTGCAACGATACGGATCGATGCGCAGATCAGACAGAACCTCATCGGCAGCACTTTCCGATATTTTTTTCACATCCATGCGATACCACCGTTATCTTGTCGGATTGAATCTTGCGGATGTGTGTTCCCTGGAATCGATCGAATCGAGTGATCTCAGACAAGGCTTTGATCATGACGCAGCATCTTCATGGCAGATCCGATCTGGATCGAAAGATCTTTGGGGGAGAAAAATGCAAGAATGATTCCCGCAGGGCAAGGGGGGAGGGGAGGAATCGAGTGGCGTCCGTCTTCTTTCCGCAGACCTCCAGGAACCCAAGGAGGCATCTGTTTTCCTGGAGGGAAGAGGGGAACCCTTCCTTTCGCCTCATTTCGGGGAAACGAAGGGAAGGAAAGGCATTTTATTGACGGATTCCGTCATTTTTTTGTTGGTCCGCTTCGCGCATCGATCCGGGCGATGGCCTGGCGTGCGTAGTCGGCCACACTCCGTTCATCGACCCGTTCCCCGTCGGCGAGAAGGCGCCGTAATGCCGGGATATGGGGCCTGGCGCCGATTTCACCGAGGAGAACGGCGGTCGTGGCCCGGATCTGGGGACGGGGATCCTGCAAGTAGGGTACCATCGCTTCCGCCACCTCGGGGGAGGCCCGTTGGCGGAGGGTGAAGCAGACCGTGGAGACGACCTCGGGGGAAGGGTCGGAGAGGAGGGGGAGGATCGGTTCGAGGGCATGGGGGTCTGGAATCTTCCCGAGGGCCGCCACGGCAGCAGAACGGACACGGGGCGCGGGATCGTGGAGGGCGCGTGCCAGTGGGGGGATCGCCCTGCCGGCGCGAAAGAGGCCAAGCGCGTAGGCGGCAAACAGACGGACCTCTTCATCCGGATCGTCGAGGAGGGGGGAGAGCGCGGCGATGCCCCCCCGCCAGCGGCCGAGCCCCACGACAAGGGCGGCGCGCCCCCGGCGGTAACGGTTTGGACTCTGGAGTTCCGGCAGGACGAGGGGACGTGCCCCATCCTCCATCCGGGCCAAGAGCCAGGCGGCCGCATGGGCGCTCCGCTCCTCCAGGTCTCCGAGATGGCGCACCGCGATCTGGAGCGCAGGCGCCCCCCCCTGTCGGAGAACCGCGGCAAAAGCCTTCATCGCTTCGACGCCGGTGAGCCGATCGCCGATGAGGAGCCGTTCGAGACGCTCGAGGGTCGGCGGGGGATAGGGACCAGGGAGCGTGGCGATCGTCTCGAGAAGGGCGACCGTCTCCTTCTGGGCGGAGGCCTCGTCGAGACGCTCGGTGACCGCGGGAAGAATTCGGGGGTCGCGCGTCATCCGGAGGGCAGCGAGAAGGGCAAGACGCTGCTTGGGCGGTGGGGACGCCGTGAATGCCGTAAGGAGCGGTTCGACCACCTCTGCCCCCTGGGTGCCGAGCGCATAGGCTGCCGCGGAGCGGACGTAGAGGTCCTCATCCCCGGTCGCCCCGATCAGCCCGGAGACGATCCGCTCCCGTTCGGCGGGCGTGGCCACCCGGAAGACGCGTCCCAACGCAGCGATCGCGTTCACCCGTACGCTTCCGGCGGGATCCGCGAGGAGGGGGAGGAGGAGTGCCAGACGATCCTCGATGGGAATCGCCCGCTCCAGGAGCCCGAGAACGCGGGCCGTCCGATTGCGCACTTCGGTCTCCCCCGATCGCAGGAGTGTGTGGTAGGCGGCAACGCCACCGGGACCGATCTCTTCGAGCAGGGCGATCAGCTGGGGACGCAGGTGGGGGGAAGGACTCCCCTCGATCAGGGGGGCCACGGCATCGGGGCCGAGGGTGCGCAGGTAGGCCCGTGCCGCCTGGCGTACGCCGGGATCGGGGTCTCCCAGCCGGGTCACCCAGCAGGAGGGAGCCTCCTGTGGGCAGGGAGGGGCGGCATGGAGCCGAGCGCCAGAGAGGAGAATCGTGAGGAACGCGACCGGCAGGACCGATCTTCCCCGGACGACGGCGAAGATCGGCGAAGGGATCGATGCACTATTCGATTTCGAGTTCGAGTTCATAATCCCCTGCGCCTCCGGCGAAACCTTCGACCATGAGCATATAGGGTGTATAGGGGGAGAGGGTTCGTTCGACGCTTTCCGGAACGTTGGCCGTAGCCCCCTCCCCCTGCGTCACCTCGTCGTCGAAATCGACGAAGAAGCCGCACGATCGGTCGTCCTGAAGCGAGAAGGCGAAGAAGTCGTAGTCGATCGTCTCTTCCTCGTTCTGCTCGAAGCGCAGGGTGGCGCGAAGTCTTCCCGTCTTCCCCGTGAAGAAGAGGTAGGGATCGATGTCTCCCGTCTTCGCGTCGGGGGAGAGGGGGAGTTCGTTCGGCTCGATCTGGCCGGTGCCGTTGACATCGAAGACCGCGGTGATCCGTCCCCGGACGAGGTAATGCCCCGGCGTTGCCACGAGACGGTCTCCCAGCGATATTCCGACCACGGTGACGGCTTCCGTATCGGGTTGTTCGGGGGCCTCCTGGAGTTCGACGGGCGTGTCGCCGAGCGCCACCTCCTGGAACATCGGCCGGTCGCATTCCGTGTCCGGTTCCGATCCGCATCCTGCAAGGGGGAGGAGGAAGAGGAGGAATCCTGCAATGATCGTCCGCTGCAACGCCCTTTTCTCCATCCTTCGTTCGGGTTTCTTCGCCTGGCCCCCGGCAGGGAGGCCGGGAAAATTCGGGAGGATTCTATCACCCCGGCCGAGGAGAAGCAAGCCGGTCGCGCAGGAGCG
>CAZTSL010000195.1:0-5644 GCA_964616915.1 uncultured bacterium
AGCCCCCTCCTCCTCCGCGACCGGGATGGAGATCCAGACATCGAATCCAGACTTTCGATCGTTGAGGCTAAAGTTTCGAGACGTTTGCGCCGATCCTCTCCTTTAGGTGATCCTCTCTCCATACCACGGAATAAAGGCCGTCCGCACGCAATCCACGAACGGATGGATCGGATTCATGATTTGTATGCTGCTTGCTTCGGTTGGAACATATCTTCGGAACCTCTCGACCACCGACCTTCCCCAGGGAAGCCGGGACGAGCGGCTCTTCCGGAAGAAGGCCCTCCAGATGGAGAAGAAGGGGGAGTTTCACCAGGCGGCGAAGTGTTACCTGCACCTCAAGGAGGTGGAGAAAGCCGCAGGAATGCTCATCGCTGCCAACGAACCCCTCAAAGCCGCAGACCTCTACGTGGAATATGGCAAACCCGATAAAGCCATCGAACTTCTCCTCAAGATCCATCGCTACGAGAGAGCCGCAGAGATCCTCGAGGAACGCGGAGAATATCTCCAGGCCGCAAAACTCTACCACAAACAGAAAAACTTCCGGAAGGCAGGGGAAAACTTCGAGAAGACGAAGCGGCTCAAGGAAGCCCTCGCCTGCTACTATCAGATCCGGGACTTCGAAAAGATCGCGGAGATCTACCTCTCCCAGAACCGTCTCGCCGATGCGGCTGCGGCATACGAGCAAGCCTACGCCTACCGGAAGCAACTCCGGGCAGGAAAGCCCACCAGCCCCGAAGAGGAGGAAGCAGGGATCGCCCTCCTCGCCAAGGCGGCTCGTCTTCACCTCGAAAACAACGCCCACGAGAAGGCCGGGCGGCTCTTCGCTCAGGTGGGGGATCACGAGAACGCCGGGAAAGCCTTTCTTCTCGCCAACCGGCTCGAAGAAGCCGCAGAGGCCTTCGTCAAGTGCAACGAACTCGAAGAGGCGATCCGCCTCTACCGCCGGCTCGGCAAGGAGGATACGGCACTCGAGGTGGCCGCCCAACTCGCCTTCAAGCGAGCGCAGTACGAAGAGGCTGCACGCCTCTACCTCCAGGCCGACGATCCCCGCATGGCCGCAAAATGCTGGATCGCCGGGAACGCCCTCGAAAAGGCCGCAAAGATCTATGAGAAGATCGGTGACTTCAAAGAAGCAGGGGAGACCTACCTGCGGGCCAACGAATGGACACAGGCCGCGGTCTGTTTCCAACGCTGCAAGGATCCCCTCGATCAGTCCGCTTTCTATGAGATGGCCCGGGAGATCCTCGAAACCCCCGAACGCGTCCAGCGTTTCCGCAAGAAGATCGAGGAACTCGAACGTCGGGGAGAGGAGCGACTCGCTCGGATCCCTTTTCCCCAGATGCTCGAGGAGGACCGGGGCATCCAGTTCCCACAGGTCTCCTCGATCCCCCTCTCTCCCCCTCTCCCCACCGATTCCGAATCACCGGCGTCCCTCCTCCCGGAAGGAGCGAACATTCCGATCCCAAATCCTTCCGTTCCCGTGACGCCCAAACGCCCCACGGCCCCACCACCAGGGACCTTTCCCTCCCAGGCACATCCCCGGAAAGGCCAGCGGATCGCCGAGGGGAGCACCGTCGTCCAGAAGCGCAGCCTCCTCAGAACCCAGCCCATCGAACCGAAGGAGAGCCTCGGCGGAATCGACCTCGAAAAGATCCTCTCCCCAGGGGAAGCCAACGCCCACATCACCGGCGAAGCAGGCATCACCGGAAACACCCGGCACCGCCTCCTGAATGGATCCCAGCAACGCTACACGATCCTCAGCGAAATCGGACGGGGAGGAATGTCGAAAGTCTACCTCGCGAGGGACAACCTCCTCGACAGAAAAGTCGCCTATAAGGTCCTTTCCCTCGATTTCCACGACAACCCCAAAACCGAAAAACTCCTCGCCAAGGAAGCCCGTTCGATGGCACGCCTGAGCCATCAGAATATCGTCACCCTCTTCGATATCGGACAGACCGGAGATACATTCTTCCTCGTCATGGAATATATGGACGGCACCACCGTCAAACAGCTCATCAAGGCAAGAGCCCCCTTGACCCTCAAGGACATCATCCGGATCTTCCGGCAGGTCTGTCGGGGGCTCAACTACGCGCACGAGCAGAAGATCGTCCATCTCGACGTCAAACCGGGGAACATCGTCTCGAACAAGAACCTCACCCTCTTCAAGCTGATGGACTTCGGGATCTCGAAGGTGATCAGTGAATCCCAACTCTCCCAGAGCACCGTGATGTTCACCCCCCATTACGTGGCTCCGGAACAGATCAAGGGGATGCCCGTGGACGACCGTACCGACATCTACTCCCTGGGCGTCACGATGTTCGAACTCGTCACGGGCAAGCTTCCCTTCGAGAAGGGGGACTACCTCTACCATCATCTGAACACCCCCCCCCCCAATCCGCTCGAACTCAACCCCAAGATCCCTCCCAGGCTCGCGGAGATCATCCTGCGTTGCATGGCGAAGAAACCGGGGGACCGCTACCAGACGGTCAAAGAGATTCTCCAGGATCTCGATCCCTTCGGTTGACACCCCGCCCGGTGTCGTCTACACTGATGGCAGGCGTCATGTGGGCATCGGGCAGGAGGCGGGGCAGGGGAGCCGGTCGCGCGTCGTCTCCTGCCACGAGGTCAGGGAGGTTTCCATGCGATACCGAACCGATTCCCTCTCCCCCCTTTTTCTTGCCGGGAGTTTCCTGCTGGCCTTCCTCTTGTGGGGGACCCCCCTCCTCTATCCTGTGCGGCTCTTCGTCGTCTTCCTCCACGAATGTGGTCATGCGCTCGCTGCGGTCCTTACCGGGGGGAAGGTCCTTGCGATCCGGATCGATCCGAACGAGTCGGGGTGGACGCAATTCCAGGGGGGGATTCCCCTCATTACGCTCTGCGCCGGGTATCTCGGGAGCACCCTCTTCGGGTCGCTCCTCCTTCGCATCTCCGCGCGGCCGGCCCTGGCCCGCTACGGGCTGGCGGGGCTCGGGGGGGGGATGCTCCTTGTGGCGCTCTTCCTCGGCAATGGGCTCTTTACCGTGGTCTACACCATCCTCTTTGCGCTCCTCCTCCTCTTCGTCGCCTTCAAGACGACGTGGGATCTCCTCCTCCTGCGCTTTCTCGGGGTGACGAGTTCCCTCTTTGCGCTCCTCGACATCCAGAGTGATCTCCTCCACTGGCGAATCCACCCGGCAAGCGACGCCGCCCGTCTTTCGGAGATGCTGCTCGGAACGAACCGGCTCGCCCCCTTCTTCGGCCTCCTCTGGGCCGGAATCTCGATCTGGTGGATCTACCGAACGATCCAGGCCATCCAGCCGCGTTCCGCCCCTCCACTCGGAGAATGAAGGCGGCCGCGTCCCTCCGCCCCTGACGCACCGGAATCACGATCCCCCCCACCTGTTGACCCCAACGCGCCTCCAGGCAAGGACCTCTCTCCGACCCCGACGCCGGAATTACGATCCTTCCGCCAACTTCGCGAAGTAGTGACGCAGATTCGCTTCCCTCGAAATCTCAGGGCGGATCTTCCCGCTGCGGGAAGTCGCCACCGTCGTCACCCCAGGACCGTGGCCGGAGAGGATGCAGGCACTATGCACGACGACGCCGATCGAGATCGCACCCTCGAGGTAGATCCGCCCGAATTCGTGGGCCGCATCGGTGATCGCCACGAAATCGCCGAAACGGAGCGTATCGAGTCCGAACTCCCGTGTGATCCGCTCGTCGAAGAGCTGGATGTCGTAGTCACCCGCGTACGCGTGGACGTTGCCCAGCCCCGATCCCATGATCTGCGCCGGCACGAGGTGGGTGACTGGAAAGACGAGCGAATCCCCCTCCACCTGCGGATCGATCACTTCCAGGAGCCCGGGATCGAGGTTCATCACCGTGATCTCTGGAAAATCGAGCAGCCTCAACCCTGTTCCATACGCTTTGATCTGGATCCGATCGCCGATCGTGAGCTGTTCGAGAACCTCCGGCTCGAAATCGACCATCACGTTGTGAATCCCGCCATGCATCCCGGTCACCCGTCCCTTGGCGCCCCGACCGTCCCCCGAGACGACCCGCGCTTCGTTCCCGATGCAGGAGAGGATGTTGAGTGCCATATTCTCCGGCGCACCATTCGATTTGCCCGAAAGATTCCGGATACTCACCCCCGGTTCCACATGATCGGCCACCCAACGGGTCGCCGAATCCCCGATCCGCGCGTTGTACGTGATCCCCCCCGTTCCAGGGAGGACACGGGCAACCCCGTCGAAGCCAACCTTGTAACCGCCCACCTTCTGGGTGGGGGAGGCGATCTCTCCAATGACCGACTGGATGATGAGGTCTTCGCGATTCGTTCCGAGCATCTGACACTTCTCCATTCTATCGAAAGACCCTTCTCTCGACGGGTCGGCGCCCCGCTACGTATTCCTTACGGCTTCGGTTCGACCGCCTCGGTCTGGAAACCGAGCCGATCGAGGCCGATCTCCTTTGCGATATCGATGACCTCCACGATCTTCTCCCAACTCGCGTGGGCGTCCGCGCCAACGACGACGAGGGTGTCCTTGTTCCGTTCATAGGCCTGGCGCATCCGGTTCCGGAGGTCCTCGGGCGTGGCCTTCTGGTTCTCGACGTAGATCGAGTTGTCCCTTGCGATCGAGATCGTCAACTCCTCGGGAATTCGTTCCGCTTGCCCCGAGGAAGCCTTCGGCAGGTTGATCTCGAGCCCCTGGGAAGGGCTCAGGATGATGTTCGCCGTCATCATGAAGATGATGAGCAACACCAGAATGATATCGACGAGCGGCGTGATGTTGATCTCGCTGATGATGCCGTCGTCACCGGGATCAAGACTCCCCTGCATCCGCCGTCTCCTCCCGCTTCATGTAGGCCAGCAACACCCGCATCAACGACTCGGTGTTCGTGATCACCCGCTTGATGCGACGCTGGAAGTAGTTGTAGGCGAGCACCGCCGGAATCGCCACGAACAGACCGACTGCGGTGGCGATCAGGGCTTCGGCGATCCCGGCCAGAACCGTCTGCGCTCCCCCCGTCTGGGCGATCGCCAGCTCCCGGAACGCGCGGATGATCCCGAGCACGGTACCGAAGAGTCCGATGAAGGGCGCATTGTTCCCGATCGTGCCGAGAAAGGAAACGAAACGTTCGAGCCTCAGCCGCTCCCGCAAGAGCACGCTGCTCATCATCTCCTGGACGCTCTCCACCCCCATGTGGATATGGGCGATCCCTTCGGAGAGGACGATCACCTCCGTTGCCCGCTTCTTCCCGCTCTTCTCCGCAAACTGCGTCAACTCCCCCCGCGCCAGGCACGACATCAGGTTCTCCCGAAGATGCGAAAGATTCACTTCCGTCAGGGTGAAGAAGAGGAAGCGCTCGAAGATGATCGTGATCGAGAAGATGCTCAATCCGATCAGGAAGTAGAGGACCCAGACCGCTTGAAAGAGAGAAAATTTTTGAATCAGTGTTTCCATGGACCGTTTCACGCTTTCCGGATGCGGCCCGATCTTTACGTCCGCATCCCACCGAGAGGGGTCGCAAACCGGGTATCTCCCATCGCGCAACCTCGAAGGAATGCGTATCGGTGTCCCCCGAAACGCCACTCGATGGAAACGATCCCGGTGACGGATGCGGTCGATCTTAGGCAAAAGACATACACCTGTCAATGTTGCCC
>CAZTSL010000196.1:0-5577 GCA_964616915.1 uncultured bacterium
TTCCACCCCCCGGACATTCCAGGCGTGAAGGAGATACCCGCTCGAACCGGTCACGATCTCCGGAAACCCATCCCCATCGAGGTCCGCGATCGCCGGGTTGAGGAAGAAGGGAAGATCCTCCACGATCCTTGGAAAGGAGGGAAAGGGACGTTTCGTCCGGATGTCCCAGGCCCCGACATGATGTTCGTGCTCGAAGCGGATCCCGTTGAGGAGGAGCTTCGCGCCGAAACGCAACCCCGTGGTGGCACTCACCAGATCGAGATCCCCATCCCGGTCGAGATCGGCGACCGAACTGTTCGAGATCACCGCCAGGGTGGGGAGATCGGTCGCCGGACTTCGGCGGCCGGTCGAAAACCCGCTGAAGGAGCGGATCCGCCGCCCCCGGTGGTCGAGGACCGTCACCCGGGAGGTGACGGCACTCGCCGCCACCTCGAGCCGCCCATCCCGATCGAGGTCGAAGAGGATCGGGGAGGCCGGAACGCCACGCCCGATCATCGGAAGGATGTGATCGTAGAGCGTCGGGATCCGCGCCGGCCACCCCGAAACGAAGCTGCCATCCCCATGAAGCGCGTAGAGGAGGCCATAGACCGTGACCGTGTCCTCGTTCGTCCCGACGACGATCTCGTTCTTCCCATCCCCGTCGAGGTCGCCGATCGCAGCCGTGGAGACGATCTTCGCAGGCGCCGGTGTCTCTTCCCCGGTTCGCAGGAGGACGGGGAAACCGGAAACGGGGGTGCCGTCGTGGTGCCAGGCATAGAGGCGCTGGTCGAAGGCGCCGACGACGATCTCGAGATCCCCATCCCCATCGAGGTCACCGAGGGTGGGGGCCGCGTAGATCCGGCGGCTCCCCGGATCGGTTCCCCGATCGGGGCGAAGCGGGAAACCGGGAAGGAGGGTTCCGTCGTGATGCCAGGCGTAGACTTCACCGTAGAAGGTCGCGCAGACGACTTCGAGATCCCCATCCCCATCGAGGTCCCCCACCGCGGCGCTGCTCTCGATCGGGGACCCCGCCGGCGAGACGGCTCCCGATCGGTAGGCAGGGGCATCGCGGTGATTCCCTGGGTTCTCCGGCCGGAAGTCGGGCAGCGGCAGGGTCGCCACGGGCCACCCCGAAAGGGAGGTTCCATCCCCATGGAGGGCGAGCACGCTCCCATCCGAGGTGGGAAGCACGATATCGAGGATGCCGTCCCCGTCGAGATCGGCCAACGTGGGGGACGCATCCCCGGAAGTTCCGAGCGATCGGGGGAAACCGGGATGCAAGTCCGCGTCGTGGTGGAGAAACCAGGTCATCCGGTCCTCGCCTCTGTTCCCGAAGTCGTCCTCCGCCTCCACACGCAGCGTCACGGCGAACGCATGGGGGCTTTGGGGGGGCGCGTCGAAGCCGGGAAGCGCCACGTCGGCGATCCGCCACCGCGCCAGCACCCCCTCGACCGGCGCGGGATGCGTCTCCGAGACGAAGATCTCCTCCCAACTGCGCGGCGCCACGCCGATCCCGTAGGTGACCCGGTAGCGGAAGGTGTTCGCCCGGGGCGCGGCAACCCGGCCGATCACCGAGACCTCGGGCGTCTCGAGCGGATCGAGCGTCGTGAACCAGTCGGGATCGTCGATATCGACTTCGGGGGGAATCGTCGTCGGTGTCACCCACGAGACCGCACGCCCCACGTTCGCCCGGCCGTACCCGAAATACTCGTCGAAACCGGGATAGGAGGGGTAGGTCGTCGGGCGCTCCGGTTCATCGATGTCGTCGGCGCTGAGGAGGAAGAGCTGGCGCACCTCCTCCGCGCTGAGCGGTGTCGTTCCCTCCGCATCGGCCAGATCCCGCCCCGCCGAGACGATCAGCGCCGCGATCCCCCCCGCCGTCCCCGCCGAGGAGGAGGCACATCCCCGGTCCGAGGGGACCGAGATCGGCACATGCGCCCCGAAATTCGAACAGTTGTCCTTGGCCAGGAAGGTCCGGAGGGGAAGCCGCTCGACATGCATGTTGTTCGGAACGATCGCACCGATTCCGATGACATCGTCGAGGGTGGCGGGGTCGTTGTGATGATAGGTCGCCTCGTCCCCCGCTCCGGCCACGACCACGACGTCGTGACGATGGGCATAGGCGATCGCTTCCTGCACGAACCGGGGGTTTCCGAGGATCACGCCTGAAGCGGTCACCACGGCCGCGCCGTGATCGACGGCGAAGACGACCGCCGCCGCCAGGCGGGAGGCGTCGGCGATGAAGGCATCCCCGATCCGGAGATGCACGATCGTCACGTTCGGCGCGGTGCCGATCCCCCCGATCCCGTTGTTCCCCTCGGCAGCGATCATGTCCTCGATCAGGTTCGCGTGGCGGTAGTCCCAGACGAGTTCCGGATCGTAGGGGTCGTTGTCCTCCTCCCAGAAATCCCACCCCGAGATGTCGTCGATATAGCCGTTGCCGTCGTCGTCGCGGCCATCCTCGAAGCTGCGGAGGATATCCTGGGTGTCGAGGACGC
The DNA here is from genome assembly GCA_964616915.1 of uncultured bacterium. GTDB lineage: Bacteria > Myxococcota_A > CAZTSL01 > CAZTSL01 > CAZTSL01 > CAZTSL01. Next base: position 2,478 of record CAZTSL010000196.1, read on the forward strand.
CGTTGCCGTTGCCGTCGAAGACACGGGGATCCTCGGCGTAGTCGAGGGCGTTGAAGGCACCGTCCCCATTGGCGTCGTAGCGGTCGCTCTCCTCCCCCGAAGCGTTCTGCGGGAGCGGCAACTCCCCCCGGTTGAGGTAGTACTGGTACATCGTGTCGGAACGGTCCCAGGCCGTCCCCGCATCGAGGATCGCCACGAGCACGTCCTTGCGGCCGATCGTCCGCTGCCAGGCGATGTTCGCGCTGATCCCCGTCACCCCCAGTTCGGGGGCATACTTCGTGGGAAAACCGAAAAGCCACCAGGCGCTGTCGTAGATCGAGCCCTCGGGGTAGATCTCCTCCCCGTAGTCGTAAGCGGGATCGTTGGGGGGATCCTCCGGAAAATCGGCCAGGAGTCCCTCCGGGACGATCGAGAGGAAGAAGAACAGGCAGATGGCAAGCGTGTCGGATCGCATCGTCGTTCCTTTGCTCTACCGGCCGCCGGTTGCGGGCGCGACCTTCCCCAAGAGGATAGCACAGCGGAAAGGAGGGGGGCAAGGGCGTATGCCCCGGGTCGGCCACGGCGTACGTATTGTCCTTTGGACGGAATTGTGCTAGAGAAGAATAGGGATTCCGGGAATCCTGATCAATCGCATGCGTATCGTCATGCAAGGTTCGAGTCGTCTCATGTCCGCCCCCCCCCGCAAGAGGAGGAAGGAACATGGGACTTCCAGCAACCCCAACCGATGGAGGCCGCGCTTTCCTCTCCCGCCCGAAGCCGGGAGGCGCAAAGCGCAAAGAGATTGATGAAGAAAGGAATTCATCCCAAGTATGACCGGGTCGTCGTGACCTGTGCGTGTGGCAATACGTTCGAGACCGCATCGACCCTCTTCCCCACCCTGAAGCTCGATATCTGCTCGAAGTGTCACCCCTTCTTCACCGGCAAACAGAAGTTCGTCGATTCCGCCGGGCGGGTGGAGCGCTTCAACCGCAAGTACGGGTTGACGAATCGCGCACAAGGAGCGAAGGGATGAGCGCACCTCAGCTCGACGTCGGAGGACAGGCCGTCATCGAAGGGGTGATGATGCGATCCCCCCGCTCCTTCGTCGTGGCGGTGCGCAAACCCAACGGAGAGATCGTCGTACGGGAGGACCTCTGGAAATCACTCTCCGGAAGGCTCTCCTTCCTCAAATGGCCTTTCTTCCGGGGGACCGTGGTACTCCTCGAGGCCCTGCAAAACGGAATCCAGGCGCTCACCTTCTCGGCGAACCATGCCGTCGAGGAGGAGGAGGGAACGGAAGAGGAACTGACCCCCTGGGCGATCTGGGGAACGATCGCAGTTTCCTTTGCGCTGGGAATCGCCTTCTTCGTTCTTCTCCCCCATTTCCTCACGCTCCTCTCCGGCCGTCTCTTCGGCAAGGACCTCACCGTCGATTCCGTGCTCTTTCACGCGATCGATGGGGCGATCAAGGCGGCGCTCTTCGTGGGCTATGTCTACGTGATCTCCTTCTGGAAGGATATTCGCCGGATCTTCGAGTATCATGGGGCGGAGCACAAATCGATCTACGCGTACGAGAACGGTGAGGCGCTGACCGTGGAGAATGCGCGCAAATATCCGACGTTGCACCCCCGCTGCGGCACCTCCTTCCTCATCATGGTCATCCTCGTGAGCATCGTGCTCTTCTCCGCGATCTTTCCGCTCCTGCCCACCTTTCCGGAGTGGCACCGGGTGACGCGGAACCTCTTCTACATGCTGGTCAAGATTCCGCTCATGCTCCCCGTGGCAGGGCTGGCCTACGAGGTGATCCGCTTCAGTGGGAAACACCCCGATCACCCGCTCGTCAAGCTCTTCATCCTGCCGGGGTTGCTCTTGCAGAAGATCACGACCCGTGAGCCTTCGGACGATCAGCTCGAAATCGCCCTGATTGCGCTCAAGCGGGCGCTCTGGTACGAGGAGGCGGGTGAGGCTGCGCACACGTCCGGGGGCGTGCGGACCTACCGGGAAGCGGGTCTGATCCTCTGAGGGAGACCGAATCTCCGAGCGGTCGAGATCCTGCCATTCCACCCCTCCCGGTAGATCCGTCCCTGCAACCCTGGCATCGCTCGATCCGTCATCTTCCTCGAAGGACGATCCCCGCGTCTGGTGGCGGTCCACCCGCAGGAGTCGGGGGAAACGAAGATGCCGAATCGGATCGATTCCCGAGGGGGAAGGGGGGGCTTTCCCCTCGGGACGCTGCTACTCCTCCTCTCTGCGATGGGGTGCGAAAGGGAGCCCGTCACCTTCATGGAGCAGGCTTTCGAGGTCTCCTTCCCGGAGGGGGGAGGGACGAGCCTCCGTTTCGTGGTGGAGAACCCCCATGGGAACGTGCGGGGACGCCTCACGCTCACCGTGCTCGGCATGGCGGAGGAGGAGCGCTACCGCACGGAACGCCGGGTTACGGTTCCGGGGGGAAAGGGGGCCTTCTCCGTGACCTTCCCCTTTCGCCCCCGGCCATACGTCCCCGACCGTTTGCACTACCGCTTCGAGGGGCCCGGACCGATTCAGGAGGGGGTGATCGATCTCACCTACCGGCCCGGGATCGAGATCGGTGTGATGCATGGCCATTTCCCCGCGGGGAGCCGCGCCACCGTGCGGATCGTCGCAACCACGCCCCAGGGTGAACCCCTCCCCGAGGCCGCTGTACGCCTCGCGTTGCTGCGGGGCGGGGAGGTCATGGCCCGCACGCAGGGGAGAACGGATCACTGGGGGAGCGTGATTTTGCCCCTCGACCTGGGGCAGGCCGAGGTGGGGGAGTACGAACTCGACGTCGGGGTGAAGGGGGAAGAGGGGGGGGAGGCGCACCTCCGTTTCTCCGTGCCCGTGGCCCCGGCTCATCGGCTCCTCCTCCTCACCGACCGGATGGCCTATCGGCTCGGGGAGCGCCCCCGGGTCCAGCTTCTTGCCCTGCACGCGGGAACACACGCGCCCATGGCCGGAGCGGTCACCCTCTCCGGCCGCGAACCGGCGGGAGGCAGGGGGTGGGCGTTTTCCACCTCGATCGACGAGGGGGCGTTGTCCTTCACCCTCCCCCCCCTTCGCCATCCGGGCCGCCACGTGGTGACCGCACGCACGGCGGGGGGCA
>CAZTSL010000197.1:0-5419 GCA_964616915.1 uncultured bacterium
AAGAGATCCTGCATTGGCGGTTCCGGCCTCCATCGCCGATCCCAAGCGTGTCACTCGTCAACGAATCAGTGCCCTTTCAACTCCTGATTCTCGAAAAGATCGATCCGTCGGGATCGCCGTTCCCCCCCCGATCGATCTGTCGGGCAGTTTCAACCGCAAAGGGGTGATCCTCCTCGAGCAGGGAGACCGGGAAGGCGCGCAACACGCCTTCCTCGAAGCATTGCAGGAGAACCCCGAAAGCTTCTGTGCCCTCAAGAACCTGATGCTCCTCTACCGATCGATGGGAAGTGTAGAGGAAGCCGAAGCGCTCACCCGTCGTATCGAAGAGGTTCGCCGGCGGGAAGAGGCCGCCATGGAACATTTCCTCGATCGCGCCAACGACACCACCACAGGAGGTCCGAAATGATCCTCACCCACGATGTGATTCTCCAGGAAATCGAAGCGGGCAACATCGTCATCGATCCCTACGATCCGGCCAACGTCGGCCCCGCATCGGTCGATCTCCACATCGGCAACGTCTTCCGCCGCTTCGTCAGTGCCCGCCACATCGTCGATATCAAGGAGGATACGAACTACGAGGCGCTGACCGAACTCGTCCATGTTCCCGATGGCGCTTCCTATCTCCTCCTTCCTGGGGAGACGATCCTGGCGCTCACGCGGGAGCGGATCTGCCTCGGGCCGGGGCTCTGCGGATGGCTCGAGGGACGCAGCCGCTTCGCCCGCCTCGGTCTCCTCGTCCACATCTCCGCCAGCTTCATGGCCCCCGGCATCGAGAACAAACAGGCCCTCGAGATCAGCAACTTCAGCCCCATGGTCATGGCCCTCTACCCCGGCACGAAGATCTGCCAGTTCATCTTCCAGCGCACCGAGGGGGCCGCCAAATACAGCGGCCGCTTCTCGGCACAGGACGAAACGGCTTTCTAGGCGGAACTCCCCCCTGAAATCAGGCAAGTGAGCCCGGGTCGGCCGCGGATCGAGGGGGCACCGGAGTTCGAGAAGATGACGCGGCCGACCCCGCTTCGGCGACGTGCGCCGGAGTTACCCGGCGTCAGGCCCGGCGTGTAGCCAGGGAGGCGCACCTCTGAAGTCGAAGTTTCCATCGAATGCACAGGCATTTATGCGCTTGGCTCCGAGGGAAGGTCCCTCTAGAAGAGGAAGGTGAAACGGGTCTCGAGGAAGAAGGCGTTGACGGCGTCGCGGTGTTCGTCGTAGAAGGCATCGCCGGGAAGGAGATAGGCGGACTCGATGTCGAGAAGGAAACGGTCGTAGAGCTTCCAGGTGAGCCGCCCGTCGAACTCCACCCCGTAGAATCTTCCCGGCTCCCCCCCATTGAAGTTGACGTCCCGCCCCTCCACGAGGGAGAGGATCGGGTCGATCACCGGCTTGTGCGCCCAGGCGATCAGGGAGCCCACGGTGAGATCGAGATCGGGGCCGAAGTGGAAAACCCCCTGCGGGAAGAAGGCGATCCCGTTCGTGAACGCACCCTCCGTCGAAATCGATGTCGTGGGATAGGCGATGGCGTTCTGGCTCTGGAGGAGATCGTTCCCCACCGCCGCGGAACGAGCCGTCTCGAAGGCGAGGATGTGCTCGAACATCAATAGACCGACGTTCGTGTCCTCGGCAAAGGTGAACTGCGTCAGATCCGACGTGGAACTGGGATCGTCGTCCCCCGAGGCGAAATCGAACTCGAAGATGAACTCGAAGGGACCGAAATCGTATCCGGCTTCGAGATAGGCCCCATACTGACGGATCCGCTGAAGGGTTCCCTCATCCTCCGGCGCGATCGTTCCCGCGATGATATCCGTGGCCTTGGAGATCTCCCGCGTGCTCCCCAAAAGGGGTGCGAATTCCCCCGTGAAGTGGAATCCGCCGACCCCGAAGCCGAGGTGGAAGAGGGTCGAGAGGAACTTCAACCCCGCCGCCCGACTCCGGCGATACCCGTTGGAGTACTGGAGCTTGAAGTCGTGGAAGGGGAGGCCAAAGAGCCGGAACGCCTCCTTCACCCAGAAGAATCCCCCCAAAAACTGCCGTAGATCGTCGTCTCCCTTCGAGACCTCGTCTTCCACGACGATATCGTAGCCCGTAAAGAGGAAGACCCCATTGTCGAGGTCCGGATCGATGACGTAGCCCGATCCGTAGCGCAGGAGGTTGAAGACCTCGGAGATCTTCGTGGCAAAGAGGAGGCGGTCCGAGGTATCGCCGAAGCTGCTCACCCCGAAACGGTTCGTCCGGCCGTTGCCGTCGTTGACGATGAGGGTGCGCCCCTCGACCGTGGGCTGGCGCCCCACCCGCAGAATCCCGATCGGAAGGAGCACCTGGCCGTAGGCCCGGTTGACCTGGAGCAGATCCGCCTTCTGGGGGAGGAGCCGGTAACTGTCGGGGTTGAGCGGATCGTCCTCCGGGTCGTCGGCCACGAACCCCACCGCCGTCGTCGTGTTGTTGGGAACGGTCGCGGCAGTCGTCGTCCCCTCGTTGGAGGGAACATCACTCCCAAAGGTTCCGTTGTCTCCGAAGACGACGCCGTCGAGCAGATCGAACTGGGCGACGAAGGTGACCTTGTTCGCGAAGTGGGAGGAAAAATCGAGCCGCAACCGCTGCTCGGCCCACTCCGTGAAGCGGGCCTCCACGCCGTTGAGTTCGAGCGGGTCGATGAAGAGGTACCGAACCCGATACTCCCCCGAAAGATCGATTTCCATCTCCCCCGGCATGAAGCGATCGAGCGGTTCGAGCTTTTTCGTTGGACGATCCGTCGGGATCTCTGCGGTCGCCTCCTTCCCGGAATCGGTTGCCGTTCCCCCCGCTGCGCCCACGGATACGGGGAAGAACGCAGAGAAAACGAACAGCGCAAGGATCGATGGAACTCGTCTCTTCATTCCTTCCAACCATCGGCGAGCAAGAGTTGCCAGGAAGATCGAAACGGAGAGGAGCCATTCAAGCGCAATCGCGGGCCGTTGTCAAGATCCGAACGATGCGCTTCCAACAGAATTTCCGATCGGGTGTCTTCTCATTTTCACCCTTTTCTGCTATACTACCTTCGCTTTGGACCGGATGGGTCCATCTTCTTTCCCTGAGCTGTGGTTCGATCGAAACGATGCCCCGCAGAGAGGGGGCAAGGGATGGAGCGCCCGGGGGATCGCGTGCTCCACAGAACAACTGGGAGAGCTTTTCAATGTGCAGGAGAATGATTTGCAGGTCGGCGGTGGTGGTGCTTCTTCTCGGTCTCGTCGGCATGACGGCCGCGCCGTCGGGATGCATGACCCCCAAACTCGTGACGATCGTCGATCCGCATCAGCGGGCCTCGATCAACGACACGCGGGTGACCGTGGTCTTGAACGTCGATGAGACGGTCGATATCGGGTCCCTTCGGGTTACGCTCAACAACGAGGACATCACGCAGATGTTCACGCTGAACGGAACGACGGCCACGGCAGTCGGCGTTCCGGTCGTCCCGGACCTCAACGTGCTGCGTGCCGAGGTCGTCGATGACCGGGGGGGGATCCGTTCCTCCGATGCCGTGCAATTCACGGCGGGACCGGAGCCGGTCGATATGCGGGGGGCCTACGTGATGGAGCTGCCCCTCGACATCTCGGAGATGCGGGTGCGCGATTCCCGGCTCAAACTTCGCTTCCTCGTCGAGATCTCGAAGCAGGACGGGTTCTTCCTCCAGGGATCGGCCCGGCTCATCGATGTGAACGGGAGACTCCTCACACGGCCGCTCGATCCCGCCGAGGTGACCGGGGAGGTGATCGGCCAGGATATGCAGCTCGAGTTCCTCTCCCTGATGCTCGACCCCGACGACCTCGACTACTGGATCGTGAACCCCTACGAGGATTACATCCAACAGGATCTCGAGTTCCCCTCGATTCCGCTCCTCAAGCTCGCGCTGGTGGGGGCAGCCACCGATAGCGACCGGGACGGGCGGGCCAACGGTTTTGCCGGCGCTCTTGCCTTCCTCCTCCTCGACGACCGTTTCGAGATCCCGATCCACGGAGACTACACGGCGGACTACTACACGCAGCTCTACCGGATCACCGGCGATTATGAATTCACCTCCTCGGTCTCCTTCCAGGGACAGGACGGTCGATCCTACGGCATCTCCCTCGGATTCTTCGCCCAGCTCAAGCAGAACAAGGTGGACGTGACCGGGGATGTCCGTCTCGTCAAGATCAATGGGAAACTCCTCGCCCATCTGCCGGAGGAACGGGAGATCTACGGCACCACGCTCGATGAGCGGATCGCGATGAACATGCGCTCGATCCCCCTGGCCGCCGTGGAGGATGCGATTTCGGCCTACCTCTCCGACCTCGGGATCGAGATCGATACGAATCCCACCCTCGATGTCACCTTCGACGGGATCCTCTCCGGGGAACCGGGACGGCAGGCCACCCGTATGGATGGTGAACTGGCCGCCAGCATCCTCGGAGGACTCCTGCGCTCTCCCGGCATCGGGGACTTCGGCGGAAGCCTCTATGAGGAGAGCGATTTCGACGGTCCCACCTACTTCGATGCCACGATCGATCTGGCCCGCATCGGGATCTTCGAGCCGGTCGATCTCTCCTTCTGCACGACGATCCGCCGCAAGAACGCGATCGAGATCTCCGGCGACACCCAGATCATGACCCTCGCCAACCACGCGATCGATCTCACGATCGACACCGCGGTATCGAGCGGCGTGCTCCTCGAACCCGATCTGGCCTTCAACTTCGTGAGCTTCGCGCTCGAGAACGAGGAGATCCTCTCCGAGATCGAATCGACGATCGAGGCGCTCCTGCAGAACGACATCCAGGTCGATCTTCCGGAGTCGATCCCGATGCTCGATGTCACGATGCGCGGCACGGTGGCCGAGGATGCCAGTGCATCGGGCCGCGTGGAGGGGACGCTGCTGGGGCTCTTCCCCTTCGGCGACTTCGGGACCTTCGAGGCGCCCGCCATCGAACGGGTCTTCTACACGTCCCGTCCCCTCACGACGAATGTCACGATCAACCTCAGTTCGATGGGACGGGGGAACTATCCCGATCAGCACCTCGTCTTCGACCTCCGGTTGAGCCAGGACGGCTGTGCGGTCGGGGGGACGGCCACGATCCGCGAGATCAACGGGCGCCCCGTTCCCTCGCAGTTGGCCCAGTCGCACAAGGTCTCGGGTGTCACCTCGGGGGAGACGATCAAGCTGACCCTCTTCGATCTGCCGGTGGAGGACTACATCGAGGCCGACATTCCCGTGGCCGGTCCGCTCTTCGATCTCTCCCTCTATGGTACGATCGGCCGGGACCCGGAACTCTCCCTCTCGGGTGATGTCCAGGCCGCCTTCCTCTTCGACCTCCTCACCTTCGCCTTCGGATCCTTCACGACGAACTGACCGGTTCGGTTCACCCACCGCCACGACATCCCCGGAAGTCCGCACGCTGCGCCCCCTCCTCGG
>CAZTSL010000198.1:0-5403 GCA_964616915.1 uncultured bacterium
CTTCCGGTCGATGCGGGACAGGTTGCCGTAGATCGTGTAGATCCGGTTGCCGTGATCGAGGATGACGAGACCAGCAGCCTCCTGCGCCAGGAGGACACGCCCGTCGGCAATGGCACGCACCGTGGGGTCGGCGGTGAGATCGATGTCGATCCCACGACTGAGGAACTTCGTGCCGATTCGTGGGTGGCGCTGAAGGCCGAAGGTCATGAGGAGGGCTCCGGTGGCGGGCCAGGGAAGTTCCCCTTGGAATCGACGGATATCCACGCTCCGTCCATCAGAGCCCTCGACACCTTTCCGGGCTTCGACCGCTTCACAGAGCCGTACGACCGCCGAAGGGGGAAGGAGAGAGAGTGCCTCGTGCAACCGGCGGAAATCCCGCTTGTCCGCCTCGATCTCGCCTACGAGGCGGGGAGACTTCGTCGCGGCACGAAGGGAGGCCGACAGGTTCCACGCCATGTCACGATAGAGCGCTTCGAGCAGCTCCTCGACCCGAAGGAGGAGACGCGCCCTCCCCTCGAGCGATGCAAGCCGTTGCCGCCATCGGCGCATCCGATCGGCGTCCCGGCGGAAGAGGTGGAAGAGGGAACGCTTGCGCCGCTCGAAGGCCGCCAGCGACGGCGCGGAGAGGAAATCGCCGAGACGGTCGCGGCGGTGGACCTTGTAGAGGGAACGGACCTGGTACGCCAGGAGGGGGGCCTGCCGGTCGAGGCGCGCCTGGAGACGGAGGATCTCTCCCTCGGTCCGGGCGGCGTCCGCTGCGACCTCCCGGAGTCGGTGCCGGAATTCTTCGAGTTCGAGGTCGAGATGGAGCTTCTCCGCCCTCGTTCCCTCCTCCGCCGGGGAGGCGGCGGGCAGGCGCCTCCCTCCCGCTGCCACGGCGAGAACGAGAACGACGGAGAACACCCCCCCGCCTCGGCTCCCTCGTCGAACGATCTCCAGTCTCATGCAAGGCCTCCCGACGCCGGTGGCCGAGGCCTCCCTTTCCCCCCCCGGACGAGGGCGGAAGGACGAGAAGACGCCATCCCTGCGGCTCGACCCGAAAGTCTCCGGGAGGGGAGAAGAGGCGGAAGGGAACCCGGGCTCATTCCCCATAGACGAGGGTGCACTGCTTGGCGTAGATACTCCCGAGAATCCTCTCCATCTTCGTATCGACGTTGTGGACCTTCGTGATGCCCCCCGCCTTCTTCGCGGCATCGACGGTGGCGTCCCCCGTGAAGATCAGGCCAAGGAGCATCGTCTGGCACGCCTCACCGACCTTTGCGGCCTTTACCCCGTTGTCGATCGTCATCGGCACGGGGTTGCCGATGTTGACGTAGAGGCATCCCGGGAGCATGAGAAGACTCAGGAGCAAGACGAGGGTGATCAGTCGTCTCTTCATCGTTTCCTCCTCACGAATGGGTGGTATCTATCGGAACGGATGGTGCTTCCTCCGGAGGATTCCTCGGCACCGGCACCATCCCTCCATGAAACGGAAGCGATTATACACGACCGCCCCTGTCGATGCAACGAAAACATTTCCACGGACGAAATCTTGACTCCCCGTCACCTTGCCGATAGAGTGTCGGCCATGTGAACTCTGGGATCGGAAGGGGAAGCATGAAGCGGCTCGGGGAAGTCTTTCGATACGATCGGGTGGCGGCCGGGATCTTGCGGAACGCCGAGCGCCGCCCCTGGGCGACGGTGATCTTCTTCCTCTTCCTGGCAGGGGCCTCCTGGTTCTTCGTCCGGCAGCTTCGCGTCAACAGCGACTATGCGAAACTGCTGCCCCAGGACTATCCGAGCGTGCGTCATCTGAACGAGGTGGCGGCCAAGGCGGGGGGGACGAGCTACCTGGCCGTCCTCCTCGAATGTCCCGACTTCGACGCGATGGTCCGGCTGGCCGAGGCGATCCGCGCCGAGGTGACGCGATGGCCGGAGGTGAAGTGGGCGACCTACACGCGGGAGAAGGCCTTCCTCGACCGCTACGGGATCTTCTTCCTCGGCACGAACGACCTCCTCGAGATCGAACGCTACCTCGCGGAAGAGAAGCGCAAGCACTCCCCCTTCAGCCTCGGCCTGGAGGAAGAGACGCCCCAGGAGGAACCCCCGGATGAAACGATCGAGACGTGGCAGGAGCGCTTCCGAAAGGAGATGCCCCAGGACGTCTACCAGACGGATGCCGATCATACGACCCTCGCCCTTACGATCCGCCCCCTGATCGAGGGGAGCAACCTCTCGGCGACACGGGCGTTCTACGATCGGGTCCAACACTTGGTCGCCGCCCTCTCGCCCGGGCGTTACCACCCCGAGATGAAGGTCTTCTACGCCGGATCGCTGCGTAACCGCATCGAGGTGTACAACACGATCGTGCGGGACCTCGGGCGGGGCACCCTCCTGAGTCTCTCCGGGATTCTCCTCGTGAATCTCCTCTACTTTCGCCGGATCAAGCTGATCGTGCTTGCGCTCATCCCCCTCGTGATCGGACTCTTCCTCTCCTTTGCGATCGCGGAGCGGGTGTACCACGAACTCAACGTGATCTCCTCCTTCCTCTTCCTCATCATGATGGGAATCGGCATCGATTACAGTCTCCATCTCCTCTCACGCTACCTTCACGAGAGGGGAGAGGGACAGACGCCGCGGGGAGCGCTGGCCGCGGCCTGGCGAACGACGGGGCGGGCCGTGGTGACCTCGGCGTTCACCACGGCAGGAGCCTTCCTCCTCATGGTGTGGGTCCACTTCCAGGGGTTCGCGCAGTTCGGGTCGATCGCCTTTCTGGCCACGATCCTCGTGCTCGTCACGATCCTCGTGCTCATGCCGCCGCTCATCCTCTTGATGGAACGCCATTTCCCCCTCCGCAGGGAGAGGATCCCGCCCTCGCTGGCGCGACGTCTGCCCTTGCCGTGGATCGCGGGACGTCGGATCACGGCCTTTCTCGTCCTGGCGTTCGTTCCCTTCGGCATCTATGGACTCTTGCACGTCCGGTTCGACTACGACTTCCGTTCCGTGGAGGTGACCCCCCAGAATCTCGAGGAGGCCAACGAGCGGCTGCACCGGGTCGCCTTCAGTTCGGCGACGCCCGGGGCGGTCGTGCTGGCCGAGGATTTCGAGACCCTGACCGAAGCGCATCTCGCTTTGATGAAGCGCCGAGACGAGGACAAGACCTCTCCCACGATCGGAAAGCTCATCAGCCTGGCATCGCTGCGTGGACCGGTCTACGAGCGGAAGCGGGAGATCATCGCGCGGATCCGGGCCGGGATCACACCGATCGTGATCAACAAGACGAAGGACCCGAACCTGCGGGCCTACCTCAAACGGCTCCGCACGGAAGCGCTCCCTCCCCCCCTTTCGATCGAGGAGATCCCGGAGATCCTGCGCAACCAGTTCATGACCGTCACCGATCCGCCGGCCTACATCCTGGCGATCTATCCGAGCGTGGAGCGCAAGGACGGCCGCAAGGCGATCGCCTTTGCCCATGATGTCCGAGGGATCCGCACCTCACGGGGGACGCTGACGCCGGCGGGGGATACCCTGGTGCTCGCCGACATCCTGCAACTCGTCATTCGGGAGGGGAAGATCGTCCTCGTCCTCTCCTTCGTGGCGATCTTTCTCTTCGTCCTCCTCGACTTCCGGCGGATCTCCCATGCGCTCTGGGTCATGGTGCCCCTCTTCGGCGGCTTCCTCCTCCTTCCGTGGTTGATGGCGCTCTTCGACGTCTCCCTCAACTTCTTCAACGTGATCGTGCTCGCCTCGGTCGTGGGATTGGGGATCGACAACGGGGTTCATCTCTTCCACGCGGTCCTGGAGGGGGAGCAATCGGGGCGGGTTGCGGATGCGGTACGGTTGACTTTCGGGCCGGTACTCGTCTGCACTCTGACGACGATCGCTGGGTACTCCGGGATGCTGATCGCGCATCACCGCGGGCTCTACCTCATTGCGATCCTGGCGGTGCTCGGGCTGGGGGCCTGTTTCATCGCCACCTTCCTCTTCTTTCCCCCGCTTCTCGAGGCATTTCACGAACGACGTTCCCAGCATCCTCCGGCGGGCGACTCGACGGAGAAGACAGGAGGAAACCGGTGAACCAGGCGATCATTCTCCTCTCCTCCGACCAGGCGGCGAACCCCGAGGCGGCCTTCCGATGCGTCGGAGGGATTCCCCTCCTCGTTCGGGTGATCCTCTCCGCGCAGGCGGCCGGGATACGCGCCTTTCACGTCGTCACCGACGACGGGACGATCCGGCGGAGGCTTCAGGGCGATCCACGCCTTCGCCGCCTCACGGTCACCGTCGAGGGGCGGGTCGAAACCGAAGCGCCCTTCCTCCTCCTTCGCGCCGATCGCGTCTTCTCCCCCGATCTCCTCGCCCACCTCGTCGCCGAGGGGGAAGGATTCCTCGCCGAAGGAACCGTCATCGGGATCGACCGGGGGGACGAGGGTGCCCCCGGAAGGGGAGCGACCGGCGTGCGACTCGAAGGGAACCGGGTGACGGGTCTTGCCGATGCGCAGGATGCCGCCGATGGGGTGGAGGTCGGCGCCTGGCTCTGCCCCGCTGCCGTCTCGGCGCACCTCGGCGCGGCGCTCTCCCCCGAAGCTCTCCTTCGGAGCCTCCTTGAATCCTCGATGTGCCGGGCGGTCGATCTTACGGGGATCGGACTCTGGGCTGCGGTGACGACACCGGAATCCTCGGTCCACGCCACGAAGCGCCTCCTCGAATCGTGCCGCAAACCGGTCGATGGCTTCGTCTCCCGCCACTTCAACCGCCATGTCTCCCTCTGGATCACCTCGAAGCTGCTCGACACCCCCGTACGGGCGAACCATGTGACGATCGTCTGCTTCCTCCTCGGGGTGGCGGACTTCTTCCTCCTCGTGCAGGGGAAGGCCTGGAGCCTGGCCGTAGCGGGGCTCCTTTTCCAGTTCATCTCGATCCTCGACGGCTGTGACGGCGAAATCAGCCGGATCAAGTTCCAGCAGTCGAAGTTCGGAGCCTGGTTCGACACCACGGTCGATCACTCCCGTTACCTCCTCTTCCTCCTCGGGGTGGGCCTCCACGCGAAAGCACAGGGAAAGACGTGGCTTTATCGGCTCTCCCTGGCCAATCTCTCGGGTATGGCGATCCTCGTGGTCATGATGTATCTCCTCATGATCCGGATGCGCCAGGGCACCGGCGTGGCGATCGCGGAGGAGATTCGCCGCGAAGCCACGCCATCGCAGAGACGTCACAACCTTCTCCTCCTCCTCTTCAAGCTCCAACCCCTCATCAAACAGGATTTCACCTCCTTCTTCTTCATGCTGATGGCGCTTTGCCAGTGGCCCGCCCCCATCGAGGTGATGAGCGCACTCGGGATTTTTTTCATCTTTCTTCACGTGCTGCGCAAGCTGATCCTCGAGCTGCGCCAGGGGGGGAGGGGGTGAAGGGAGGAAAGGGGCAGAT
>CAZTSL010000199.1:0-5345 GCA_964616915.1 uncultured bacterium
CCACCCCCCCCATCGAAGAGATGGCCGCCGCCCCCCGGGTGGAGGGGGATATCGCTGATCCCCTCCCCGAGGATATTGCCCCCTACGATGAAGACCTGGCCATGGCCGCGGACGATGCCGCCGCGGACGATGCCGCCGCGGACGATGGCTTCGACACCGGCGTCGAGCCGGGTGAGGAGTATCCGGAAGGGACGGAACCCCTCGAAGCCGAGGAGGACTACTGACTTGTCCCCCGATTCCCCCCTCGACGATTCCCGATCCGAGGCATCCCACGCCTCACGCTCCCTTCTGCCAGAGGGCTCGATCTTTTGACTTTTGCTCGCGACCCGGTAGAATGAGGAGAAGCAGGAGCCCAGGGCCCGATCCATGGAGGGGCACGGTCGGCGCGTGGAGGAGGGCCATGAGGAGGACACGTCGGGTGAGGTCGTTGGGAATGCCCAGAGAAATCAACGAAAACGTTGCCATCGAGCGCGTATCGGTCAGGAGGCTCCCCTTCCATGCTCGAGTGGGTCGGCAGTTCCATATGGTTGGGATATCTCGGAATCTTCCTGGGGCTTTTGCTCTGCGGCCTCGGTTTGCCCTTGCCGGAGGACATCCTTCTCATTACGGCGGGATATCTCACCTATATCCATGGCTGGAATCTCTACGGGATGGTCCTCGTGGCCCTTTGCGGTGTGTTGATCGGTGACGCCACGATCTTCTGGCTGGGACGTCGTTTCGGCCGGGAAATCGTCAATGTCCGGCTCTTCAACCGGTGGATGAGCCCGAAACGGATCGAGAAGACGGAACGCTTCTTCGAGCGTTACGGAGAGAAGACAGTCTTCTTCGCCCGCTTCCTTCCTGGCTTGCGTGCCCCGACCTACCTCATCGCGGGGACGATGCGGTTCGATTTCCCGCTCTTCCTCCTCCTCGACGGGCTTGCGGCACTCATCAGCGTTCCGACGGTCGTCTATCTCGCCTTCCACTTCGGCGACGATATCGCCGCGGCCAGGACGCATATCCGCAAGGTGATCTATGGCGCGGCCCTCCTGGTGCTCCTCTATATCCTGGTGGAGATCCGGCGCAGGCGGCGAAAACCGATTTGATGCCGAGCAAGGATCTCCGAGACGAGATTCCGGCCGGCAGAACCGAGACCGACGAAATCCCCTTCGGTCCCGCCAACCCGAACGACAAGGAATCCTAGATGGCTGCAACGATCGATGAGATCACGATCCAGTACGAAGAGAATGGTGAGGTCCTCGTCAAGGAGTTGAAGAAGGAAGTCTTGAGCCGTGGCGCATGGACCACGATTCTCTTCCTCTACGAGGAATTCGACCGAAGGAAGAAGACGTTCGGAGCGCCCAAGGTCGCGATCCGGAGATACCGGAAACGCAATGGGCAGTATCTGCAACAGAGCAAGTTCACGATCAGCAGTCCCCAGCAAGGGCGCAAGATCGCCAGGCTCCTCCTCGAATGGTTCCCGGAGTAACGGGCCGGTGGCGCGGCGCAAACCCGCTGTCCCGGTGGTGGGAGGAATGCAGGATGAAAGCGTTACGATTCGACGGCGACCTCACCCTCGTGGATACACCGGTGCCGGAACCCGCCGAAAAGGAGGCCCTCATCCGGGTATCCTGCGCCGGCATCTGCAACACCGATCTCGAAATTTTTCGGGGATACATGGGTTTCTCCGGAATTCCCGGGCATGAGTTCGTCGGTGTCGTGGAGGCCTGCGACGATCCACGGTGGATGGGGAAGCGGGTCGTGGGGGAGATCAACCTCGGATGTGGCTCGTGTCCGCGCTGCCGCCGGGGACTCGCCCGTCACTGCGGCAACCGCCGTGTGCTCGGCATCCTCGGGAAGGACGGTGCCTTTGCCGAATATCTCACCCTTCCGGTGGCCAACCTCCACGAAGTCCCGGAAGGCCTCTCCGACGAGGCCGCCCTCTTCACGGAACCGCTGGCCGCGGCCTTCGAGATCCTCGAACAGGTCCATATCCGTCCCGACGACGCAGTGTTGATCGTAGGGGACGGAAAACTCGCGCAGTTGATCGCGCGGGTCGTGCGTACGACGGGGTGTCGCCTCACCTGTCTGGGCCGGCACCCCGAAAAGCTCGCCCATCTCCAACGGCTCGGCGGTATCGAGACCCGGACCGAACCGGAAGGGCGTTACGACGTCGTCGTGGAGTGTTCCGGAAAGCCCGAGGGGCTCTCGATCGCGCTCTCCGCCCTCGTGCCCCGTGGGACGCTCGTCCTCAAATCGACCTTCCATGGGAAGGTCACCCTGGAGAGTGCCCCGATCGTCATCGATGAGTTCACGATCGTCGGCTCCCGCTGTGGCCCCTTCCCCCCGGCGTTGCGTGCCCTCTCCTCGTGGATTTCGGTCGAAGCGCTCGTGAGTGCTCGTTTCCCCCTCGAGGAGGGACTCCGGGCGGTCGAGGCTGCATCCCGTCCCGACGCCTTGAAGGTGATTCTCCTTTGTCGAACTTGAAGGGGAATGGATGTCTGAAACGATCCTGATCGTCGATGACGAGAAGAATATCGTAAAAAGCCTCACGACGGGGCTTCGGATCGAGGGGTTTTCCGTGATCTCCGCCGAAACGGGAGAGGCGGCGCTCGAGATCGCCGCCGGGGGGCAGATCGACCTCGTTCTCCTCGACGTCCGGCTCTCCGGCATCGACGGCATCGAGACGTTGATCCGGCTTCGGGCGCGTTTTCCCGATCTGCCCGTCGTGATGATGTCGGGACATGGCACGATCCGCACCGCGGTGACCGCAACGCAGAAGGGGGCGATCGATTTCCTCGAGAAACCGATCGCCATGGAGAAACTCCTCCTCACGATCCGCAACGCCCTTGCGCTCAAGCGTCTCGCCGACGAGAACGACACGTTGCGCCGGCAGATCGACCGCAAACACGTGCTCGTGGGGGAGAGTCCCCCGATGCGGGAACTCGAGGCCAGGATCGCCCAGATCGCTCCGACCAACGGCCGGGTCCTCATCACCGGCGAGAATGGCACCGGCAAGGAGCTGATCGCCCGGGCGATCCATGCGCAGAGCCGGCGTAGCGACAAACCCTTCATCATGCTCAACTGCGCGGCGATCCCCAAGGAGTTGATCGAGAGCGAACTCTTCGGCCACGAGAAGGGGGCCTTCACCCATGCGATCCGGACCCGCAAGGGGAAGTTCGAACAGGCGGACGGCGGGACGCTCTTCCTCGACGAGATCGGGGATATGCCCCTCGACATGCAGGCGAAACTCCTTCGGGTCCTCCAGGAGGGGGAATTCGAGCGGGTGGGCGGCAACCGCCTCATCTCGGTCGATGTCCGGATCATCGCTGCCACGAACAAGGATCTTGCTGCGATGATCCGCGAGGGCACCTTCCGCGAGGATCTCTTCTTCCGGCTCAACGTGATCCCCTTCCGCGCCCCGCCGCTGCGGGAACGAAAAGAGGACATCCCCCGCCTCGTGGAACACTTCATCGGGATCATCTGCGAGGAGAATGGGAAGCGCCCCAAGACGATCACAGCCGAGGCGCTCTCATTGCTGGAGGCCTACGACTACCCTGGAAACATCCGGGAACTGCGCAACACGGTGGAACGTCTCGTCATCCTGGTCCCTTCGGAGACGATCACGCACCACGACGTCATGGCGCTCTTCGACCCCGCGAGGGAGCCGCGCCCCGGCGCCGCTGCCGGCGCCTCCCTGCGGGAACGGTTGCAGCGGGCCGAACGGCACATCATCGAAGAGGCGTTGCGCCGCAACGGCTGGAACGTATCGAGCACCGCCCGGGAACTCCGGATCGAACGGAGCCACCTCTACAAGAAGATGCGCCAGCTCGAGATCTCACGAGGATAGGGGAAGGAAGATGGATCTTTCGGTCTGTTTCGTGATGGATCCCATCGAGGACGTTCTGCTCGACAAGGATACGACCCTCGTCCTCATGCTCGAATGCCAGCGGCGGGGTCATCGGGTCGCGGTCGTGGAGACGCCCGGACTCTTTCTCGAGGGGGGGCGTCTCTACGGGAGGATCCGGGAAGTCGCCCTCGATCTTTCCGCGCGTCCCTTCTTCTCCATCCTTCGACGCGGGATCGAGCCGCTCGATGCCTTCGACGTCGTCTGGATGCGCAAGGATCCGCCTTTCGACACGGCCTACGTCTTCGCCACGATGCAGCTCCTCCACCTCCCCCCTTCGACCCTCGTGATGAACGATCCTCGGGGGATCCTGTTGGCCAACGAGAAGCTCTACGCGCTCCACTTCCCCGAGGTGATTCCGGGTCAGATCGTCACCTGTGACCGGCGGCTCCTCCGCGAGTTCCTCGATCGGGCGGGCGGGGTGATGATCCTCAAGCCGCTCGACGCGGCGGGGGGGGAGGGGGTCTTCCTGCTGCGACGAGGGGACACGAATCTCTCCGGTATCCTCGATTTCTCCACGGCCTATGGCACGAAGTACGTGATGGCGCAGCATTACATCCCCGAGGCGCGCGAGGGGGACAAGCGGGTGATCCTCCTCGACGGGGAGCCGATCGGCGCGGTGCTTCGGGTGCCCCCCCAGGGGGACCACCGCGGCAACATCCACATCGGGGCCAGCGTCCGGAAGGCCGAGATCACGCCCCGCGACCGGGAGATCGCGGCATACCTCGCCCCACGCCTCCGCGCCGACGGCCTCTACTTCGTCGGCCTCGACATCCTGGGCGGTCTCCTCTCCGAGGTGAACGTGACCTCCCCCACCGGCGTCCAGGAGATCAACCGTCTCGACGGCGTGCGTCTCGAAACCCGGATCATCGACTTCATGGAAACACGTCTTGCGCAGCGCCGAGGGGAAACGAAGGAGGAGACGAATCGGTGATGGACGAGCGGAGTTCGACGGCGCCGCCCCCCTCCCCTCCATCCTCCACGGCGGGAGAGATCGCCCGAAGCGGCCTCGACTTCTTCAAACGTCTCCCCTGGGAGAAGGCGACGATCTGGGCGATCTTCCTCTTCCTCCTCTATATGCTGCGCGCCTTCTTCGACATCATCTTCATCACCTTCGTCATCAGCTACATGGCCAAGAATCTCGTCGATTGGGTGAACGTCAAGGTCCGCAAGCGCCCCCGGGACGATTGGCTCCGAAAGTTCCTCGTCTTCGCCTTCTACATCGTCTTCGTCGGTCTCCTCACGAATCTGGCGATCCTCGTCATTCCCCGGCTCTTCAGGGAGGTGCACGAACTCGTGCGCCTGCTCGTTCCGAATCCGGTTCAGACCGTCTCGCAGCGTGCGCGTCCCCCCCTTCTCCCCTACGGCGTCGAGGTGAGCGCGGAGGCTCTGATCGCGGAGGCCCCCGAACTCTTCGATCCCCGGCGTTTCACACCGGAGGGGAAGGGCGCTTCCGGGG
>CAZTSL010000200.1:0-5326 GCA_964616915.1 uncultured bacterium
GTTTCCGGTGGGTAACGCGGTTCGAGGGGATGGTGGCAGAAGGGACATTGCGCTGCCGAAGGGTGATTCCCGTGACCACATCCGGGGCAGGGGAGGGGTTGCGCGGTCAGCGGAACCTTGGGGAGACCCGGAACGGCCTTCACTTCCGCGCCATGGGGACGGCGGAGGAGGAGGGGGAGAGCCAGGAGATTGAGGAGGAGACCGGTGAAGAACCACACCGTGGGGGAATGGCCCCGCCCTACTGCGACGTAAGCTGCCAGTGCCCCGGAAAGGAGGGCGAAGACGACATAGACCCCTCCGTAGATCCATCGATTTCCCGGCAGCGGGGGATCGACGAAGTCCTCGTGGAAGAGTGCCGCACGGGGCTGCACCCTGGCGAAGTATCGCTCCGGGCTCTTCTCGAACTCCGTGAGGCAATGGGTATGGGCGGGGAGCCGGCGTCCCTTGATGAGGAAGGTCTTTCCATCCTCGACCGGCTTCCCGCAGACGAAACAGAGCGCTGCCGGCTTCCACGCCGTGCGGGGAAGGAGCCGCACAGAGCCGGTTCCCTGGAAGCCGCCCGTGCGGGCTTCCCCTTTTTCGGAGCGCTGCGTTCCCCCCGTTTCTGGCGGCTTTTCCCCCCTGGCCATCGCGACCAGGAGATGGGAGGGCTTCGGGTGTGGGGAGGGAGCGGCTCTCGGAGTCAGATGTGCCGCTCCCGCCGGTTCGCCGCCGATCCAGGTCAGGAGGGACGTGAAGCAGAGGAGGAATGGAAAGCAACGATGGATCAGAAAAAACTTCATGGTACGCCTCCAGAGGGTCATGCCTTGTCTCGTGCTTCGAAACTTCGCCTCGAACGTGGATACCGGCGGGTCATCCTCGGAAGGGAAAGGAAGCGCCCTTCTCCCCTTCAGAGTACTCCATCGAGCCCTTTTCATCAACCTACCGATCGATCGGAGGGATCCCCGATGGTGACCGCGGGGCGCTTTCCTCCACGCTTCATCTCCTCTCCCGATACTGCTGGGATTTCGGCTTCCCGGAAAGAACGAGCTTGCACGCGGCGTTGCACCGGTCGAATCCGGTAGGGATGCGGATCTGAGGCCACGAGGAAAGGGAAAGCGCTCCGTCCGGAATGTGGTGGCAGGAGCCCGGAATCCGGACGGCATCCCTCCTCCTCGACGTTCGATACCGCCGGAGGAAGAGCGGGGTCCAAAGCCTCGAATCATGGCTCCTCCTCGGAAGATCTTCCCGACAGCGCAGCCCGAGGGGAGCGGGGGCGCAGGATACGGCACGGGATTTGATCGGTGATCCCCTCACATCGAGGATTTCGTCTCGTTCCAGGCGAAATCGGAATCGAGGAGAGGAAGATGACGGATCATCGTGCAGAGGGGCCGGCGGTTCCTGCCGAGTGGGAAGGAGGAGGCGATGGCCCCCTATCCCCCGGAGGTGTGCCGCACGCTCTCCATCGGGAGGGGGATACCTCCCCCGAAGGAAGAGATCTCCTTCCCCCACCGGTTGGGGGGAAGGAGAAGACTCGATCGGAGAAGGAGCGCGCATCCCCGGCCGCGGAACGTGGAAGACCGACGACGATCGTCAGCGCCGCGATCCTCGGTATCGATGCCTATCCCGTGGCGGTGGAGGTCGATGTGCGGCCGGGACTCCCCGCCTTCAACATCGTCGGGCTCCCCGACAACGCCGTCCGGGAGAGCAAGGAGCGGGTGATGGCGGCGATCCGCAATACGGGGATCCTTCCCCCCGCCAAGCGGATCACGGTCAACCTCGCGCCCGCGGACATCCGAAAGGATGGCAGCGCCTTCGATCTGCCGATCGCACTCGGTCTACTCAGCGGCCTGCGGATCTTCGATGCCGGCGCGCTCGAAGGGTTCGTGGTCCTGGGGGAACTCTCGCTCGACGGTACGATCCGAAGCGTGCGGGGCGTCCTCTCCGTGGCCGCGATGATACTCGAACGGAGGATGCGGGGACTCATCCTCCCCCCCGAGAACGCAGCGGAAGCATCCGTCGTCTCGGGCGTGGACGTATGGCGCGCCGCCACGCTCGACGAGATGATCCGATTCTGTCGGGAGGGGCGGGGAATCTCCAAGGTTCCACCGGCACGGGACGATCCCTTTGGAAAGCCGCGCCGCTACAGCATCGACTTCAAGGATGTGATCGGACAGGCCCATGCGAAGCGTGCTCTGGAGGTCGCGGCGGCGGGATCCCACAACGTGCTGATGTCGGGTCCGCCGGGGAGCGGAAAGACGATGCTCGCGCGACGCCTCCCCACGATCCTTCCCGATCTCACCTTCGAGGAGGCGCTCGAAACGAGCAAGATCTACAGTGCCGCCGGTCTGCTCCAGGGGAAGTCGTTGATCACGCACCGCACCTTCTGCGCGCCACACCACACGATCTCCGATGCCGGTCTGATCGGGGGAGGGCGGATGGCGCGTTGTGGGCAGGTCTCCCTGGCGCACAACGGCGTGCTCTTCCTCGACGAGTTCCCCGAATTCCGAAGAGCCGTTCTCGAAGCACTGCGCCAGCCACTCGAAGATCACGTCGTGACGGTATGCCGGGTTTCTGCGACCGTGACCTATCCGGCCCGTTTCATGCTTGTTGCGGCGATGAATCCCTGTCCCTGTGGTTATCTCACCGATCCCCGCCACGAATGTACCTGTTCCCCTCTTCAGCTTCAGCGCTATACGAACCGGATCTCCGGTCCCCTCCTCGACCGGATCGATATCCAGATCGAGGTGCCGGCGGTGCCCTTTCAGGAGATGCTCCGGGAACGGGGGGGGGAATCGTCCGCCACGATCCGCCGGCGGGTCAACCGTGCGCGGGTCATCCAGCGGGAACGCTTCGCCGGCCGCCGGATCCACTGCAACGCCCAGATGGAGCAGCAGGAGATCGAAGCCTTCTGTCCCTTGACGCCGGAGGGGCGGCGGCTGCTCTCCCTCATCCTCGATCGTTTCTCCCTCTCCGCGCGTGCCTACGCACGGATCGTGAAGGTCGCCCGGACGATCGCCGATCTTTCCGGATCGGAGACGATCGAGGCCGCCCACCTCTCCGAGGCGATCCAGTTCCGCAGCCTCGACCGTCGTCTTGCGGGACGAACGTGAAGCGGGGACCCGCTGCCCCTTACGAGGAACCGCTTCCTCTCCGCAGAAAGCCTCATCCTCCCTCGTTTCGCTGCGGGGGCGCGAAGAGCGCCAGGAGGAGGGCAAAGGCCAGGAGCGCCTCGACCATCACGATGACGCTGCGCCAGATCATTCCCTGCACGATCCCATCGAGGATGAGACCCTGGTCGGCGATCGAGGAGAGGAGGTAGAATGCATTCATGATCGACGTCGTGAAGACGAGGAAAAGCACGATACCCGCCACGAGGAGTCCTTTCCCGAGACGATCGATGCGACGTGGGGCATCGGCCCAGACCTTCTCTCCCACCAGGAAGCCGAGCGCCACGATCAAGGCCACGCAGAGTTCGTAGAAGGAGAGCGAGATCCGCCCGCTCGTTCCCCACTGAAAGATCGCCGCAACGAGGGAAACGGCGACGCCCGAGGCGCCCAGGATGCCCAGGAGGCGAAGTTGCTCGAGGGGGAGGGTGATCTGGATCTGCCGCAGCTTCCCTCCTTCCTTGGATGCCTCCTTGCGGTAGGGGCTGCGGTACCGCGTCTGTCCCACAGGCTGTTTGAGTGACGCGATCCGGGTTTGCAGCGTTTCGTTCCAGTTCTTGAAGGCCACCTCGACCCGGTACTGGGCATTCGTCTCGTCACAGAGGGAGACTTCGCGCACCACCCCTTCGAGATCGATCGTCATCCCCCGGTCGCGGATCTGTACGGTGAGTGCGATCTCATCCCCCGCGGTATAGGGTTTCTGTGCGTAAAGGACCAGACCGGGCGGGTTTTCCCGATAGTTGACGAGGAAATCGCGGGAACTCTCGCAGGGGAGGGTGATCCGTTCGGGTTGGGCATCGAGTTCCTCCTTGAGGTTCCGGAGCGTTTCGGGATGGGGGAGACCGGTCATCTCCCAGTTGACCTCTTCGCCCTTGTTCCCCTCCTTCCAATCTGCTCCCAGGATACGGCGAACGCGGCCCAGACCTTCCTTGGCCTCGTGGCAATCGGGATCGAGTTGGAGCGCCGCTTCCCAGAGATAACCCGCCTGCCGGATCTTCTCGCGGTTCTTCTCCTCTTTCCCCTGCCGGAGTTTCACGTCCGCGTTCGTCAGGAGATCGGCGAGTTGGGCCATGAGCGATTTTCCGCTCCCGGTTCTTCGCCCCTGGCGCAAGCGATCTTCCCGCGGGACATTGCGCCGCGGAGGGTAGATTCCTTCGGTTCTG
Organism: uncultured bacterium; assembly: GCA_964616915.1. Classification (GTDB taxonomy): domain Bacteria; phylum Myxococcota_A; class CAZTSL01; order CAZTSL01; family CAZTSL01; genus CAZTSL01. The sequence goes on from CAZTSL010000200.1 coordinate 4,310, forward strand.
GAGGAGGGGGCTTCGGCAGGGGAAGCGGAGGTTTTCGAGAGCGTTTCGATCGCCCGAAGTTCGAACTTCGCCGCTTCGATCCCATCGATGGCCCGCTTCTCCTCCGGGGCGATCTTCCGGACCATCTCCCAGAGGCGGATCGCTTCCTGGATCTGTGCGAGATCCCGGCTTCGCCGTGCTTCCTGGAGGGTTTTCTCCGCCTTGAAGATCAGGCGTTCCAGGGCCGGTTCGTCCTCCCCCGCTTCCCAGATGTCGGCAAGGACGTCGAAGCGCTCGAGGAGGGTGGCGTGTTCGATCGTATCGCCGGCTGGCATCTCTCTGCGATCTGCCATCTTCCCGCTGGGTGATTGGCGCATCGTCTCTCCGATCTGTTCCTGGGCGAGGCTGATGCGTTCTTCGAGTTCCTCCACCAATGCGTCGGGACAGGAGGAGGAGGCCATCTGCCACTTTGCGAGCGCATCTTCGATGCGTCCCTCGGTGAAGAGCTGGTCTCCTTCTTCGATGATCCTCTCGATGTTCATTGGCATGTCCCTCTTTTCCATCCAAACGTTGGTCTTGCCTGTCTTCCTTGTCGGCATGAGGGGGGAAAATCTGAAATCGAGGATCGGGACAGCCCGATGTTGCTGCGTTCCTGCCCTTCTTCCCCATCGTTCGGAGTCGCCCGACCCGCATCGCGGCACCCTGGAATTTTCTGTTGACAACCTCGAGGAAAATTTGTATATTACGCTTCGTTGACGGCGTTTCGTATCGAAACGCCTCCTTCCCCAGTAGCTCAGTTGGTAGAGCAGATGGCTGTTAACCATCGGGTCCGCGGTTCGAGTCCGTGCTGGGGAGTCGGATTTCGATCCGCCACACTGGCGGTTCCAGGTTGACGCGAGCCCCCGTCGGGATGCCCCGGCGGGGGCTTTACTTTTCTCGTAACCGTTCACGCCTTCGACAAAGTTCTTGGCTACCGGCAATGTCCTGCTCCACTCGACAACCGACTCGCCTCTCTCCGAAAGACCGTGAACGGTTACC
>CAZTSL010000201.1:0-3103 GCA_964616915.1 uncultured bacterium
GCCCATATACTGGCAGCCACCTGACGTGCCTCGGTTCCAATCGGTGGAAGCCCGATGCTTCGGGTTTTGGGAGCCGTCACGATCCCGCCAGCAGGAGTTCGGGGGAGAGCGGGTTCGATCGTCTTCGTCGCGCTGGCGGCGAGGATCGCCAGGATATCCCGTCGTGCCCGATGTTCGGCGAAGGAAAAGGGGGAGAAGATGCACGACTATCTACTCGATATCGGACGGAGACCTGCGTTACGGAGGCTGGTGTCCTCGATCGGACTGCCGGTCCCCCAGGAACTGGAACGGCAGACCGCTCCCTGGGAGGAGAAGCCCCTTTCGGGACGGCGCATCCTCGTCGGAGGGACGGGGGAGTTTCCAGAAATCCTCCTCGACGACCTGATCGGCAGCGGGGCAGAGATCGCGGTCACGGGGGAACATGCCGAGGCGTTCCTGGCCGGTGGGAAACGGGTGAACCATCCCGTGATCGAAGAGAAAGAGGGAGCAACCGGTGAAGTCTACGGGATGCTCTTCGACGCCACCGGCTTCAGGACGACGGAGGATCTCGATCGCCTCTACGATTTCTTTCATCCCCGTATCCGCCGCATCGGGCGGTGTGGGCGCATCGTCGTGCTCGGCCGTCCTCCCGAGGAGACCCATGACGTGGAGGAAGCGGCCACCCTTCGGGCCATCGAGGGATTCGTGCGGAGCGTGGCCAAGGAGATCGGCCGCAAGGGGGCCACGGCCAACCTCCTCTACGTCGAACCGGGCGCGGAGGTTGCCCTCGAAGGGCCGCTGCGCTTCCTCTGCTCCCCGCGATCCGCGTACATCAGCGGCCAACCGATCCCATTGACGAAGCGGGTCAAGCTCCCCACCCCGATCCCCTTCGTTTCCCCCCTTTCGGGGAAACGGGCGCTCGTCACGGGGGCGGCGCGGGGGATCGGGGCAGCGATCACCACCCTCCTGACGCGCGAAGGGGCCCACGTCGTTGCGCTCGACCGGCCGGAGGACCGGCAGGTGCTCGCCGAAGTCGTGGAAAAGACCCGGGCCACCCCCCTCCTTCAGGATGTCTCCGCCCCCGATGCCGCGGAAAGGATCGCCGAAGCCCTTCGGGAGGAGGGGATCGACATCGTCGTCCACAACGCCGGGGTCACCCGCGACCGGACTCTGGCAAAGATGGACCGCCGTTTCTGGCGGGAAGCGATCGGCATCAACCTCACCGCCGTGATCCGGATCACCCAACGCCTGATCGCCGACGACTCGATCCATCACAACGGCCGGATCGTCTGTCTCTCCTCCGTGGCGGGGATCGCGGGGAACTTCGGGCAGACGAACTACGCGGCGAGCAAGGCCGGGATCATCGGATTCGTCGAAAACCTCGCCGGCAGGGTGGCGCGACGGGGCATCACGGTCAATGCGATCGCACCGGGATTCATCGAGACGCGCCTCACCGAGGCGATCCCCTTCATGACCCGGGAGGTGGGGCGCCGTCTCTGCAACCTCTCTCAAGGGGGAAAGCCCCACGATATCGCGGAGACCGTCACCTTCCTCGCCTCCCCCGGTGCCGCCGGGATCACCGGTTCCGTCATCCGGGTCTGCGGCGGAAGCCTCCTGGGCGCCTGAGGAGGGTCCTTCTCCTCCCCCCCGCGCGGAAGGGAGGGAGGGAAAGGGAAGCCTCCTGGCGCCTGGCCCCCCATCATTCAAGCAGGGAGAATCGTCATGACATCCATCAGAAGCCGATACGCCATGATCGCAACCTTCGTGTTTCTCACGCTCCTGCCCGCCGTGGTTGCGGCTCAGCGGGAAGACCGGGAACGTGAGCCGAACGACACCCGCCGCGACGCGAACCGGGTGAGCCTCGGCGTCGTTGCAGGAGAGATCTCCTCGAACGAGGATGCCGACTACTTCAAGATCGCGCTTCCCGAGTTCGGCATCCTCTACCTCGACATCGAGGCCGAGGCTGCGGGTTCTCCCCTCGACGCCGCGATCGAGATCTACCGGAGCAACAACGTCCGCATCGCGGCGATGGACAATACGGATTGCTCCTACGATCCCGAACTCGTCTTCGTCGCCCCGGAGGACGGAACCTTCTACATCAAGGTCTTCGCGGCGGACGGTAGGGGGGGGGAAGGTTTCTCCTACCGCCTCCATCTCGCCACGGCGTCGGTGGGCACCGAGGAAGTCGTCGAGGAGGACCTCATGAACGACTTCATCTCCCAGGCGGATTTGTGGCCGATCCCCTCGATCATCGTGGGGCTCATCATGAGCGACGACGGCTTCCCCGACTCCGACTTCTTTGCCTTCGAGGGGCATAAGGGTCAGAAGGTCGTTTTCGACATCTTCGCCGTGCGAAACGAAGGGGTGAGCGGGGTCGATCCCTCCTCCCTCGACGGTCGCCTCACGCTCTACCAGTGGCAGGAGGGCGAGGATAGCGTCGTCCTGGCCGAGAATCTCTCCGCGAACAAGGCCGATCCGCAGATCATCCACACCTTCCAGGAGGATGGCCCCCTCTATCTCGAGGTGGCGGATCAGTGGAACGAGACGGGGACGAACCACTACTACTTCCTCTTCGTCTATGAACTCCCGCAGCTCCACGAGGTGCCCGAATCGATCTTCGAGGATTGCGTCACGCAACCGGAAGACACGAGTCGCTGCGGGATCGTTCCGGAAAATCCGACCCTTTTGCCCTTCCTGGCCTTCCTTCCCGGCGCCCTGCTCTTTCTCGTGCGGCGTTTCCGGCGCACAGATCGGGTTGTCCGCCACGAAGAGGAGCAAGCGCGATGAAGACGACGATGACGATCCTGGCCGTGATCCTCTGGAGTCTTCCGGTTTGGGGTGCTACGGTCGCGGCACCGGTCCTCCCGGCCGATGGCCTTCCTGCCGATCATCCTTCCTGGGAGCATACGGGAACGCCGATGGCGTCTTCCTGCGTCGGTTCCACGGGAGAGGAGGACTTCTCTCCCGTGCCCGCCACCTGGTCGGCGTCGGAAGATGCGACCGCGCCCGAGGCAGGTGACGGCTACTTCGACTGGCCGATGGGGATTACGCACGAAAGCGCCGGCCTTGTGATGGGGTATGGCGCCTACGTGATGCAGAACTTCGGCAACGTGAACCCGAACTA
>CAZTSL010000201.1:3203-5303 GCA_964616915.1 uncultured bacterium
CCTCCTCTGCCGACGGCAACGATGACCGCACGAGAACGCCTGGTGGCGTTGCGGGAGGCGTGGCAGCGGGAGCAGGCGGCCTCGCGCGGCCGTTTCGAGGCGATGCGCCGGGAACGTACCCTCGCCGAACGCACCGCCAGCGGGATTGCGCTGCGGGCGCTCTCGCTCGAAGAGACGGATGCCGTGGCCGGCGGGCGGCTGCGTCTCTGGCTCACCCCCTCGAAGGGGGATGCGCTCGATCTCCTTCGGATCTCCCCCGGCGATCCCGTCCTCCTCTGGCGGGAATCCCCTGATGCGGCGGATACGGTACGGGGCGTCTTCGCCCGGCGGCAAGGGAAACGGATCGCAGTCGTCCTTGCCGGGGACATGCCGGAATGGATGGAAGAGGGGCATTGCCATCTCGATCTCGACGATCCCGACGAGACGTTCCAGCGAGGCTTCCAGGCGATCGAGGCTTTCCTCTCCGCAAAGGGGGGCACCCCCACCGCCCGCTTGCGGGAGATCCTCTTCGGGGGTACCCCTCCCCACTTCGCTTCCCCCCCAACGCTCCACTTCTTCGATCCCTCCCTGAACGAGGTGCAACGGGAAGGGGTCGCCTTTGCCATGAGCGCTCACGATCTGGCCCTCCTTCATGGGCCGCCCGGCACGGGGAAGACGACCGTCCTCGTCGAGGTGATCCGGCAGGCGGTACACCAGGGGATGCGGGTCCTTGCCACGGCGGCGAGCAATACCGCGGTGGACAACCTCGCCGAACGGCTCGTCGAGGTGGGGCTCTCCCCGCTGCGCGTGGGACATCCGGCCCGCGTCTCCCCCGTGATGGAACACGCCACGCTCGATGCCCGTCTCGAAGCACACCCAGCCTTCAAAACCGCCCGCACGTGGATCGCCGAGGCCAACGCGCTGCGCCGGCGGATCGAACGGCGCGCGCGGCGAGGGGGAATCACGGGAGCGCAGAAACGCGAATCCTACCGGGAAGCCGCACGCCTGGAGCGGGACGCGCGCCGTCACCTCGAGAACGCCCAGAAGGCGATCGTGGCCGGCGCATCGGTGATCTGCGCGACGGCCGCGGGCTCAGACTTCTCGCTCCTTCGGGGAGAGACCTTCGATCTCGTCGTGCTCGACGAGGCGACGCAGGCGACCGATCCGATCGCGCTCATCCCCCTTTCCCGGGGAGCGCGTGCCGTGCTCGCCGGCGATCCCTGCCAGCTTCCTCCGACCGTGCTCGCCGGTGGAGCCGCCCGTGATGGGCTCTCCTCGACCCTTTTCGAACGGCTTGCCCCGACCGGGGGGCTCTGCAAGATGCTCACCGTGCAGTACCGGATGAACCGGGAGATCATGGCCTTCCCTTCCCAGAGCAAGTATGGGGGGAAGCTTACGGCGGCGCCGGCAGTAGCGGCGCACCGGCTCGAGGGACTCCTCGGGGTCTCCCCCGATCCGCTGCGTCCTTCTCCCCTGATCTTCCTCGACACGGCGGGGAAGGGGTGGGAGGAGGTCCGCCAGGGGGAGGACCCGAGCACCTGTAACCCCGCACAGGCCGAACGGACCGTGGCCGAAGTCCGCCGGCTCCTCTCGCGGGGGCTCTCCCCCCGGGATCTCGCCGTGATCACCCCCTACGACGCCCAGGTTCGCCTCTTGCGACGGGCATGCGCCTCCGAGGTCGAAGCGGGGCTCGAAATCGGCTCGATCGACGGCTTCCAGGGACGGGAGAAGGAGGCCGTGATCCTCGACATGGTCCGCGCCAACGACCGGGGGGAACTCGGTTTCCTCACCGACACCCGGCGGATGAACGTGGCGCTTACCCGGGCGCGGCGCTTCCTCCTCGTGATCGGCGACAGCGCCACGCTCGGCCGGCACCCCTACTACGAAGCCTTCCTCGATACCGTCGGTGCGCAGGGTGGGTGGATCAGCGCCTGGAACGACGACGCCCCCCCGATCGATTCGGATCCCTCGGGGTAAGGGGGGGGATTTTCGGGGATCGAGGTCACTCGTCATCGGGTACGGGAAGGGAGGGAATCCCTCGACCCTGTCCAGGTCGCTTTCCAGATGTCGAGAAGATCGAGGGGGGGGAGGTGCACCCCCCGGCCGGGCGGGGGGTGCACC
>CAZTSL010000202.1:0-5301 GCA_964616915.1 uncultured bacterium
GGGGGGGCGTGGGGGGGTCCCCCTTCGCCGATGAAGCGGGGGGAAACCTCGACATCCGATGGCTCGTACGGCTCTGGCAGAAACGTGGATGGCCCACCGGCCTCGATCCGCAGGGCATCGAGGCGATCGTCACCTTCCTGCGTGCGACGATCGAACGGGAGGTGGAGGATATCCCTCTGGGGGAGGGAGCGGAATAGCCGGCCGGATTTCATTCGGAACCGGCCGAGACCAGGGTGGACTGATCCGCGGGGGAGGATGCCGTGGAGATCGCCGCGAGCATACTCTCGTCGAGGAGTACGATCGAGGAGGGCGTTTCCCGTGCTCTTGGTTCGGTCTCCCCTTCCTCGAGCGCGATGAACTCGTGGACCGACCGGGGAATCCGGTTGGAGAGACGGAGAGTGGCGAGGAAGCGGGAAAGCTCGAGCATGGAAGAGAACCTGCGGTGCCGGCGTCCCCACAGAGCCCGGAAGCCCTCGAGGTCCTCGCGGAGTGCCGCGGCATCGGGATAGCGATCCTCCGGATCGGGCGCGAGCATCCGGGAGAGGATGGGATGGAGTCCGGTGGGAATCAGGGGAAGGGGACTGCGGAAACGATCGAAACGAGGCGGGCGGTTGCCCGTGAGCATCTTGTAGAGGAGCATCCCCAACGTGTAGAAGTCCGTGCGGTGATCCACGCTCCGATGGTCCACCTGTTCGGGAGACATGTAGGCCAGGGTCCCCTTGAAACTGCACGTATGGGGTTCCACCTTCGCGATGCCGAAATCGAGAACCTTGACGCTCCCATGCCGGGTGAGGAGGAGGTTCGTGGGGGTCAGGTCACGGTGGGCCACGATCTTCGTGTGGAGGAACTCGAGCGCGGCGCAGACCGCCAGGGTGATCTCCAGGGCGTGCTCCACGGGGATCAACGTCTCCCCCGGTCGCCGCCTCCTGCCCGCAGCGGCCCTGCACACCTCTCTGAGGGTGTGCCCGGGGACGTACTCCATGGCGATGTAGGGCACGCCCCCGACACTGCCGATGTCGTAGATCTGGAGGAGATTGGGATGGTGTGCGGGCTGGAGTTCGACGAGGATCGAGGCTTCCCGCAGGAAGAGTTCCTCGAACTTCGGGTCGTGGCAAAGATGGGGGTGCATCCGTTTGACGGCCCGGTAGGTCACGACGGTACCGTAATGAATCGCCAGAAAGATCTCTCCCATTCCCCCATGTCCGATCTTTGCGAGGAGTCGATACGATCCGAGCCGGGTGCCGAGCATCGTCGTCCATTTCCTTTCTTGCCGAACCGTGGTAACGTCAGGGTCGAGGTGAGATACCGAAGCACTCCGAGAGGAATGCAAGGGATGTTCCAGGGTGGGCGGGGGAGGCGGGCCCGGATCCTTCCGGGGATTCGAGGGGGGGGGATCGAGTGCCGTTCAGATTCCGGACGCTCTTCGATCGGTTTCTGGAGTGTGGCTCCAAGCGCACTTTACGTCGTCAACCGTGCGGATCCACCGTCCGTCGTCCCGAAGAAGCGTAAGGAGGACCCCGATGCGACGGTCGAGGTTCCTTTCGGGTGAGGAGTGAGAAGGAATGGAGGTTCTATGTGCGTTCAGTCTCCTCGTGCTCGCGCTCTTGGCGTACGACCGCCTCGTTCGCCGGTTCTTCGCCCTTCCCCGTCCCTACGACGAGATCCACTTCGTGACGACCGAGGATGGCTGGCGGCTGGCGTTGCAGCGATACCGTCCCTGTGGGGAGGAGGAGCGGAATTTTCCCGTCATCCTGAGCCATGGTCTCGGAGCGAACCGTTACAACCTCGATTTTGGAGAGCGCTCTTTGGCGCGCTATCTGTCGATGCACGGGTATGACGTCTGGTTGTTCGACAAGCGCGGGTGCGGGATGAGCGAGCAGCGGGGGTTCTTCTCCCGGGTGCGTTACGGGTGGAACTTCGACGATATCGCCCGTTTCGACGTTCCGGCGGTGATCGCGGCGGTGCGGGAGAAGACGGGGGCGGCGCAGGTCCATTGGGTCGGACACAGCGAGGGGGGACTCGTTGCCTACGTCCATCTCCAACGGCCGGCTGCGCGCCGTGAGGTCGCTTCCCTCGTAGCGATCGGTTCCCCCGGCTCTTTTCGTTTCCAGAACGATCTGCGTCCCCTCGTCCGTTTCGGGAGGTGGCTGACGCCCCTCGTTGCACTCCAGGGCACCCTGGCACCCTTTCTGATTCCCTGGCTCTGGCTTCGCTTCCTTCCGCCGGGGTACCTGACGATCTTTCCGCCGAACGTGGAGTTTCGGGTGCTCTGCGAGGCGCTCGTCAACCTGGTGACGAACGTGCCGCGGGGGTTGTTCGGGCAATATGTGACGTGGATCACTTCAGGGACGTGGCGCAGTGAAGATGGGAGTTCCGACTACGAGGCGGGGCTCGGGAAGATCGATGTTCCGGTCTTCCTGATCGCGGGCTCTGCGGATCGGATCGTCCCGCCGGCCAGCGTCGAACTGGTGTACGAGCGGATCGCATCGACGCGAAAGCGCTTCGATATCGTGGGGAAGGGGTACGGCGAGGCCGAGGCGTATGGTCATGGAGACCTCCTGGTGGGGCGCAACGTCGTCGCAGAGATCTTCCCGAGGATCGAGGCGTGGCTGCGCGCTCACGATTCCCTCGATTCCCTCTCCTGATCGAGTCGCGCCACTTCCTCTCGCACGACCTCGAGGAGTTCGTCGGGAGCGACCCTGCGCACGAGACCTCCCTTTCGGTAGAGGGCGAAGCTCTCTCTTCCTCCGACGATACCGAGGTCTGCTTCGCGCGCCTCGCCGGGGCCGTTGACGACGCACCCCATGACCGCGATTCTCCAGGGGTGGCGTGCATTCCGAGTGACGGTCTCGATCTTTCGAGTCCACGCGACGAGATCGAAGGAGGCCCGTGCGCAGGCGGGACAGGCGGTGAGCGTGACACCGCGGTGGCGCAGACCGATCGCGCCGAGGATCTCCCAGGCCACGTGGACCTCCTCGACGGGGTCTTCCGCCAGGGAGATGCGGATCGTATCCCCGATCCCTTCGAGGAGGAGCGTGCCGAGTGCGATGGCCGACTTGACGGTTCCTCCCCGTCTCGTCCCCGCTTCCGTGACGCCGAGGTGGATCGGATAGGGGCAATCGCGGGCAAACATCCGGCAGGCCGCAACGGTACGGGCGACGTCGGAGGCTTTCAGCGAGACGACGATATCCGTGAAATCGAGGTCTTCGAGGAGGGCGACATGGGCCCGTGCCGAGGCGACCATCGCTTCGGGCGTGGGGCCGTAGCGTTCGAGGAGGTGACGTTCGAGTGAACCGGCATTGACGCCGATCCGGATCGGGATCCCCCGTTCCTTCGCACGTTCGACGACCGCCCGGATCCTGGCGCGATCTCCGATGTTGCCCGGATTGATCCGTAGTTTGTCGACATGTTCGGCTGCGACGAGTGCGATCTCGTGATCGAAGTGGATGTCGGCGACGAGGGGTATTCGGGTGGCCTTGCGGATCTGGGCGAGTGCGCGTGCCGCCTCGAGGTCGGGCACGCCGAGGCGGATCACTTCACACCCCGCTTCCTCGAGGCGTCGAATCTGAGCCACGGTCGCCGCGACATCCCGGGTATCCGTGGTACACATCGACTGGACTGCAACGGGGGCGCCCCCTCCGATGCGGAGGGGGCCCACCTGGACTGCCTTGATCGAAGGCATCTTTTTTCCTTTCCCGCATGGATCGTGGGAATTCCTTTGGGGGAGGATTCCCCTGCCGCCTGCCGTGATCGAAGATGTGGAGGTTTTTTTCGTCGCCGTTCCGGTCGCCCTTGTCCGGGAAGGGGCAGAATCGAGCATGAGGATACCAGAAGATCTAACATTTCTACCTGGAGGCCGTCAACCGCGGGTTCGATCTTCCTTTTCGTAACGCGCGACGGAGGGATTTTGGGAGAGGTCGTCCCGCCGGGGTTACGATCCGTAACTTTTTCCCTCAAGATTTTCGGAAGTTCATACGATAAGGAGGATGCAAGCGGGCGGGAATTCCGCTTGACGGATCCCTCCAGGTCACCTAAGATCTCGGGATATCTCGTAGGAATTTCTTCAGCATCATCACCGGAGGTCCGGTTGGGTCGGACTTCCGGAGAGCGAGGTCAAAGATGGCAAATCGAGTGATTCTCCTGGGACGCCTGGGGAACGATCCGGAACTGCGTTACACCACCAGCGGCCAGCCGGTGGCCAACCTCAACCTTGCGACCCGCGAATACCGCCAGCGGGAAGAACATACGGAATGGCATCGGATCGTCGTCTTCGGACAGACGGCGGAGAACTGTGCGAAATATCTGACCAAGGGGCGTCAGATCTACGTGGAGGGGCGCTTGCAGACCCGCTCGTGGGAAGACAGCAATGGGGTCAAACGCTACCAGACCGAAGTGGTCGCCCACACGGTGGAGTTCATCGGATCGCCGAGCGATGCGCAGCGTGTTCCGAACCAGAAACCCGAACCCGTTGCGCAGCCCACTGCGGAGAAACCGGCACCCGATATCGGACCGGGAGACTTCTCTCCCCCCGATGACGACATCCCCTTCTGAGAGGAGCGTCCGAAGTTCCCCCTGGAGAAGGGGAGACGCAGGATCCCTCTGATCACGAAAGTGGAGAGGGCACGATTGGCTGCCTGTTCGGTCATCTGGTGAAGCGATATCCCCCGACGCGTCGTGCGGAGAGGGGATCCCTCTGCGAGTCGTCCGGGGGGATCCCCCGATAGGGACCTCATGACGATCGTCTCACGGCAGGAATGGATCGAAACATACGTACATCGCGATCCCTCGCCGAGGACACGCGAAAGGGCTGCCCCTGGGAAATGGACGCCCCGGGCGGCGACGGGAAGCGCCCCTGAGACACGGCCCGCCTCCTTTCGGAGGCCTGCGGGGAATGGACGCCCCAGGTGGTGACGTGAAAGGCGCGCAAGGGAAGCCGACCGATGCAGCGAGGGGCAGGGAAAGCGTTCATCTTGACTGGGAGGGAAGCACGATGGCAGAGAGAGAGATCTTGATCCTGGCCGATGATGCCGGAGAACGGGAGGCGCTGGCGTCGCTCTGCGCGGGGAAGGGCTTTATTCCCACGATCGAGACGAATATCGTCCGGGCGCTCCATACCCTTTCGAGCCATTCGAGCCAGATTCTCCTCCTCGCTCTGAAACATGGCGGTCTTCCGAAGAACCTCCTCCTCGAGACCATGAAGAAGTACCCCGATCGGGGGGTCGTCGTCGTCACCGGAGACCCCGCGCTCGATTTCCTCCCCCCCGGCCATCTGTGTGACTACATCACCCGTCCGATCGAAGC
>CAZTSL010000203.1:0-5242 GCA_964616915.1 uncultured bacterium
CGCTTGAGCGTTGCCTACGATGAGACGGGATACGTCTTCGTGGGGGCCTACGGTATGATCGTCACACCCGATTCCCCCTGGCCGATCGAGGCGCTCCTTGCGCTCCTCAATACGAGGATCCTCGATCTCTGCTACCGGGCCGTGAACCGTCGCATCTCGGGTGGATATCTCTCGATCACCGCTTCAGCGCTCCACGAGTTGCCGCTCCCCGTGCCCGACGCCACGAACCGGCCCCTCCTCGAGGAGATCGGTGCGCTTGCCCGGAAGCTCGTCCGCGATCATGCCCTCCGCATCGAGCGAGAGCATCGCTGGGCGATCTCCCCCCCCGTAGCCTACACCCGCAGGAACTCTCAGCGGTGGAAACGCCTGGGGCAGGCGCAGGGGGATCCCGTATGGACAGCGATCGTACGGGAGATCGAAGCGACAGAGCGAGCGATCGATCGGATCGCATGCCGGCTCTATGGCCGGAGCGAGGAGGAGATCGAAGTCCTCCGAACCCTTCTCGATGGCAAGGGGAGCGATGTGCCTTCGGCGTTCCACCCATGAGGGGCAACCCCGAAGGGGCGTCTACAGGTATCCTTCGACGAGGGAGAGCGCCTGGGGGAGATACCCTCGGCCGAAGAGGTTGAGGTGGTTCATCACGTGGTAGAGCTTGTAGAGGTTCTCCCGGTACGCATGGCCGGGAGGGAGGGGGAAGGCTTGCGCGTAAGCGTGGTGGAACACCGGTGGGAAACCGCCGAAGAGTTTCGTCATCGCCAGTTCCGCCTCGCGGTGGCCGTAGTAGACGGCAGGATCGATGAGGCAGGGAGACCCCGCTTCATCGACGAGGTAGTTGCCGCTCCAGAGATCCCCGTGCAGGAGGGTGGGCGGCTCTTCGCTGCCGGAGAGGATCTCGGGAACCCGTGCCTCGAGACGGGCATAGTTGCGCGCGAAGGATGGCGTGACGTAGCCCTTTCGTTCGGCCAGACGAAACTGGAAGTGAAGGCGATGCGTCACGTAGAATTCGGACCAGGTCGCCGTCGGCGGATTGGGCTGCGGGGTGACTCCGATGAAGTTGTCCTCGAAGAAACCGAAGGATGCCCCCCGCACGCGGTGCAACCCGGCCAGGGCCCGACCGAATCTCTCGAAGAAATCAGGCGGCTTCCTGCCCGGAGGGATCCATTCGAGGAGGAGGAGGCGCTCGGTGGCGAGGAAGACCTGGGGAACACGCAGGGCCCCGGCGGTGCGCAGAGCGTTCAAGCCGTTGGCCTCCTTCCGGAAGAGCGTGGGATCGAAGGCGCCGAATTTCAGGAAGAAAACGTTCCCCGAGGCGAAGGTGACCCGTGCCGTTTCAGCGATGCACCCCCCTCCAACCGCCGAGACACGTGCAAGGGGCTCCCCCCGCCATCGTTCGAGTTCATCGCGGATGACGGGCTCAAGATGCATGGCGAACCCGTTCGAGGATCCCTTCACAGGCGTCTTCGAGGATGTCGAGCACGGTTTCGAAGCCACGTGCGCCACCGTAGTAGGGATCGGGAACGCCAGGAAGATCGTGGTGACGGCAAAAATCGGTCATCTTGAAGATCTTGTGTGTCGATTCGCCTTTCGGGTCCATCGCACGAAGGTCGTGGATGTTCTGATCGTCCATTCCCACGATCCAGTCGAAGGTGAGGAAGTCGGCCACCGGATCGACGGGACGGGAGATGCTCGTGATCGTATACCCCCGCCGACTGGCGTGACGCTGCATGCGAGGGTCGGCGGGCTGCCCACGATGGTCGTCGATCGTACCGGCGGAGTCACAGGAGATCGTCTCCATGAGCCCCTCGCGCGCGATGAATGCCTTCATGATCGCCTCCGCCGCCGGTGATCGACAGATGTTTCCCAGGCAAACGAAGAGGATGCGTTGCATGATCTTCCCTTTCTTCGAGGATCTTTCTTCTCTGTTCAGGATGCCTTCGAGGTAGGACGGCCACTCCCCTTGGGGTTCCCTTCCCCTTCGATCTCCCGGCGGCGCTGGCGCACGAGGATCTCCTCGATCAATTTCCGGTTCGCGGAGATGATGTCGGCGATCAAGCCGATCACCACGATCTGGAAGCCCACGATGACGAGGACCGCTCCCAGGATGAGGGACTGGGTGTGGCCCGTGGGGCGATCGAGGGTGAGATAGAAGTAGAGGAAGCGCACGAAGAGCACGCCCCCGCCCCCCATCACGATCAACCCGAGCGCACCGAAGACCCGCAAGGGATCGTACATCGCATAGATCCGAATGATCGTGCCGATCGAACGGAGGATGTAGCCGGACATGCTCCGGAAGAGACGGGAGGGGCGCGTGGGGGGGTTGGTTCGCACCGGAACGTGCCCCACAGGGATCCCCGAACGCCCCGCCTGAATGAGCGTCTCCAGGGTGTAGGTGAAGTCGGAGACGACGTTCATCCGGAGGGCGGCCTCCCGGCTGTATGCCCGGAAGCCGCTCGTCGTGTCGGGGACGTCGGTGCGGGAGACGTGCCGCACGACCCAGCTTCCCAGCCGCTGAAGACGGCGTTTGAGTGGAGAGAAATGGGGCAGCGTCTCGACGCCGCGGTCTCCGATCACGATCTCCGCCTCGCCCTTCAGGATCGGAGCGATCAACCGCTCGATGTCGGCGGCGCAGTACTGGTTGTCCGCATCGGTGTTCACGATGATGTCCGCGCCCCGTCGCAGGGCGGCATCGATGCCTGCCATGAAGGCGCGTGCCAGCCCGCGGTTCTTCGGAAAGCGCACGAGATGATCGACGCCGTGGCCCCGGGCGACCGCTGCGGTGCCGTCCGTGGAGCCGTCATCGATGACGAGGATCTCGATCTCGTCGATGCCGGGGAGTTCACGTGGGAGGTCGGCAAGCGTCTTCGGCAGCGTCTCTGCTTCGTTGTAACAGGGGATCTGGATCATCAACTTCATCGGTTTCCTCGATCGGGAGGGATCGAGCTTACCGCACCCCCCGCCAGGAATCAAGCCTGTGAAAAATTCTCCTTCGGAGCCTTTCCTGTCATCGCCCTGGAACGCAGCCCTCTCCAGAGGCTCCCCCCGCCGAGGAGGAGGAGCGTAAGGAGGGTGATCCACTTGCCGACCTCGAAGGAACGGGGGCGGTAGGTGAAGGTCACCCGATGGCGTCCCTTGGGGAGGAAGATCGCGCGAAAGAGGAAGTCGGCACGCACGATCGGGGTGAGCGTGCCATCGATGTGGGCTTCCCAACCGGGGTAGTAGGAGTCGGCGAGCACGAGGTAACCGTCACGCTCGGTTTCGATCTCGATCGCCAGGTGGGTGGCTCCGGCCTGGAGTTCGATCTTGCGGGCGTGACAGGTGGGGGGAGGTGCGCCGGAGGGGGAGGCTCGTTCCTCTTCACCAACGATCGGCGTTCCCTCGAGCACGACGCTTTCTTCCGGGTCGAAGTGGGGATCGAGGAGGATCTTCATCACCCCCTCTGCGCCTTCGGCATGACGGGCCCGACAGACGAAACGGATGCGGGGGAGCCGTTTCTGATTCTCGTAGATCCGCAGGGGGGGCATCCCCCCCGGCTGGGGGAAACGCGCGACCTCTTCGAGCCCCTCCCCCGAAAGTCGGAAGAAGGAGAGGAGGTATTTGACGTTCTGGAGGGCCAGGAGCCGGAGAGCGGGCGCGTCGAGGACAAGCGTGTCGGGGGGGAGGAAGCGGGGGCGCCGTTCGAGGAACCAGTAGACCTGCGTCGCGCGAGGGGGCTGCATCGAGTACCAGCCGGCGGCACTGGCCACCCCGAAGGTGAGGTGGTCGAAGATCCGCAGCGAAGCACGCTGGGCGAGATAGGGCCCCAGATCCCCATGCCACCCCTTTGCCAGCGCGTATACCGACTTGCGCGTCCGCTCGGCCCCCACGGTCCAGATCCGGAAGTCGTCCCGGTCCTTCCGGAGGAACGCGACCGATTGGGGTGGCGTGAACCACGCCTTGCGGTCGACCGTGTCGAGGTACCGATGGGCGAAGCGTCCCAGATCGAAGAGCGCGACCCCAAGGAGGAGGAGGCGGATCCCCCGGCGGCGAAGAGCGGGATGACCCAGCGCGATCGCGAAGAGGAAGGCGAGCGCGAAATCGACGTAGAGGAGGTAACGCCCCGGCATCCGGAAGAGGTTCCAGGGAGGGAGTCTCGCCAGGAGACGGTAGAAGGGCGTGTGACAGCCGAGCGCCATCACGATCCCAAAGAGGAGGAGCGCCAGGAAGGCCCGCACGTCGGAACGCCGGCGAAAGGAAGCACTCCCAAGGAGAAGGAAGGGGAAAGCGAGGGGCAGGAGCCCGAGGTAACCGGTCTGCTCGAAGAAGATCTCCGAGGGGCTGCTCGGAAAGGTCCCCCGGCTCTCGTCCCCGAAGGCGAAGGGAGAAACGAGGGTGAAGAGACGTTCCGCGGGGAGGGAACCGAGACAGACCGCCTCCCGGGGCAACCCCCCAGAACGTTGCGATTCCCCAAGGAGTTCGAGCGTGGGGACGAGCTGCACCGCAGCCAGGAGGAACCCGACGGCCACCCCCCCGCCGGCCATCCCGACGATCTTCGCCACCCTTCGCCCCTCTTTCCGCCGGAAGCGTGAAACGACGCCCACGGCCACGAGGAGCGCATCGAGGAGAAGGCTCAAGAAGAGCGTCGGCGGGTGTCCCGCCGTCACCTGGAGCGCGGTCGCGACCGCAAGGAGGAGCCCCCCCCGAACGCCGGGCCGTTCGATGATCCTGCGGATCGCCAGGAGATGGAGGGGGAGCCAGACGAGCGCATGGAGGAGATTGAGGTGGGGCGTATGCACGGTCACGAAGCCGCTCCCCGAGAAGAGCGAAGCCGCGGCGAAGGCACAGAGGGGGGGCAACCGCAACGCCCGGGCGAAGAGATAGGTGTTGCACGCAAGGAGGAAGAGGGCGGCAAGGAGGAGAGGGTTCACCTGCCGCTCCGGGGGGAAGAGGAGCCGCACGAGGAGATTGATCGGATCGAAGAACCCCGCCTGCCCCTCGGCGAGGAAGGGATAGCCGTTCTGCGATTCCGGAACCCAAAGGGGGATCTCCCCCTCTCGAAGATGGCGCGCAGCCACCACGCCGAAGGGGAGATTCTGGTCGAGCAGATCGCTCACCCCCTGGTAGTTGTTGACGAGAAGCCCCCGGTCGGCCACGAGGGCGGGAAAGAAACCCACCAGGAGGAGCCCGAAGGCGGGAAGGACGATCACGGCTTCGCGAAGTGACCTCATGGCAGGTTCCCTGGTGTTGCCCCCCTCGCCTCAGAGTC
>CAZTSL010000204.1:0-5103 GCA_964616915.1 uncultured bacterium
TCTATTTGACCCGAGGGGCATCGGCGTGCTAGACTCTCTCCTGCGATCGGGGTGAAACAACTCCGACCAGGTATGGAGCCGTTGGTGAAGCAAGCCAAAGGGACGACGATCGAAGCCGTACGGGCGGCACTGGCCCGATACGAACGCAGGCCGTTCAAACGCGATGGGTTGCGGCCCGCGGCGGTCCTGCTCCCCCTCTACGAACGGGAGGGAGAACTCTTCCTCCTCTTGACCCTGCGTTCCCAGGAGGTTGCGCACCACAAGGGGCAGATCTCCTTTCCCGGGGGGGCCTTCGATCCGCAGGACGGGGACCTGGAGCGGACGGTGTTACGGGAGTGCCGGGAGGAGACGGGACTTCGGCCGGAGGATGTGCGAATCGTCGGCATGCTCGACGACTGTCCGACGATCTCCGATTTCACCGTCACCCCTTTCGTCGGCTTCATTCCTCATCCCTATCCATTCACGCTCTGCGCAGCCGAGGTCGCGCAACTCATCGAGGCGCCCCTTGCCGAACTCCTGCGCCCCGAGATCTTCCGGGAGGACCGGTTGACCTGGCGGGGGGAGACGCACCCCGTCTACTTCTATGACCTCGGAGCGCATACGATCTGGGGGGTTACGGCGCACATCCTGAAACAGTTCCTCGAACGCGTCTTCCCCCGGGGCCTCGATTCCTATGCCGCCCTCTATGGAAGGGGAAGATCGAAGGGGAAGGGGAGCCCTCTTCTTTACCGACAGGGCGAGGGGCTGGATCCCGGGGATCGGTAGCGCAACGGAGGACGTGGCGGATGAACGATTTACGGTTCATGGTGGGGAAGGCCTTTCAGCTTGCCGGACTGATCATGGTCCTGTGGGTGATCCTCCTCTTCTTCGGCGAAACGTCGATGGGGGAACTCCTCGAACACAGCCTGGCCGGGATCGGGGTCTTCTACCTCGGAACGTTCATTGCTGGTGGCCGCACGTCCTGAAGGGGGGATGATTCCCGCTCGTCTCCCCGCCATTTGGACTCATCGCTCCGGCTTCGCCTCGTTCTCTCGGCCATCGATCGAGCCGAGGATCGCCTCCACCGCTTTGGCCGCTTCTTCGATCTCCGCCTCGTACCCGCCGAGATAGAGTCTGCCGAAGGCGCCGAAGGTCGTCACTTCGAGGAGCTTGATCGGTGCGGCCTTTTCCGCTTCGTTCGCCGCGATCGCGGTGTATCCCGCCGGATGCACTTCGAGGATGTAGAGGGTCTCTCCCTGCAGGAGCATATGGCCGTGTCGCATCCGGTTGATCAACTGGGACTGGTATCCCTCGATCCCGTGGATGATCTCGGAGGCCCGGATCCTCGGCTTCAAGCGGTCGTGTTCCGTCATTCCGAAGTGATCGAGGATCGCCGCTCCCGCCTCCCGCACGCTCCCCTGGTCGAAAGCGTGGAGTTCGAGGACGCCGTAGGCACGTTCCACGATCTGCATCCCGGGCACGACATCCGTGCGTTTGAGGGCGATGTCGGTCACGCGGTTGATCGCCAGGCCAGGGGCGATCTCCACGAAGAGGGCGGCCTGTTCCTCGAGGGGGAGATACCCCTTGGCCACGGTCTGAAGGAAACCGGTGAGTTGCGGTTGCAGGATGTCGATGTAGGTGAACGTTCTGAGATCGATCTCCATACGCTTTCCTTTCCCTTCGAAATGGCGGTTCCTGGGACCGATTTCCCCCTTCTCTCCTTTGGGGGAGGCTATTTCTTCATCGAACCGGTCGGCGTTTCGATCCAGAGTTTGTAGGTCCCGCTCCCCTTGTAGGCGTGGACGAGCCAGAAATAGTATCCACTCGTGCCGAGGAAGGCGATCTTCTCTTCGCTCTTCTCCCCTTCGGAGCGTGCGACCTGTTGCCACCCCTGGGTCTTGTTCCACCGGAAGAGATAGAGATCGAAGTCGGCGTTTCCGGGTCCCTGGAGCCAGGCTTTGTGGATGCCCTGTTTCGCCTCGTAGTATTCGCCACCCGGTTCGTAGCGATCCTTGCCGGGGCCCGGGATCGTTCCGGAGCGCACGAGGCAACCGGTGCAGGGTGGACCGCTCTGTTGGGGGGGAGGGGACCCGGCGCCGCCTGCCGACCCGACGAAGAGGAGACGATCGGGAGACCCTTTGAGGTCGCGCAGCTTGCCGGTCAGGGCGTTTCGGATCAACGCATCGAAGACCGCTTCCGGGGATGCGGTCTTGTGCCGGGCGAGGTAGAGGGCGGCCGCGCCGGCCACGTGCGGCGTCGCCATCGAGGTTCCGTTGATCGTGTTTTTGGCGGTGTCGCTCGTGTGCCACGCCGAGGTGATCGTGGAGCCGGGGGCCATGAGATCGACGCAGGTGCCGTAGTTCGAGTAGGCGGCCCGGCGGTCCCCCTTCTCGATCGCGCCGGTGGTGACCGCCGCGGCGACGCGGGCCGGGGAGGCGTTGCAGGCGTCCTTCGAATCGTTGCCGGCCGCCACGGCCACGGTGACGCCTGCGGCCACGAGATCGCGGATCGCATCATCGAGCGCATTCGACGCGCCCCCCCCCAGGCTCAAATTCGCCACCGCGGGTTTCTCATGATGGTTCCTCACCCAGTTGATCCCCTCGATCACGCCCGAGAGGGTTCCCGAGCCGTTACAGTCGAGGACCTTGATCCCGTAGAGGGTCACCCCTCGGGCCACGCCGTAGCGCTTCCCGCCGATCGTTCCGGCCACGTGCGTTCCATGCCCATTGCAGTCGTTGGCGTTCCCCGTGCCAGTGAAGTCCTTCGTCAGGGCGACTCTGCCGGAAAACTCCGTGTGGGTCTTGCGGATGCCGGTATCGATCACGTAGACGTGGACCCCTGTGCCCGTTCCCTGGAAGGCGCCGGCGGGTTGGTACCGGCCATCGAGGGAGGGAGAGAGCTGGTCGATCCGGTCGAGTCCCCAGGAGGCCACGGCGTCGAGTTTCACGCGCTGATCCGCCTCGATGAAGGCGATCTTCTCGTTTCGTTGGAGGAGGGAGAGGGCCTTGGGGGAGAGGGTTCCGGCGAATCCCTTGAAACCGGCGGTCGAGAAACGGCGTTCGACCTTGTTGCCCCGTTCCTCGAGGACCCGCAGGTTGAGCACGGAGCGAAGATCGTTCTCGCGTGCTCCTTTCCGGAAGACCACGATGTACTTCCCCTTGATCCTCCGTTTGCTCCGTTCCCCGAGAATCGGAACCCGGTGACGGATCTTCAGGTCCTTGGGACGGCCGGCGTCATGTCGCTTCTTTCCCCCCTTTCCTCCCGCACGGACGATGAGCCCCCCTCCAAGGAGGAGGAAACCAATGACGACGAATGCCACGCAACGCTTCATGAAGACCTCCACGAGCCAACCGCCGGATACGTCCGGGACTCCCCTGGCAAGGTGGTGCCTCGCGGGCTCCCGGAGGACGGATTGGAGTCGATCTTACGGCAAAATCCGGATCGTTGCAAGGGGCACGCGAGGCCCGACCCCGGCGTGGAAAGGGCCCGCGCTCCCAGGGCATGGGTGGCCGGTGGCCGGAAAGGCTCCGAACCGGGGACGGATGCAGGCTGTGAAGGGCAGAAAAGTTCCTGGCGGTTTTCATGGAACGATCCTGTGGGATTCAAAAAAAGTCTTGCATTCCGGAAAATTTTCTGGCACAATGGCTCTTCGAAGGAAGGAGGGGCCTCCTCCATGGAAAAGGGATGCCCTTCCTGCAGGAATTTGCCATTTTCGGCAACGCCCCTGTCATGATTCGGGTGGTTGGTTGTTTCAGGGGTGAGATCTCGAGCAAACCACAAAGAGAGACGTTATGAACATCTACGTTGGCAATCTGCCCTACAGCGTGACCGAAGACGAACTGAGAGAGACCTTTGCCGCCTACGGTGAGGTGTCGAGTGTGAACATCATCATGGACCGCTTCACCGGCCAGTCGAAAGGATTCGGCTTCGTGGAGATGCCCGACAACGCCGAAGCCGACGACGCGATCAAGGCGCTCAACGAGACCTCCCTCAAAGGGCGGAACATCAAGGTCAACCAGGCCAAGCCCCGGGGTGACCGTCCCCGGCGCCCGCGCTACTAGGCAGCGCCCTCACGCTTCGCCAGGGCAGAACGTTCGTTCGTGATTCCTCATTTCTCCTTCACTTCCTCTCCCCTCAAACTCGAATTCTTCCTTCCACAGGCTGAGTTCCTGTAACTCCCGATGTTGGCGCGACGGTGCATTCTTGTATCTTCGCACGCATCGGCCAGCCGCAACCGACCTTCCGGCGTTCCCCATCCCCGATCGGGGGACGCCGTGTGTCCCTTTGCGCCGCGTAGATTTCCCGAACGCCGCTCCCATTCGAGGTTTCTTTTTTGCCGCTCCGATCCTGCGGGGGAATCCGCAGCGCACTCCGAATCTACTCCGCGTAGTATTCCCCGAGCGCGTGTCCCACGGCGAGACTGGCGCCGCTGGTCAGATGACCCGTGGCGTCTTGATAGTCCTCACAACGTTCGACATGGGGATCTGCGCCGGTGATGACGTCGTGCCCCGCCGCCTCCTCCTCCTCGGCGACGATCCGTGTGGCCTCATAGATGTAGGGGTGCTGATAGGAGGCACGCACGAAACCGTCACCCGCGGGGCAGGGGGGGTCCTCGTGTGCCTGGGGCCCTCCCACCACGGCCTGAAGCACGATCCGCTCGACCTCGGGGTACTTCTCCTCCTCGATGAGATGGACGACCGCTTCGATCGCTCCGGCCCAGGCGCTCACATCCTCCCCGAAGTCGCCGCTGACCGTCAGGAGGACCCGGTCCGGTGCCGCAGGATCTCCATCGGTACAGGAAGAATAGGGGGGTTGTGCCCATCCCGCATAGGTGGGGTCGGCCCACCGATCGATCGAAGCCCCGCTCGGCGCCCGGAGTTGCCAGCCCCCATCCCCCACGAGCGTCTCGAAGTCGGAGTCCACATACCACTGGCGGGTCTGGCTGAAGCCGATCACCTCGGTGCAGGCGAAGTTCTCCGACTCGGGAGAACCACAGGAACCCGGTCCCAGTCCCCCGAAGAGCACCACGACGATCGACAGCAACACCATCGCTCTCCTCTGCAATCCTTGCCCGTTCATTTCGAGGTTGCCTCCCATGATCCGATTTCGTTTCGTTTCCCCTTT
>CAZTSL010000205.1:0-5021 GCA_964616915.1 uncultured bacterium
CAAATCGCTCCTTCGCCCCTCCGGCGAAGCGCCGAACCGGGGCAGAGTCTAACAAAGGGAGGGGGGAGAGTCAAGGTGAGCCAGGGCGACCCATCGCGCATCATGGGGACTCGAGGGGCCGATCCTCCGGATCCCCCCGGGGGTGTGTGAGAATTCACGCAACGCCCTGCGTCTCTTCCCGCACGCCCTGCGCCCACCCGATTCTTCCTCGCAAGCGGATGGCCACGCTCCCGATCCCTTCTTTCGGGCTTTTCCCCGAGTCCTCCTGAAAAAGGACCAAAAGGTATCTTTCTTGCTAGGTTCCCCTACGCCAAGGGCTCCCCCCCCGATCGAAGGCGGTGGACGAACAGAGAGCACCGAGGCCGAGCGCAACATTGCGGGTGGGGTTCCGCAAGGAACACCGAGAAACCAAGGGAAGGAGCATCAACCATGCAGAGGAGTCGAAAAGGAACGAGGATCGGGTTGTCGCTTGCTTCGCTGGCTCTCCTCCTCTTCATCGGGGAGGGGAGCGCCAAGGCAGGAGCGGCGGATGCCAAGGCTCCCGGCGCCCTTTCGGAGGCGAGTCAGGAATGCTACGACTGCCATACGGACGAGACCCCCGCCCTCGCGGAGCAGTGGAAGGACAGCGCCCACGCACGAAAGAACGTCGGGTGCTACGAGTGCCACCAGGCGAAGAAAGGGGAAATCGATGCGTGGGAGCACGAAGGGTATTTCATCTCCGCGCTCGTGACGCCCAAGGACTGCGGAAGGTGTCATGAGAAGATCGCAGCCGAGTTTTCCGGGAGCCATCATGCCAAGGGAGGGCAGATCCTCGGTTCCCTCGACAACGTGCTGGGTGAGATCGTCGAGGGGGTGCCCGCCGCGAACTCCGGTTGCCAGCAGTGCCACGGCTCGAAGATCGCCTTCGAGACCGATCCGAAGACGGGGAGGATCGTCCGCGACGAGGAGGGGAGACCTCGCCTCGACGATGCCACCTGGCCGAACTCCGGGATTGGACGGATCAATCCCGATGGAAGCCTCGGCACCTGCTCCGCGTGTCACTCCCGCCACCGCTTCTCGATCGAGATGGCCCGCCGTCCCGACAACTGCGGCAAGTGCCATCTGGGCCCCGACCATCCCCAGAAGGAGATCTACGAGGAGAGCAAACATGGCATCGCGTTCGTCACCGCGGATCAGCAGGGGAAGATGCATCTCGACGCGAAACCGTGGATCGTCGGGGTCACCTACTCCGCGGCCCCGACCTGCGCGACCTGTCACATGAGCGCCACGCAGACCCAGCCCGCCACCCATGATCCGGGAAAGCGCCTCTCCTGGACGCTTCGTCCCGTCGTCTCCAAACGGATGGAGAACTGGGAGGAGAAACGGCGCAACATGAAGAACGTCTGCGCAAGCTGCCACACGACAGCCTGGATCGACGGCCACTACGCCCAGTACGACCGGGTCGTGACCCTCTACAACGAGAAGTTCGGCAAGCCCGCCCAGCGGATCATGAAGACGCTCGCAAAGGAAGGGCTCATCACCCCCACCCCCTTCGACGACAAGATCGAATGGACCTTCTTCTACCTCTGGCACCACGAAGGGCGCCGCGCCCGGATGGGTGCCTCGATGATGGCGCCCGATTATACGCAGTGGCACGGCTTCTATGAGGTCGCCGAACGTTTCTACATGGAGTTCATCCCCGAGGCGCGGGAGATCGCCCATGGGAACGCCGTGGCCACCCAGGTGATCGACGAGGTCATGTCGATGCCGCAACATACCTGGATCGAGGGCCTCTCCCCCGAGGCGTCGCAGAAGGTTCGGGAGTATTACCGCAAGCGCTACGGCGCCGATCAGGTGAAGTAACCACGAAGCCCCACACCTTCCACCGGGTGGGGCCTGCCCTGTTCGATCGTCTGGAAACCCCTCCTCCACCTCCCGCCGCCTGCCACCTCCTTCCCCCTGCTCACCGCTTGCCCCTTACTTCGCGGGATTCCGGAGCATCCAGGAGACGAGTTCCACGAGGGAGCGGGGGCGAACCACGAGGCCGATCTCCTCGTTCGTGAGGACGAAGGCGTGAAATGCCATCCCCCCCGCCGTCAGGGAGAGGGGAGAGGCGGAGAGGGGCACGACCCCGGGAAGGAGTGTCCCTTCGTCGAGATCGATCGCCACGACGCGCAGGGAGTCGAGCGTGGCGAAGAGGGCCCCCTCTTCGGCGTCGAGCGCAAGAGAAACCGGGCCTCCGTACCCGATCGGGATCGTGCCGCGGACCGCTTCCTCAGGGGGAACCTCGGGATCGAGGAGGACGATCGCATGGTTCTCCCGATCCGCGAAGTAGAGCCGGTCGTGACGGGGGGAGAAACGTAGCCCCTCCGGACTCGGATTGCTCCCCACCCCCTCGATCACCGAGACCACAGGATCCCCGGGGAGCTTTTCGAGACGAGAGATCATCGGATCCTCGGCATGGGCCACGAAGGCGACCGACTCGGAGGTCATGACGATCGCGGAGGGACTCCCCCCGATGGCGAAAGGGGTCCCCACCCCCGACCCGAGATCGAGATCCATGACGACCCCCTCCCGGCAGGTGACGTACGCCCGGGTTCCAGAGGGGGCGATCGCAAGACCCACGGGGTTGGCGCAGATCTGAAGACGACGGCTCACCGCACCTCCGAGATCGACTTCGAAGAGGCTTCCCCCCGTGATCTGCTCACTGCCGACCGCAACGAAGGCCGTCTCCCCGCGAACGCTCAGCGCCTCGATCTGTCCCTTGGCATCGAGGGGGATCTCCCGCGGCATCCTCCCATCCGTAGGGAGGAGGTGGAGCGCTGGCCCTCCCTCCTCAGTCGTGGTGCCGAGGACGATCCCCTCTGGGCTCCAGGCGATCCGGCGGGGTGCCTCGGGCGGGAGAGGACGGGTGACGCCGCTATGAAAGATCTTCCCCCGCGCCCGCGGCACCACGACGACCCGGTCCTCCCCCTCCCCCATGTCGAGGGCGGCGAAAAGGAGATCCCCCGCGGGCGCGGGGACCAGGGCCAGGAGGAACCCTGGAAGGGGAATCCGTGTACGGACCGATCTCCCCTCGAGATCCACGACCACGATCTCCTCCCCGCAACCCAGATAGAGATCCCGCTCCACGATCGCCATCCGAGGGATCGCCGCACACCCCGTTTCGACCTCCCCCTCGATTCCGCCGTAGGCCCCCACGAAGACGAGACGGGTGGCGTTGGCCGCCAAGAGGCTCCCATCGATCGGATCGATCCCCAGGGCCGCAGGACGCTCGAGGCCGAGGGGGAGGGGGGCGCCGATCGCCTCCAGGGTCTTCGGATCGAGGGGGGTGAGATCTCCGCTGAGACGTCCCAGAACATAGAGGATCCCCCGTTCGGCATCGAGGGCGAGATCGACGGGTGTATCCCCCACACCCTCCACGCGGCGCACCGAGGCATCCGTCAGATCGAGCCGCAGCACGGCGTCGGAGCAGCAACTCGTGGCATAGAGTGCCCCCCCATCCGGCGCGAGGAGGAATTTTCCGGCAGGCTCCGGGAGATCGAAACGGTGCTGCGCCGAGGTGTCCCCCCCTTCGACCTCGAGGATCACCGGTTCTCCGAAGATGCTCACGTACACCGATTCTCCGTCGGGAGCGACCGCGACCTGCCGCGGAGGGGAGAGGTCGAGCGGGATCCCCTCGAGCCGCCACGCTGCGATCTCGATGGCGGCCAGATCTCCGGCCCCCCCCGCCCGGGCGAGGAAGAGCCTCCCCCCATCGGGGGAGGAGGCCAGAGAGACGACCCCGGCATCCGTCCCCACGGGCAGCGTTTTCGTAACCGTTTCGATCGGCAGGAAGGGACGAGGGCGCGACGCGATCTGATCGACGACGACTTCGAGGAAGCCGGGATCCGCCAACGAGAAGAACCCCTCGATCTCGAAGGGACCGGTCGCGGCGAGCTGGTCCGCGGCGATCAGTTCGCCGTTGAACCGGAAGACGTTCTCGAAGAGCTGCGAGGAGACGTAGCGGGCCTTGATCGCCGCGGGCTCGGCAGGGGGGAGGAGAGGCTCCCGGAAGGTGAGGAGCGGACGGTCATCGGCCGGCTCCCGAGGATCGAACCCGAGCCGGGCCTCGGAACCGTCGTTGCGCCCACCGCCGTCCGTGTCGGCCTTGCGGGGATCGCTCTCGTGGGGATCGAGGCGTCCGTTCCGGTTGGCATCCTCATCTCCGTCGAGAAGCGTGTCGTCATCCGTATCGCTCTTGCGGGGGTCGGTCTCGATCCCCGCGGCAAAGACGCCATCGCGGTCGGCATCCTCGATCCCATCGGGAATGCCGTCGCCGTCCGTGTCCGCGGAGAGGGGATTCGTCTCTCCCACCGAAGGCTCGTAGAGCCCGTTTCGGTCGGCATCCTCGATCCCATCGGGAATGCCGTCGCCATCCGTGTCCGCGGAGAGGGGATCGAGTTCCCCCGCGTTCGGATCCCAGATGCCGTTGAAGTTGCGATCCTCGAGGCCGTCGGGAATGCCGTCGCCGTCCGTGTCCGCGTTCGTGGGGTCCATCTCTCCCGGATCGCGAAGGCCGTTTCGGTTGCGGTCCTCCTTGCCGTCGGGGACGAGATCGCCATCGGTGTCTTCCGAAAGGGGATTCGTCTCCCCTTCGGCAACGTCCCAATGTCCGTTGCGATTGCGGTCTTCGGTGCCGTCGGGGAGACGGTCGTCGTCGCTGTCGGGATCGTTGGGATGCATCTCCCCCGCGTCACGCCGGCCGTTGCGGTTGGTATCCTCGATGCCGTCGGGAATGCCGTCACCATCCGTGTCCAGAACGAGGGGGTTCGACTCGGTGGGCTCCACGATGCCGTTGTGATTGAGATCCTCGGTTCCATCGAGGATCTCGTCGCCGTCGCTGTCGGGATTCCTCGGATCGGTCTCGTCCTCGTCGACGAGCCCATTGGCGTTGCGATCCTCCTTGCCGTCGCGCAGCCCATCGCCATCGCTGTCGGGATTCCTCGGATCGGTCTCGTCGGGGTCGTAGCGGCCGTTGCGGTTCGCGTCCTCGATGCCGT
>CAZTSL010000206.1:0-2119 GCA_964616915.1 uncultured bacterium
CCCCCCAGGCGCCCTCCCACTCCTCGATCCCCCCCTCGAGCGCGGCTTCGACGCATTCGGCCGCATACCGCTTCGACGGATGGAGATGCGCCCGAAGGATCTTGTCGGGCCAGGCGCGTCGAAAGGCCCCGATCCGCTCCCCGATCGCATCGGGACTGGCCCTCCCCTCCGTATCGGCCAGCGTCAATCGTCGAACCGGAAAGCCTTCCCGATCGGCCGCCTCGACGAGGGTACCACAGAATTCGATCGCCTCCGCCTCGCTCACCCCTTCATGGCTCTCCCCCCACAGACAGGAGAGCACGAGCGTGTCGAAGACCATCCCATGCGTCTCGAAGAGGGGGAAGAGCCGCTTCATCTTCTCCACGGCATGCGCCACGGAACGCTGCCGGTAGTTCTTCCACCGATAGTTCGCCGTGACCGCCGTGTGGAAGATCCCCTCCCGCCCGATCCTCGGATCGGTGGCAAGAAGCCTGGCGAGCCCCTCGGCGTTGAAATAGAGAACCCGGAGTTTCACCCGCTCGGGGAGGGAAAGCGCCCGCGCGACGAGCGCCTCTGCATCCCGGAACCATGGGCCGGGACCGAAGGCCGTGATCTCGGCATGGACGATCCCCGCCGCCACGCTCCGTTCGAGAAGGGCGATCTTCGTCTCCACGGGCGCATCCCGGTAATCGACGGCCTGCTGGCTCCCCTCCCGGAGGGAAACATCGGTCACGACCTCCGCAAGGATCGGTACTCGATCTTCCTGCTCCATCCGCTTCCTTTCCTCAGTCTCTCCGTTTCTGGGATCCGTGGCCCCCTTCCCGTCGTTCGTCGATGCGATCCGCCACGCAGCGGAACCCGATCGAGGAGAAGGCATCGGCCGGCGCGGTAACCCCCCGGCGGGGAATCCGCACCTCGTTTCCCCCCCAACTCCCCCCGCGGAAGACGTTATACCCCCCCGACGAGGGCCCGAGGGGATTCTCCGCCGGGGACTCCGCATAGTAGGAGGCGGAATACCGATCGTTCACCCATTCGGCGACGTTGCCGGCCATGTCGAGCAGACCGTAGGGAGAGGCCCCGGCCGGCAGGCTCCCCACCGGCCAGGTGGAACCCCGGCCACACCCGTCCACCCCATCGTCGAATACGGCACGGTCACAGGTGGGGGGCGCCTGCCCCCACGGATAGCGCCGGTCGTCGAGACCCGGCTCGCAGCGATCCGGGTCGTTTCCGAACTCACACCCCCCTCGAGCCGCCTTCTCCCACTCCGCCTCCGTGGGGAGACGCTTGCCCGCCCACGAGCAATAATCCTTCGCCGCAAACCAGGAGACACAGTTGACCGGATGATCCTCTCGATCCGATCTCCCCCAATTGCAACTCCCTCCGGAAGGGGGAACCTCGCAGGCACCGGCAGCGACGCATCGCCCGAAATCGGCAACGGTCACCTCGGTCTCGTCGATCCAGAAAGCATCGAGGTAGATCTCCCGGACGGGGGACTCGTTCGAGGCCGCCGCGGGATCGTAACCCGCTTCCCCCGGCGAACAGGGGTATTGCGTCCCCTCGTTGCACCCTCCCC
This sequence comes from uncultured bacterium, assembly GCA_964616915.1. Taxonomy (GTDB): domain Bacteria; phylum Myxococcota_A; class CAZTSL01; order CAZTSL01; family CAZTSL01; genus CAZTSL01. The sequence continues at coordinate 1,553 of CAZTSL010000206.1, forward strand.
GAAGGAATCTCCCCGCCGGCACGAGGATCATCTCGCCTGGATCACAGGCATCCCCCCGCCCATCCCCGTCGGCATCCGCCTGGTCGGCATTGGCCTCGTCTGGACAGTTGTCCTCCTCGTTCGCCACGCCATCCCCATCCCGATCCCCATCGCAGGGGTCACCGATCCCATCCCCGTCGGCATCGCTCTGGTCGGCGTTGGGCACACCGGGACAGTTGTCCGCACTCTGACAGACCCCGTCCCCATCGGGATCGTCGGGGGTATCGGTGGGACAGGGATCACAGATATCCCCCACGCCATCGCCATCGCGATCGGCCTGGTCGGGGTTGGGCACCTCGGGACAGTTGTCCGCATCGTTGGCCACGCCATCCCCGTCCCGGTCCCCCTCCCCTTCGCAGAGGTCACCGATGCCGTCCCCATCGGCATCGGCCTGGTCGGGGTTGGGCACCTCTGGACAGTTGTCCTCACGCTGGCAGACACCGTCCCCATCGGGATCGTCGGGGGCGTCGGCGGGACAGGGATCACAGATATCCCCCACGCCATCCCCATCACCGTCGGCCTGCGTCG
>CAZTSL010000206.1:2219-4985 GCA_964616915.1 uncultured bacterium
GGACAGGGATCACAGATATCCCCCACGCCATCCCCATCACCGTCGGCCTGCGTCGGGTTTCTATCTTCCGGACAGTTGTCATCTTCGTCCAATACGCCATCCCCGTCCAGGTCTTCCTCCCCATCGCAGGGGTCACCGATCCCATCCCCGTCGGTATCGTTCTGATCGGGATTGGCTACATCGGGACAGTTGTCCGCACAGTCGAAAATGCCGTCCCCATCGGTGTCATGCTGGCAATCGGCAAGGATCGCCGTGATGCGCCCTGCGATCCGTTCCCCCGGCTCCCGTCCCGCCAGCGTGTCGTCGAAACGAAGCGTTCCCGAAGCCGCGACCAGATCGATCTCCTCGGGGAAACGGCCCTCGAGGTAAGCGGAAAGTCCCCCCGCCACGTCGGAGGTGAACCCAAACCGGCCGGCGGAAGGAGCGAATTCGAACTCCCCCCCCGGCATGATGTCGCTCTGGGGAACCTCGAGGAGGAAAACGCTCCCTTCCGAACCGGGTGTGCCGTCGAGCCGGATCTCCGCATTCGTCAGGAGCAGGAGGAGCGATGCTCCTCCCTCCCGCTGCACGGGACGAGCAAGCGCGTTGCCCCCGTTGAGTTCCCCTACGATGCCGGAGGGAAGGCGAAAGGCACCCGTAGCGTTCCCCAGGAGGGGGGGGGCCGCCTCCCCATGGACGACGGCCTCGAAATACGCCGTCACCCCTCTCGGCTCGATCCCCTCCGCCGACACGTTGGGTAACGCCCTGAGAGGCAAGAGCGCCTGGACGTCCCCGACGATCGGATCGCCATTCTCGAAGCCGACGGCGCTCAGGAAGATGCTTCCCCCGATCGCACGATTCATGAAGGTGTTGTCATCGAACCACTCAAGACGGCCACCGGCGCCACCGACCGGGATGTGAACCTCGGCTGTGGTGAGTTCCCGCAGGAGATCGATCTCGACGACCGCACCCCGCGTCGTCGTGGGCGCCTCGGCCGCGGCCAGGAGGGTGAGAACCGGAAAGCCGTCGGAGAGGACGGCCGCAGCGGAGAGACGTCCGCCGTTGAATGCCACCGTCCGGTCACGATCCTTGAGGACGACGTTCGCATCCCCCTCCCCGGCGAATTCCCCGGCAAAGAAGCCGACACACGCCCCCTCCGCCACCACCGCGGGATCGATCTCCGGAAGTGCGTTCTCCTCCGTGACCCCGGAAGTCTCCGTCGTGCCCCCCGTCAGGGGGGTGGACACGACGGAGGAAGCCGTCGAAAGGGGAGAATCGCCCGTGATTCCTCCCACACTTTCGTCATTTCCACTTTGCCCAGTCGTCCATTGCACCGTCGTGCCCGCCAGAGGGGAGGACGAAGCCTCCTGGGCTTTCGGGCCATCTCCGCCGCCGCAGGCGGTTCCCCAGCAGGGGCAGAAGAGGAGGAGAAGAGCGGGGAATGCCCTCGAAATACCAGGAGAAGAACGTTGTCTTTGCACCGGGGTCTCCTTCGGTTGCACTTCTCTGGAGAAACGGAGATGCCTCCCCTTTCGAGAAGCTCGACAATGCCAGCAGCCCAGAGGTTTTTACCCCGATTTCCCTCTCCCCCCTCGAAGGCCTCGTGCTGCTCCCCCCCCCACGCATCGAGGAAGGAGCACCACGGCCTGCTTCAGGCGCCGCCGAAGAGGATCAAGAGGGCGGAAATCTGCCAGATCGGAGGCGTATGGTCCCCACCGTTATAGTCGCAGGAGGTGACGAAGGACATGCAATCCGTGCATTCCGGCTCATGATCGGGCCGGCAGGTGTTCTCGTAGGGCTCGACCTCGTAGCGGAAACGGGCATCCGCCCCCGGCGAAAGTGCGTCGATCGTCCAGATCCGCGGGATCACGGCCGCACCGGGACACCAACCCGCCCGCGAGAGCCACCATGTGCCCCGTTGTCCCTTGACCGCGGTCCGCTTGCAGTCGTCCCGCCAGAGTACCGCGCGATCCGTCGCATCATCCACGGCGAGCAGATGCTCCTTGGCACAGAACTCCGCGCAGTTCTCCGTATTCCCCTGGCCATGTCCGGTGGCCAGCACGCGCAACTCCCCACCCGTGGCCCATTCGGGAATCGTCTCCAGCCGTTCGGGAAGTTGTTCGGAAAGCGGATGCGCAGGATCGCCGTAGAGGACCACGGCTCGCCAGAGTTGACGCACCTCGACCGGATGGCGATCCGGAACGCCGGGATAGAAGTCGAAACGAACATCGACGATCCATCCCGGCTCGACCCAGGTGCTCACGAAGGAACGGAGCGTCCGCACCCCGGTCAGGAGGGGACGAAGCTCCGTCACCTCCACCTCGAACGCCCCCCCAACCCCATAGGGCGTGATGAAACGCCCGATCTCGAAGGGCTCCTCCCCCTCGGTGCCAGGATTCTCTACGATGAAGAGACTCGCGAGCCGATCCCACGGGTCACACCCCCCCGCCGGACAGGAGAGCGTATAGCGCAACACGATCCGGGAAAAGGACGCATCCGCCGGCGGAAAGGTCACGGAGACATCGACCGTCCGCGTATCCCCATCCCCGAAATACTGGTGAACCCCGTCGAGCGCAACGATCGTGAGCGGCTCCTCCCCCCCGCAGGTCGGTTGCATCACGAAGAAGACGACCCCAAGGAGCGAGAAGAGCATCATCGTTCGATACATTCCGATTTCCCCCAGACCCGACGAACTCCGAGGACGACTTCCCATCCCCCTCGAAATTCCATACCTCCCTCAAGGTTAACCCAATTCCACCCCGGAATCAAGAGGCCGTGAAACGATGG
>CAZTSL010000207.1:0-4946 GCA_964616915.1 uncultured bacterium
CCCAACACTACGCCCCTCACCGACGACAACCTCACTTCGCCGGATCTTCCCTCACGCTTCCGCGCTTCCACCGTCCATGGGGAGCAGCACCTTGCCCCCCTTCTCCGCTCGTTTCGCCGTGTCGGGGGGCAAAGGGCGCTGGGGGGAGAAGGGGGTGAGATCGATCCGGGGGGGACGCCCCGCGATGAGATCCGTGATCAGGGCGGCGGTGATCGGCGCCAGGAGGATCCCATTGCGGTAGTGCCCCGTGGCGACATAGAGATTCCGTGGTTCCTCGAAGGCGCCGATGACGGGGAGGAGATCTTCGGTATAGGGGCGAAGCCCCGCCCACATCTTCTCCACCGGCGCCCCGGCCAGGGCCGGTGCGATCGTGACCGCGGCCCGGCTAAGTTCGCCGGTCGCGGCCACCGTCACCCGTTTGTCGAATCCCGCGAATTCCACCGTGCTCCCGATCAGGAGGCGGCCGTCGGCCCGGGGAATGAGGTACCGGGAGCGATGAAAGAGGAGCTGGCGGAGCGTGACCTCCTGAGGGGTGGCGAGGAGGATCTGCCCCCGGCAGGGGAGAATCGTGGGGCCTCCCCCTTCGGGGGGGAGGGATGTGGAGAGGAGTCGGGAGGTCCAGGCGCCACCGGCAAGGATCACCCGCTCTCCGAGGATCCGCTCCGTGGTCGTCTCCACGCCGAGGATCCGCTCCCCCTCCACGAGGAGCCGCTCCACCGTCACCCCCGTGCGGATCCGCCCCCCACGGGCCACGATCGCGCGGGCCAGCGCCTTGAGGAGACGTGGGTTTCGCACCTGCATCATCTCCGGATCGTAGAGGCCGGAGATCGCCTCTTTCGAGGCCGCGGGTTCGAGTTCGTGGATCCGCACGGCATCGATACGCTCCACGGGGAAGCCATGGGCTTCCCGCCAGGGGAGCCGCGCAAGGGCGTCGGCCTCCTCCTCCGGCGTGAAGAAGAGTTCGATCATCCCTGTTTTGCGCAGTTCGACCCCCATCCCACTCTGTGCCTCCAGCCGGCCCACGAAATCGGGATAGATCCCCAGACTGGCCTGGCAGAGGGAGAGCATCGGCGGCGCGTAGTTCCACGGTTCGATCGGGTTGAGGATTCCTCCCGCGGCCCACGAGGCTTCCCGTCCGATCGCCCCCCGTTCGAGGAGGAGGACGTGGTGTCCTTCCTCCAGGAGCGCATCCGCGATCGATGCCCCGATGATCCCCCCCCCGACGACGAGGATTTCTTCCCTGGTCATCTTCCTCTCCTTGCGTGGTCTTCCGAGGCCTGAACGTCCTTGCCCCCCTGGGGGGCCATGAGCGTCCGCTCCATGGTCTCCAGTTTCCTCATGTTTCCATCATAGCCGGTGGCGCCGAACAAAACAAGCGCTTTCCTCTCACCCGCACGACCACCTGCCGGCCCTCCGCCACCTCCGGTTGGAACGACGTTCGTGGAGGCGTTTCACCCCGAGGACTTGAGAAGGGTCCAGAGCCCGATGAGGAGGAAGCCGATTCCGGCGATCCGGGTGAGGAGGCGCTCGGAGAGGAACTTCGAGAGGAAGGCACCCGCCGCGACACCGAGGGCGCTCGCGGCGATGAGGGCCAGGGCCGCACCGGCGAAAACCGTCAGTCTGCTCGCATTCTTCTCCGCGGCGAAGAGCATCGTGGCCAGTTGCGTCTTGTCGCCGAGTTCGGCAATGAAGACGGTGACGAAGACCGTGACCAGGAGTCTGAAGTTCATTTTCCAGTTCCTTCTCGCTGGGATGGGGAAAGCGCCTCGATGCGTTCTGCGAGTCGCTCCAGACGCGGGTCGTCCGGGGCCAGGCTCCGGGCCCGTTTCAGGGTCTCGCGGGCATGTTGGAGGTCCCCCGCCTCGGCGCAGGCGAGCGCCAGGTCGTGGTACCCCTGGAGGTCCGTGGGGAAGAGGCGGAGGTAATGTTCGAGAGGGGGGATCGCTTCATCGGGTCGTCCGAGGGCACGGAGGATCCGCCCGAGCTGACGTAACGCCCCGCCATGGTCGGGAGAACGTTCGAGGAGTTTCCGGAAGGTTGCGGCCGCGCCGGGGAGGTTGCGCTGGGCGGCCTGCATCACGCCGAGCATGTAGCGCGCCTCGACATCCTCCGGGGCCAGGCGGACGGCCCGGAGGAACGCCTGTTGTGCCATGTAGGTATTGCCCATCAGGCGGTAGACGTGGCCCATGTTGAAGAAGAGGTCCGCGCTCTCCTCCCCGGCCTTCCAGGCGGCCTCGTAGTGGTCGAGGGCCCCCTTGAAGTTCCCCTTCCTGGCGGCGATGTTCCCGAGGTTGACGTGCGCCGGACGGGAATGGGGGTTCTGACGGAGCGTCGTGAACCAGATCTCCTCGTCGGTGGCCCATTCACGGTTGCGCAGATGGGAGCGCAGCGTGTAACCGCCGAGCAGGAGGAGAAGCACCACCACCAGGAGCCTTTCCCCGCGTTTCTCACCGGCGGACGCCTGGAAGACGAGGTCGAAGAGGAGGGCCGCCAGAAGCGCGAAACCGGCCAGGGGAAGGTAGAGATAGCGTTCCGCCACGAAGCAGGCCCCAGGAATGAGATTGAGCACGGGAAGGAGCCAGAGGTAGAACCAGAGCACGGCAAAACGGATCCCCCGCACCCTCCCATCGGAAAGGCCGATGCGACGGGAAACCCGACCGAAAGCGGGCAACACGACCCCCAACGGTACGACCGCGATCCAGGCGTGAAGCAGAACACGCAGCGACCAGAAGCTCCGATCGGGATCGAAGGGGATGTCCGCGCAGAGCCGCGCCGGGTAGATCACCTTCCCCAGATCGTGCGTGACGACCCGGGGTATCGAGTAGAGAAACCAGGCATACCGCATCGTCTCCCCGTCCGGAAGCCGGGCGTACCCCACCCGGGCATGGAGGAGATGCCGCACGATTCCGAAAACGACCATGAGACCGACCGGCACGAGAAAGAAAGCGGCACGCCGGATCGCCCGCAGCACGCCCACCGGGCAGAGCGTGACATGATAGAGGAGAAGGATCGCAGGGAGCACGATCGCCGTCTCCTTGGAGAGGAACGCCAGAAAAAAGGCGACGAGCGCAACGGGATACCCCCACCACCCTCCCATCGTGCCCCGGTGGTAGGCCAGAAGGGAGAGGAAGACGAAGAGCGCGACCAGCATCTCTTTACGATTCGAGACCACGGCCACGGCTTCCGTCTGCACCGGATGGACCGCAAAGATCACAGCGCATACCGTGGCAACGCGAAGATTCCCGGTAAGCTCCTGGACCAGACGCAACAGGAGCAGAGAGGCCGCGAGATGGAGGAGGAGATTCGTGAGGTGATAACCGGCCGGATCCCTCCCCCACAACCGGGCATCGAGCAGCAGGGTGAGGTGCCGCATCGGCCGCCCCCCGATCCGGAGTGGGGAGGGATCTCCCTGCCCGAGCACCTCATGTTCGACGACCTCGTGATCGTCGTACACGAAACCGTTCCTCAGCGTATTGCCATGGGCCAGAAGGACGAGGAGGACGAGGAGGAGCCAGGGCCCGCGGAGGCGAGCGGAGCGTGTGTTCCCCGCGTTCATCGGTTCCGCTCCATCTCCCGGCGTACGATTTCCGCCACCCGCTCGGGTCGCGCCGGCGTGATGCCGATGCGCATCCGTCGCCCCGCCACATCGAGGAGGATGCCCCGTTCCTTCCGGAAGCGTCGCCGGTCGGGCGTCCACCAGATCCGCCCGTCATGGGTGCCGTAGAGCTGCCAGCGTTGCCACCGGGAGAGGGGGACCACCTCGATCCCCCGGAGGCGGGAGAAGGGGATGACGAACAGGGGACGGAAGGGGGCGTATCCCTTGATGCCGATGGCCCAGGTGGTGATCGTCACCCACCAGTCGTCGTAGATCGTTCGCACCTCCATGGGGAACAAGGTAGCGGATCGAATACGGCGTTGCAAGCGGAAAGGGGGGAGGGACGATTGAGATTCCCGCCCCATTCTGTTATGGTTGGGGAACGCACAGCCTGTTCGTCATGGTCCGTGAAATTCACATGCTGCTCACCGGTAAGGAGGTGTCATGGCCGGTTTCGTTCCGTTGGAGAACCCGAGTCCGTTCCGCAAGATGGCCGCGGTGATGTGGCCACGCCCCAAGGAACCGCTGATCTTCGGCTCGCTCGACGTCGATATCACGAAGGCCCGGCGTCTGATGGAGAGATACCGGGAGGTATACGGGGTGAAGCTGACGATCACGCACTTCGTCATCAAGGCGTTTGCGCTTGCGTTGCGCAGGCACCCCGAGACGAACGCCAAGGTCCACTGGGGGCGGATCCTGTTGCGAAAGAGCGTCGATATCTTCGTGCAGGTGGCCAGTGACGGGGGGCAGGACCTCTCCGGCTCGAAACTCGAGCGGGTCGATGAGATGACGCTCAAAGAGATCGGGGAGGCGTTGCAGAAGGATGCCCGCAGCATCCGTTCGGGGCAGGACAAACGATACGCCAAGAGCCGCAACCTCTTCAAGCGGCTTCCAGGATGGCTTCTGTGGCCCCTGCTGAGGATCTCCTCCTTCCTCGTCAACGAACTCCACATCGATCTTTCGAAGGGCGGCATGCCGCTCGATCCCTTCGGGAGCATGATGATCACGAACGTCGGGATGTTCGGGGTGGAGATGGGGTGGGCCCCCTTCCCCTCCGTGGCCCGTTGTCCCTTGATCGTGGTGATGTCGGAGATCAAGGACCGCCCGTGGGTGGAGGGGGATCGTGTCGTCGTGCGGCCGGTCCTTCGGATGTGCGGCACCTTCGATCACCGCGTGATCGATGGCTTCCATGCCGGGAAGCTCTCCCGGGAGATCCACACCTTCTTCGAGAACCCCGAAGAACTGCTCACGGAGGCGGAACGGGTCACCCTCACCGGAAGCCATGGGGAAGTCCAGGTGGAGACGCCAGAGAGGAAGGGATGACAGGGAACCAGGACTCGGACCGATGAGC
>CAZTSL010000208.1:0-4935 GCA_964616915.1 uncultured bacterium
GCCTCTCACTCCCTTATGCTCGAAAAAAGGCGCAGCGGGACAGAAGCGGGGAAAAAAATCTCGTGGAGGAATCGATAGGCGTCTGGCTTCTTCCCGAACGACCCGGCGGAGAGGATCGCGTGATAAGGAACAGGGCGTGTGTGATTCCACGCAACGCCGGAGGGCATGGAAAGGAAGGCTGGAGATGTCGGAGGGAATGCGAAGGATCACGGCGAACGAAGTCCCTGCAATGCCAGGGAATTTCGACATCCTGGAAAGAAACGCCTCCGATCGAATCCTTGGCAGGAGACGGTACATCGCTTGCAGTTCTCTTCGCGGTTCATCTTCAACACCAGGAGTTGAAATATGGGAAGATTCAAGACGATCGATGGCAACGAGGCGGTGGCTTCGACGGCGTACCGAACGAACGAGGTGATCGCGATCTACCCGATCACTCCCGCCTCTCCGATGGGGGAGTTCTCCGACCTGTGGGCCGCGCAGGAACGGAAGAACATCTGGGGGAGCGTGCCGCACGTCGTGGAGATGCAGAGTGAAGGGGGCGCGGCGGGAGCGGTGCATGGCTCGCTGCAAGCCGGGGCGCTCACCACGACCTTCACGGCCTCCCAGGGGTTGCTCCTCATGATTCCGAACATGTACAAGATCGCGGGGGAGTTGACCCCGACGGTCTTCCACATCGCGGCGCGCTCGATCGCGGCGCAGGCGCTTTCGATCTTCGGGGATCACAGCGACGTGATGGCGGCGCGGGCTACGGGGTTTGCGATGCTCGCCTCGAATTCCGTCCAGGAGGCGCACGATTTCGCGCTGATCGCCCAGGCGGCTTCTTTGCGCTCCCGGATCCCCTTCCTTCATTTCTTCGATGGTTTCCGGACTTCCCACGAGGTGAGCAAGATCGAGATCCTCGACGACGATGCGTTGCGGGCGATGATCGACGACGCCTGGATCGAGGCGCACCGGGCGCGGGCGCTCACGCCGGAACATCCTGTGATCCGGGGAACTGCGCAGAATCCCGATGTCTTCTTCCAGGCACGCGAGACGGTCAACCCCTTCTACGCGGCATGCCCCGAGATCGTGCAGGAGACGATGGAGCGTTTCGCCGGGATCGTGGGTCGGGCGTACCAGATCTTCGAGTATCACGGGGATCCCGGAGCGGAGCGGGTGATCGTGATCATGGGCTCGGGTGCGGAGGCGGTCCATGAGACGGTCGATGCGCTCAATGCGCGGGGGGAACGGGTCGGTGTCCTCAAGGTCCGGCTCTTCCGTCCCTTTGCCGCGGAACGGTTCGTGGCGGCGCTCCCCCCGTCGGTTCGGGCGATCGCGGCGCTCGATCGGACCAAGGAGCCGGGGAGTGCGGGGGAACCCCTCTACCAGGACTGCGTGACCGCGCTCTGCGAGGCGTATGCCACCGGCGCCCGCAAGACGCTTCCCACGGTGATCGGGGGGCGCTACGGGCTCTCATCCAAGGAGTTCACCCCGGCGATGATCAAGGGGATCTTCGACCATCTCGGGGAAGAAAACCCCAAGCGTCACTTCACGATCGGCATCCACGACGATCTCTCCCACACGAGTCTCCCCTACGATCCTGCCTTCTCGATCGAGCCGGAGGACGTCGTGCGTGCGATGTTCTACGGTCTTGGCTCCGACGGCACGGTGGGGGCGAACAAGAACTCGATCAAGATCATCGGGGAGAACACGGAGAACTTCGCGCAGGGGTATTTCGTCTATGACTCCCGCAAGGCGGGTGCGGTGACGGTCTCTCATCTTCGTTTCGGGCCGCGGCGGATCCGCTCGACCTATCTCATCTCCCGGGCGAACTTCGTGGCCTGCCACCAGCCCGTCTTCCTCGAGCGCTACGCGATGCTCGATGCGATCGTGCCGGGAGGAACCTTCCTCCTCAACACCCCCTACCCTCCCGAGGAGGTCTGGGAGCACCTTCCCCGCTCTTTCCAGGAGATCATGCTGGAGCGCAAGGTTCGCTTCTACGTGATCGACGCGCACCGCGTCGCCCGGGAGGCGGGGATGGGGGGACGGATCAACACGGTGATGCAGACCTGTTTCTTCGCCGTCTCCGGAATCCTCCCCCGGGAGAAGGCCCTCGAGGAGATCCGCCGGGCGATCCGGGAGACCTACGAGAAGAAGGGGGAGGAGATCGTCCGGATGAACCTTGCCGCCGTCGATCATGCCCTATCGGCCCTCCACGAGGTGCCGCTCCCCGATCGGGTCGTGGGGGACTTCGAACTGCCTCCCCCCGTCCCGGAAGAGGCACCGGAATTCGTCCGCAAGGTCGAGGGGGAGATCATCGCGGGGCGGGGCGACCGCTTGCCCGTCAGCCTCTTCCCTCCCGACGGCACCTACCCCGTGGGCACCGCGAAGTGGGAGAAACGCAACCTGGCCCAGGAGATCCCGGTGTGGGACCCCGATGTCTGCATCGAGTGCGGAAAGTGCGCCATGGTCTGTCCCCACGCCGTGATCCGGATCAAGGTCTACGACCCCAAGCACCTGGAAAGCGCACCCCCCACCTTCAAATGGCGCGATCCGCGGGAAAAGGCATGGCAGGGGCTCAAATACACGATCCAGGTCGCGCCGGAGGACTGCACGGGGTGCGCGATCTGCGCCGATGTCTGTCCTGCGCGCAACAAGTCGGAGGCGCGGCTCAAGGCCCTCAACATGGCGCCGCAACCTCCGCTGCGGGCGGCGGAACGGGAGAACTGGAACTTCTTCCTCTCCCTCCCCGAGGTCGATCGCCGGGAGATCAAGACCTCCCAGATCAAGTTCCAGCAACTCCAGGAGCCCCTCTTCGAGTTCTCGGGCGCCTGTGCCGGCTGCGGGGAGACGCCCTATATCAAGCTGATGACCCAGCTCTTCGGGGACCGCGCGCTCGTGGCCAACGCCACGGGGTGTTCCTCGATCTACGGCGGGAATCTTCCCACGACCCCATGGACGAAGAATGCCGAGGGACGCGGGCCTGCCTGGTCGAACTCCCTCTTCGAGGACAACGCCGAATTCGGCCTCGGCTTCCGGCTCGCTCTCGACAAGCGGATCTCCCTGGCCACGCGCCTTCTCGGTGAAATCGCCGACGAGGTCGGCCGGGACTTCGCCTACCGGATCATCACGGCCGAACAGAACGACGAGGCCGACATCTACGAGCAGCGCCTGCGGGTCGCCCAGCTCAAGGAGAAACTCGCCAGACTCGACACACCGGCGGCCCGCCGCCTCCTTCCGATCGCAGACGACTTCGTCAAGAAGAGCGTCTGGATCATCGGCGGTGACGGATGGGCCTACGACATCGGCTACGGCGGCCTCGACCACGTCCTTGCCTCCGGCCGCAACGTCAACATCCTCGTGCTCGACACCGAGGTCTATTCCAACACCGGCGGGCAGATGTCGAAGGCCACGCCCCGCGCCGCGGTCGCGAAGTTCGCGGCCAAGGGGAAGGGACAGGGGAAGAAGGATCTGGCCCTGATGGCGATGAGCTACGGCAACGTCTATGTCGCCCGCGTCGCCATGGGCGCCAAGGACGAACAGACGTTGCGCGCCTTCCTCGAAGCCGAGTCGTACGACGGTCCCTCCCTCATCATCGCCTACTCCCACTGCATCGCCCACGGGATCACGATGCAGACCGCGATGAAGAATCAGAAGGCCGCCGTCGATTCCGGGCAGTGGCCGATTTTCCGCTTCGATCCCCGGCGCCTCGAAAAGGGGGAGCCCGCCCTTCAACTCGATGCCCGGCCTCCCAAGCTCCCGGTCGAGAAATACCTGATGATGGAAAACCGCTTCAAGATGCTCACCAAGAGTGATCCCGGCCGGGCCAAGGTCCTCTTCCAGAACGTGAAGAAGGATGTCAAGGTCCGGCGGGCCCTCTACGAACACCTGGCCGCCTGCCGGAAGGAAGGGGAATGAACGATCCCCAGGCTCTGGAAGGGCGTCCCGGAAAATCTCTCCCTCCCAGGAGCGTTTCCGAGACGCCCATCGCATAAGGAAGGAAACGATGGACCTCTCCACGACCTATCTCGGTATGAAACTTCGCACCCCCCTTCTCCCGTCGGCCTCCCCCCTCTCCGCGGAGATCGATGGCATCAAACGGATGGAAGACGCCGGGGCGAGCGGGGTCGTGCTCTACTCCCTCTTCGAGGAGCAGATCCGGCATGACCGCTTCGAGATCCACCACCACACGACCCATGCGACCGACAGCTTCGCCGAGGCGCTCTCCTTCTTCCCCGAACCGGAGGACTACCGCCTCGGTCCGGAGGAGTACCTCGAGCATATCCGGAAGGCGAAGGAGGCGGTCTCGATCCCCGTCATCGCAAGCCTCAACGGCAGCACGCCCGGGGGGTGGACCGAGTACGCAAAGGGGATGGAATCGGCCGGGGCCGACGCCATCGAGCTGAACATCTACGACATCCCCACCGATCCCGAGATCCCGGGGAGCGAACTCGAGGCCCGCTACGAGGCCGTCGTGCGCGACGTGCGACAGGCGGTCTCGATCCCCCTGGCCGTCAAGGTGGCCCCCTACTTCACGAACCTTGCGAACATGGCGAAGAAGCTCCACGGCGCCGGTGCCAACGGCCTCGTCCTCTTCAACCGTTTCTATCAGCCCGATTTCGACCTCGACACGCTCGAGGTCCACACGAACGTGCTCCTCAGTTCCCCCCAGACCTTCCGCCTGCCGCTTCGCTGGATCGCGATCCTCCACGGGCGTGTTCCCCTCGATTTCGCGGCGACCGGAGGGATCTACGATGGAACCGACGCGCTCAAGATGCTCATGGCCGGTGCCAACGTGACGATGCTCTGCTCCGTCCTCCTCAAGGAGGGGATCGAGGCGATCTCCCGCATCGAGACGGAGATGCGCAACTGGATGACCGAGAAGGAGTACGATTCCGTCTCCCAGATGCAGGGGAGCATGAGCCTCAAGAATGCGCCCGATCCCCATGCCTTCGA
>CAZTSL010000209.1:0-4862 GCA_964616915.1 uncultured bacterium
TGCTTCTGGGGGGCCGAGCGGAAGTTCTGGGGGGTGGCGGGGGTCTTCACGACCGCCGTGGGCTACGCAGGCGGTTTCACGCCCCATCCCACCTACGAGGAGGTTTGTTCCGGAAAAACTGGCCACTGCGAGGTCGTCCTCGTCGTCTTCGATCCGGCGCGGGTCCCCTATGGGGAACTCCTCCGGATTTTTTGGGAAAATCACGACCCCACCCAAGGGATGCGACAGGGCAACGACATCGGCACGCAATACCGCTCCGCGATCTACACCTTTTCCGAAGCCCAGCGTCGTTGGGCCGAGGCTTCCCGCAGCGCCTACGAGATGCGTCTCGAAGCGGCGGGGTACGGGGCGATCACGACCGAGATCCGTGCCGCCGGTCCCTTCTACTACGCCGAGGCGTACCACCAGCAGTACCTCGCGAAGCATCCGGAGGGGTACTGCGGACTCGGGGGGACGGGCGTGTCCTGTCCGGAGGGAATCCTGGAGATCGAGAGACATCCCTGAGGCGCCTGCCGTTCGGAGGGACGGCCTCCCTGTGGTATGATGGAAGCCTGGGCGGTGCCGACGAGCGACGGAGATGCCCCTTCGGCTTCCGGACAGGAACGTCCCTGTGCGCCGGGGGAGCGAGGGCGCCGCATGACGAAGGGGGAGATCTTCGAGCCTCCAGCACGGAGCGGGAGAGAGACGCTTCCCCACGGCCGGAATGGACGCGCAGGGAATGGAATCCGCAGGGAGAAAAAACGTGGCGTGCCCCGCCTGCCGGTCGATCAACCGGCGCGACGCGGATCTCTGCGAGGCGTGCGGCGCTCCCCTTTCGGGGTCCGAGCGCCAGCGGGAATCGACCGACGAACTCTACGAGGATGCCCAGATCACCCCCGTCGAACGTTATTCCCTCGCATCCTCCGAGGTCGATGCCCGGCGCAGTGAAGGGTTGAAACCGGGGATGGTCCTTGCCGGCCGCTACGAAATCGAGGCGGAGATCGCGGAAGGGGGAATGGGGAAACTCTACAAGGCGTGGGACCGCACTGTCGAGGAGGTCGTCGTCCTCAAGGTGATCCGTCCCGACCTCAAGGAGCGCAGGGATCTCCTCGTCCGGTTCCGGAACGAGATCAAGCTCGCCCGCAAGCTCACCCACCCCAACATCGCCCGGATCCACGACATCGCCACCGCGGACGGCTTCGACTTCATCACGATGTCCTACATCGAGGGGGAGGATCTCGGGCAACGCCTCGACCGAAAGAAGACCTTTCCGATCGTCGAGGGGGTGCGCATCGCCCGGCAGATCTGTCAGGCGCTCATCGCAGCGCACGAGGGGGGGGTGATCCACCGCGACCTCAAACCTCCGAACATCATGATCGACCGGGAGGGACGGGTCTACGTTCTCGACTTCGGGCTGGCCCGCTCGATGAAGAACGACGAACTGAGCATCACGACCGACGGGATCGTAGTGGGGACCCCTGCGTACATGTCTCCGGAGCAGGTCGAGGGGGAGGCGATGGACGGCCGCTCCGACCTCTACTCGCTCGGCGTCATCCTCTACGAGATGTTCACCGGTCGTCTCCCCTTCAAGGGATCGACGCCCTTGGCCACGGCGTTCAAGCACGTGCAGGCGCTTCCGATCCCGCCGCGCAAGCTCAACCCGAAGATTCCCCCCGATCTCGAGCGGATCATCCTGCGCTGCATGGAGAAGGATCCGAAGGACCGCTATGCCGATGCCCGGATGCTCCTCACCGACCTCGAGCATCTCGATACCTCCCGCACGAGGCGGCCCTTCTTGCGGAGGGGGCGAAGGAGAACCGTCGTGAGGCTCCTGGCTGGGGGGGGGCTCCTCTTCCTCCTCTTCCTTGGGGGGCTCTACTTCTCGGGCGTGGAGTGGCGTCCCGGCTGGCTCTTCTTCCCGGGGTGGCTCCCGAAGGATCACCGGGTGATCGCGGTGATCGACTTCGAGAACCTGACCCACGACCTCAGCTACGCCTGGCTCTCGCAGGGGATCGCCGACACGGTCTCCACGCGGCTGAGCGATTTGCCCCGGGTCCGGATGGTGGCCCGCGAGCGCGTGCTCGGTCTCACCCGGCGTCTCCCCGGCGAGGGGGACTCCCGCGTGCTCGACCGGATCGTCATGGCGGTCCGTCGAAAACGGCTCGGGATCGACTGGATCGTGGCAGGCAATTTCCAGACCTTCGGGGAACGGATTCGCATCACCGCTCAGCTCATCGATGCGGGAAAGGGACGGGTGATCGGTGACGCCGTAGTGGACGGAGCGATCGCCGACATCTTTACGCTCGAAGACCGCATCGCCGAAAAACTCGCCCGCGACGTCGAGCAGGCGTTCCTCAGAGATACGTCTTGAGCCGCTCGGGGTCGATCGGACCGTAACGGAAGATCGGATCGAAGAGTTCGAGGGGGAGGGCGTCGGAGTCGAGGAGGTTCCGGTAGGACCGTGGCTCGAGACGGCTCTGGACGAAGATCGCGGCAAGCGCGCCCTTGCGTGCGGAGTTCTTCCGGGTCAGCTCGAATGTGGCCTCCTCGAGGAGGAGCGCGGCCTGGAGGAGATCGGCGAGATCGTTGGCCACCACCTTCTGTTTGCCGGCAAGCTCCTGGGGTGCTCTCCTGGAGAGTTCGGTGAAGACCTCCCGGAATTCGTGGAAGGCCTGCTGGACGGTGCGCCAGGTCTTGCGCAGCACGGGGTGGGAGGTCGCCTCGATCGCCTGTTCCATCCGTGCGAAAAGGGCGGTATGCGCGTTCTCCTTGGCCATCGCGCGGAAGATGTCGAGGACCATGATGTTGTCCGTCCCCTCCCAGATCGTATGGCACTGGGCGTCACGCAGTTGCCGCGCCATGGGCCAGTTCTCGATGTAGCCGTTGCCGCCGAGGACCTCGAGGGCGGCGGAGGCCGCGGTGAGGCCCTGCCGGGTAGCGCGCAGTTTGACGAGGGGGGTGAGGATCCGCAGCAGCCGCCCAGCCTCCTCGTCGCCGAGGTGGTCGTGGAGGTGCGTCAACCGGGCGACCTCGAAGATGAGGGCGGCTGCGCTCTCACTCGCGAGCTGGATGGCGAGGAGATCCTTGCGCAGGATGGGCCAGTCGGTGAGGGTGCGGCCGAAGGCTTCGCGGTTGGCGGCGAAGATCGCGGCTTCGAGGAAGGAGCGGCGTGCGATCCCGGCCCCCATCACCCCCACACCGGCCCGGGAGATGTTCACCATCTCCATGGCGCGGTTGATCCCTTTGCCGTCGAAGGGGTCGTCTCCCAGGAGGTAGGCTTCGGCATCGACGAAATCGACCTCCGCGGTCGGAACGGCGCGGGTGCCGAGTTTCTCCTTGATCCGACGGATCCGCAGGCCGTTGCGGGTGCCGTCGCTGCGGAACCTGGGGACGATGAAGGCCGCGACCCCTTTGATCCCCGGCTTGCCCCCCTCCGGGCGCGCGAGGGTGGCGATCACCATCCCATCGACGTTGGAGCAGAACCACTTCGTTCCCTCGAGAAGCCAATGGTCTCCATTCGGCCGCGCCACGGTCGAAACCGTCCCAAGATCGGAGCCTCCGGTCTTCTCGGTGAGGAACATCGAGCCGTCCCAGGCATCCTCGAAGTTCATCGCGCGCAGGTGGGGAAGGAAACGCGCTTTGAGTTCCTCGCTCCCATGCCGTTCGATCAGGTGGGCCACCGCCGGCGTCATCCCCACGGCGCAGAGCATCCCGGTCTCGGCCTGGGCCAGGAGGTAGGAGAAGGCGGTCATGAGCGGCGCGGGAACGGGACGCCCTCGCTCCTTTGCGACCTCGCTGTAGGGAAGACCGTTGAAGCCGGCGTTCCAGAGGTCCCGTTTCGTCGCGATCGCGGCGGGATCGTGTTCGACCCGATCGATCTCCTCCCCCCAGCGGTCGTAGCGTTCGAGGATGGGGGGATGACGGTCGGTACGCTCTGCCCGCTCCGCGATCGGACCTCCGCACAGCGCCCCCCATCGTTTCAGCCACGTCTCGGCGAATTCCCGGTCTCCCTGCTCCAGGAGGCGATCCATGAGGAACTGGAGATTCGGATCGACCTCGTACCAGTTGCAACCCACCGCACCCGTCAAGTCCTTGTACTCGATCATGGCCTCACGTCCTTTCCTCGTTCGACTGTGGATCGGGTTCCTTCGTCAGGTTTACCACAAGATCAGGCATGACGGCAAGCTCTCCTCCCGCCACATCGTCCGAGTGACGGGGTGTCGCGGTGCTGAAGCCTTGCGGATGAAACGAGCGGTTCATCCCGAAGAACCCCTTGGAATCACGCTTTTTTTCGACCCCCTCTCCCTCTCCTTCCGCCTTTCACCGGTCGATCCTCCCCGATGTTCCGGAGATTGCCGGGGATGAAGCAATCGTTTCATTCTTTCCCTACGCTTTCTTCCTTCCCGTGGGTTTCGTTCCCTTCCGGAACCGGGGAAGTCGGAGCCTTCAGATGAAAATCTCTTTGTACGATAGGATGTTAGCGAAATGACCCGCTCTGGTTTCCCCGGCTCCGAGGTGCGTGGCATCCCCTTTGCAGTCTATCCTGGACGGCAGCCACGAACGAACGCGATCGGGGACTCGAAGCGATCTCCCCGATCGAACCCGCCCCTGTGAAGGGAGCAGCAACGTTCAACGTGGCGCATGAATCGAAGAGGCACGCCGACCGCACGACCGGCACCTCCATCGTGAAGGGGGAAGACGCAACGTCCTTCCCTCTCGATCGTTCATCCGGAAAGAGCGACACGCACCCCGCGCTTCCCCCTGTCGGCGGCGCGGGGCGAAAACCGCGTGTTCACCGATACGACAAGGAGTCAGCGATGAAGAGCAAACGAGTCATCCTGGGTGGAATCTTTGCCACTTCCCTCTCGATCGTCCTGGCCACG
>CAZTSL010000210.1:0-4789 GCA_964616915.1 uncultured bacterium
CCAGGAACTTCGCGACTACATCGATACGAAACTCGACGCGAAACGGGGTTACCTCCTCGGCGACGAAAGCGATTTCCTGCCGAAGTCGGCCTCCGTGGGAACGCTCGGGGCACTCAGCCGGCCGTGGTGGCAGGTCGATGCGGACTACTTCTACTCGACGAAGATCTATGAGGTGCCCAAGCCGGGCAAACCGGGTGAGACCGAACTGCGGGTGAGCCGGATCGCCGCGGTTCAGGCCCCGAAGGTCACCGTCGAGGACTGGGGAGAAGCCCAACTGATCGACGGCAAGGTGACGATCGAACTCTCGCCCACGATGAAGCTGTGGGCGAGCGAGGCCGCACTCCCCGTCGTCCAGGTGACGCCGCTCGATCCGCACCATCTCTTCGTGTCGGAACGGACCCCGGTCTCCTTCACCGTCCAGTCGATCGACGGCCATCCGAATACCCGCTTCATGTGGCGGGTGAGCGTGCTCCGTGCAGGAGACGAACTCCATCCCGCCGAGACGGACCTCGAAGGGGATCACCTCTTCGGCATGAAGCGGAAGGCAACGATTCCAGAGGAGAAAGCCGCCTGGGAGATCGAGATGGCCGACCATCTCCGGGAGAAGGGTCTCCCCTTCGGGCTCGGCACGGCTCCCCGCAGCGTGGAGGGGGACCAGGTCCTCGAGGAACTCGAACTCTACCCGAACGCCGACGGCATCCCCCGCTTCGGCAAGAAACTCAAAGACCGCAAGAGCTGGAAGAAACTCGTGGAACGGCGTACCCGCCCCGTCAGACCCGTCGAGGTAACACCGGTCCCCAAAACGACCTCGATGCTCCAACCGTAACGAGACAGAGGGGGCACGGCGTGTGTCCCCTTCCCCCTACGGTTCCGGCCACGCACACCGCATTCGTCCCCCCCCGTAGCTCCTACGATCCGTTTCCCTGGCCGTTGGGTTGATGAGCATATCCCCATTGCTTGCCGCCACCGGTCCCCGTTTGCCTGCGCTTGCCTGTGCGCTGCGCGCAAGCAGATGCAACGGACAGGCAGGCCTCATCGCGCTTCACCCGGCCATCGCAGTAACCGATGGGAGCATTCACGCGATCGACTGTTCGAGATCCGCGGAACGAAAGGAGGGGGGAGCTGCGAGATCGGAGGGGAGGGAAGACCTCAACGGGCAGGATGGAGGGAAAACACGGAACTTTCGAGGAGCCGCTCCCAGAAGAACTGGATGTTCCCCTTGAGCCGGGGAGGAGCAGGCTCGAGGAGCCGATGGGCTACGACGCGGATGCAATCGGCAAAGGTAGAGTCGGGGAAAGACTCGATCACAGCGCGCTGGCGCCGAACCGCCTGGGGCACCCGTTCGTCGCTCAGGATACATCCGAGGTAATCGAGCGAGAGGCCCAGCGTACGATCACTCAACTCCGCGATGCGGGCATAGACTTCAAGCCCCTCCCGCAAGGTGGCCGCCTGGTTGACGAGGAGCCGGAAGGTCGTCTCCCGGTGCGTCTGCATCAGGAAACGCATCATCTCGTAAGCCTTGAAAAAGGCGGTGGGCTCCGGCGAGGTCACGATCACCCGTTCGTGCGCCGCGATGTTGAAATAGACGACCGTGTCGTCGAGGCCGGCTGCGGTATCGATGAGGAGATAGTCGATCGGTTCCCGGTATCGGCCGATCTTTTCGAGGAGCTGGATCTTCTGGTCCGCGGAGAGATTTGTCAGGCCGGGGGTGCTGCTCGCAGCCGGAAGGATCTTGAAGGGCCCATCGAGGACGACTTCCTCGATCGTCCGGGAACCCTCGAGGAGGTGGGAGAGGTCCCAGACCGGTTGCAGGCCCAGAAGGTGCGGAACGTTGCCCATCCCGAGGTCGGCGTCGAGGACCATGACCTTCCTGCCCATCCGGCTGAGCGCCAGGGCCAGATTGACCACGATGTTCGTCTTTCCGACCCCCCCCTTTCCGCTACTGACGGCGATCACACGGGGGACGCCCCCTTCTGTCCCTTTCCCTTCCATCTCGTTTCTCTTCGTGGAAATCCGATTCTGGTATGACATCGTTCGATCCGTCTCGTTGGCTGTCTCCTGGCGTTCAACGTCTCCTTTCCTTTCTCTTCGGCATTTTCCGCGAAAAGGGTAAGGGACTCTGCGCGGAGAGGCGCACGATTCCAGAGGGAAGGACGCTTTGAGGGCACGAGGGATACCCAGGAAGGGGACGGAACCGGGGGGCGTGGGATACTTTGAGACGCGAAGGAGCGCAAGGGAAGAAGGATGGGGAAATGCGCTGCGGAGTCGCCGGCTTCAGGCCGGTCACTCGTCCGAGAGGGAAGCGTTCCGGCGGGAGGCTCGCTTCCCCTTCCCCTTCGTCTCCTGTGGGGCATCCACGATCTCGAGGCATCGCGTGGAGGCGGCGCGGTAGACCGTCTCGAGCGTTTCGAGGAAGTCCTCCGTCCCGCGCCAGAAGGGGAAGGTGCCCAGCCGTTTGGGCAGCGCCGCATCGACGGGGGGGAGGGTGATCGGGATGTGGAATGCCGGCGCTTCCCCCCAGAAATCTCCAGGATCCTCGGGAAGGGGCTGCGGCGGAAAGACTTCGTCGGCTGCTTCCCCCTCGATCGGCGCTCCCTCGCCGAGCAACGCACGGAACCGCTCGGGATCGATCCCGCGTAACTTCAGCATGAGAAAGGGATCGTGGTCGAACGCCTCTCCGATCAGGTAGAAGACGGCAGCGATGTGCTTGCAAGGGTTGGCCCAGTCGGGGCAGGAACAGACCGTTTCGATGTCCGCGCTCCGCTGGGGAAAGAGGGAGAGTCCCGCCTCCTGGAACACCTCTTCGATCTCGGCAGGCATCTCTCCGGCAAGGAGGCGGCCGGTGAGACCGGTCTTCCGGCGAAGGACATCGGCCAGCCGTTCCGCGGCCTCCTCGTCGAGCGTTTCGACCACGATCTCGACGCTGTAGGGGGTGGCGCGCGATCCCTGGACGGTGGCGTTCACCACCCCACGTTCGATCTCGATCCCGATCACCTGGCCCCGGCGGGCATAGGAGCGCCCCCGGCTGAGACGACTGGCGTTCGAGAAACGTTCGAGGGCCTCGATCCAGCGTTTCGCCCACCAGTTCTTTCCGAAGCTGCCCCGCTTCGACTGGGCCTTGATTCCCCCCCGTACCCTCCGCGGGCTCGTCGAGGGATAGATCCATTCATACCGATAGCGGTTCCGGCGACGTCTGGCCATCTCATTCTCCGATCGCGTCACGGCGCAGTTGGAAGAGTTCGAGCAGTTCCCGGTTCGAGAGTTCGGTGATCCACCCCTCTCCCGTTCCGACGACGTTCTTTGCGATTTCGAGTTTTCGTTCGATCATTCGATCGATGCGTTCCTCGAGGGTTCCCGCGCAGATGAACTTGTGGACCTGGACGTTTTTTTTCTGTCCGATCCGGAAGGCAC
Source organism: uncultured bacterium (assembly GCA_964616915.1). Taxonomy (GTDB): domain Bacteria; phylum Myxococcota_A; class CAZTSL01; order CAZTSL01; family CAZTSL01; genus CAZTSL01. Next base: position 3,412 of record CAZTSL010000210.1, read on the forward strand.
GGTCGGTGGCCTGATTCTCCACGGCGGGGTTCCACCACCGGTCGAAGTGGAAGACGTGGCTGGCCCGGGTGAGGTTGAGCCCGGTGCCCCCCGCCTTGAGGGAGAGGATGAAGAAGGGGGGCCCCCCCTTCTCCTGCTGGAAGCGCTCCACGAGTGTGTCGCGGTGTCGTTTCGGCACGCCTCCGTGGAGGAAGAGCGCCTCGTAGCCAAAGGTCTCCTGGAGGTGCTTCTTGAGGATCTCCCCCATCTCGGCGAACTGGGTGAAGATGAGGGAGCGCTCCCCCACGGAGAGAACCTCTTCGAGCATCTCGGTGAGGCGGGCGAGTTTCCCCGACCGCTCTGGAATGCTCGAGCCGTCGTGAAGGAACTGGGCGGGATGGTTGCAGACCTGCTTGAGCTTCAGAAGCGTGGCAAGGATGATCCCCTTGCGCTTGATCCCTCCTTCCTCTTCGAGTTGCCCGGCCGTATCCCGGACGACGGCGGTGTAGAGGGAGGCCTGCTCCTTCGTGAGGGAGCAATAGACCTTCATCTCCTGTTTTTCGGGGAGGTCGGCGATGATCGTGCGGTCCGTCTTGAGGCGCCGCAGGATGAAGGGGCCGGTGATCGCGCGGAGGCGCTCGGCGGCCTCCAGGTCGCCCTCCCGCTGGATCGGCAGGAAGAACCTGCGCCGGAAGGAAGCCTCGCTCCCGAGAAAGCCGGGGTTGAGGAATGCCATGATCGCCCAGAGGTCCCCCACGTTGTTCTCCACCGGTGTCCCGGTCAGCGCGATCTTGAAATCGGCCTTCAGCGACCGCGCCGCCTTCGATTGCTTCGTCTCCGGGTTCTTGACGTTCTGGGCCTCGTCGAGGATCACGCCCGCCCATTCGATTTTTCCGAGAAACGCGATGTCGCGTTGCAGCAGGTTGTAACTCGACACGACGATCGCATGCTTGCGCGCCTCCTCGATGAAGGCATCCGCTTTCTTGCGCTGGATCCCGTGATGAACGAGGAGGGAGAGTCCGGGGGTGAAGCGCTGTGCCTCCTTTCGCCAGTTGTTCACGACGGAGGTGGGGCAGATGAGGAGGACGGGACGCGTTTCTCCCTCCTCCCGCTTTCGTTGGAGGAAGGCCAACGTCTGCACGGTCTTTCCCAACCCCATGTCGTCGGCGAGACAGGCGCCAAGACCGAAGCGGGCCAGGAAGTCGAGCCAGGCATAGCCCCGTTCCTGATAGGGGCGCAGGGTCCCCCGGAAGCCCTTGGGGGGAGGGAGCGGTTGCAGGGAAGCCTCCCCGCGGAGTCTCTCGAGGAGGTCGGCGAAGGCGCCGGTGACGGAGATCTTCCCGACGGGAAGGGAAAGGTCGGGGGATCTGGCGCCAAGGGCGATCTCGAGGGCCTCGCG
>CAZTSL010000211.1:0-4669 GCA_964616915.1 uncultured bacterium
ATCATCCGGGGGGAGACGCTTGTTTCCGGCGGGGGGAAGGCGCGCACCGATGCGGCCGCCATCGCCCGGGGGGCGGGGGTCAACCTCCTCACCCTCGTGGCCAAGCTCGGCCGCCCCCTCTTCTACTTCCTCGCCGCCCGCCTCTACGGTGCCGAGACCTTCGGGCTCTACTTCCTGACCTGGACCTACATCGACATCCTGGCCAAGGCGGCGTTTCTTGGACTCGACAAGGGGCTCGTGCGCTTCGTCTCCCATCACGCCTCGCGTGGGGACGATCGCGGGTACCTCACGAGTGTGCGGACCGCCGTGGTCTGCGCGGGGAGCGTCAGCTTCCTCCTCTCCCTCCTCCTCTTCCTGCTGGCGCGCCCCTTGACGAATCTCCTTGGCAATCCCGCACTCTCCTTCCCCCTTCGGATCATGTCGGCAACGGTCTTCTTCCAGACGACAGGGTGGCTCATCGTCTTCATGACGATGGGGCACAAGATCATGAAGTACCAGCTCCATGTGCGGGGGTTGCTGGAGCCCTTCCTCCTCATCGGATTTCTCCTCCTCTTTCGTCTTTTCGATCTCGGCCTCGTGGGGCTCTGTCTGGCGCACCTCTTGATGATGGGGTGCGTTTTCGGCTACACATTGCTCGTCGGGGTACGTTTCGTTCCCTTTTCCCGATGGTTCGAGCGTCCCTTTCATTTCGATCGGGAGATGCTCCGCTTCTCCGGCTCGATCTTCCTTGCCGATACGATCGGCAACCTGAACCTTCGCATCGATGTGATGATCCTGGGAGCATTCGCACCGGCGAAGACCGTGGGGATCTACGGGATCATGCAACAGATGGCCAACGCGGCGATGATGCTGCGCTTCGCCTTCGACTGGATCGCCAATCCGGTCTTCTCGGAACTCCACACACGCCGTGAAGTGGGACGCTTGCAGGAGATGTATCGGTTGATCACGCGCTGGATCTTCCTCGTCACGATCCCGGTGATCCTCTTCCTCGCCCTCTTTGGCGGGGATCTCGCCGCGTTCGTCGGTCCCGAGTATCGAGAGGGGTATCCCTGGCTCCTCACGCTCCTCGGGGGAATGACGGTCGTGTGCCTCTTCGGGCTTTCGGGGCATCTGTTGGCCATGACGGGGAATCCTCGCCCCCTGCTCGCCAGCCAGACGATCGCGCTGACAAGCGGTACGCTGCTCACCTGGCTCCTCATTCACTTCTTCGGTGCGCAGGGAGCGGCCCTCGGGGGGGCGTACACGTTGAGTGCGACCTTCCTCCTCACCTCCTGGTTCGTCTGGCGCATCGTGGGGATCCATCCCTTTTCCTGGCGACTGGCCAAACCGGTCGGCGCGGGGCTCCTGTGTGCCATCGTACTCCGCCCCCTCGACGCGTGGATCGCGCCGGTCGCCCCCTGGCATCCGCTTCTGGGCGCCCTCCTCCTCCTCCTCTCCTATGTCGGCTTGCTCCTCCTCTTCGGCCTCGAAGCGGAGGAACGGGACCTCTTGCGCCGGCGCAAGGGGGGGAAGGAAGGGCGATTCCCGAACGCCGATCAGAAGGAGACGTAGATGTCCCATGTCGTCGAACTGCGATGTGTCGCCTGCGGGAAGACCTATCCCTCCCGGGGGGGCGCTGAGACCTGCAGCGCCTGTGGAATGCTTGGAATCCTCGATGTCGTCTATGATCTCGACGCGGCCGGGGCGCAACTCTCCCGCAGCGCCCTGGCGGAGAACGGAGAGCGTTCCCACTGGCGCTACCTCCCCCTCTTGCCGGTGGAACGGCCGGCGTTGATCCCGCCCCTCTCCGTGGGGTGGACGCCGCTGTATACCTATCGCCGGGGCAGCGCGCGTATCGCCGACGAACTCGGGGTTGCCGCCCTCCACGTCAAGGACGATGGTCGGAATCCCACGGCCTCGCTCAAGGACCGGGCGAGCGCGATCGGGGTCGTCAAGGCACGGGAGGTGAATGCCGCGGTGATCGCCGGCGCTTCCACGGGGAATGCGGCTTCCTCGCTCGCCGGGATGGCCGCCTCGGTGGGGCTCCCCACCGTCATCTTCGTGCCCCGCCGTGCACCCAAGGCCAAGATCGCGCAACTCCTCGTCTTCGGAGCCACCGTCGTCAAGGTCGACGGAACCTACGACGAGGCCTACGATCTCTGCATGGCGGCCGTGGCGCACTACGGATGGTACAACCGCTGTGCCGCGGTCAATCCCTACCTCGTGGAGGGAAAGAAGACCGTCAGCCTCGAAATCTGCGAACAGTTGGGCTTCCGCGCGCCGGACCGCGTCTACGTCTCCGTCGGGGACGGTTGCACGATCGCAGGCGTCTACAAGGGCTTCGCCGAGATGCACGCGCTTGGACTCACCGACCGGGTTCCCCGCATCATCGGCGTGCAGGCCGAGGGCGCTCAGGCGATCAAACGCGCCTTCGAGCAGAACGCTCCGATCGTCGAGGTCGTCTCCGGTCCCGCCGAAACCATCGCGGACAGCATCTCCGTCGGCGTTCCCCGGAATCCGATCAAGGCGGTCGAGGCGGTTCGCAAGAGCGACGGCTACTACCTCGCCGTCCGGGACGCCGAGATCCTCGAGGCGATGAAGTTCATGGGGAAAAAGCTGGGCATCTTCGGTGAACCCGCCGGCGTGACCGGATTCGCCGGTTTCCAGCGGGATCTGCGCGCCGGCGCGATCGATGCGCAGGAGGAAGTCGCCGTCATCGTCTCCGGAAACGGGCTCAAGGATGTCGAGACCGCGATCCGGGCCACCGGCGATCCCCCCCTCGTTCCGCCTACCCTCGAGGGATTGACCCGCTTCCTCGCAGAACCTCAGGCCTCGTAATCGGAATCGTCCTCGAAGATCTCCTCCTCATCTTCATCGTCGTCGATCTCCTCGATCTCGAGGTCTTCCTCCAGCTCGAACCCATCCTCCGTGGGAGCAGACTTCCGTTTCACCACAGCATTCGAAGGCCGCTTTGGCGCATTGCGCTGGTCCGCATGACATTTGGGGCAGATCGGCTCGGGACGGTTCAGATCGTAGAACTTGATTCCGCAAGCATAACAGGTGTATTTCTTTCCGAGATCCACCATCGTGTTTCCCATCCCATTCTCGATGAGGTCCGCACTTCACGACTACTTCCCGAAATTCTCCAAATGGACGATTCCGGTCTCTTTCCTGTCCAATTTCCGGGCGCAATCGTAACAAATCGTCGGAAAAGGGTCAACCGGGAAGTAGGATGCAGAAATCCATTGGAATTCCAAGGGGTTACGAGACGAAAAGGAACCGGTCGTGCAGAATGGATCAGAGGATGCTATACTCGCTGCCGTTGTGATCCTGCACCCGACCATGGGGTTACGGAGTTTGGGAATGGCCGCCGGCGGGAGGCGTATGACCCGGCGTCCCGCGGATACGTTCGAATCGACCCGTGAGGTTGCCGGCCCGGCAGGTAAGGAGGAACCAGGATGAAGCGGGAAAAGGGTGGGACTTTCATGCTGGCGGCGATCCTCGTGGGGATCGCCGCCGGGGTGATCCTTGGCGGCGCGTATCCGCAAAAGGCCCTGAAAATCAAGTTCCTGGGGGAACTCTTCCTCAACGCGCTTCGCTCGATGATCGTACCCCTCGTCGTGGCTTCGATGATCACCGGCATCACCGGTCTGGGGGATGTGCGCAAGATCGGAAAGATCGGCAGCCGGACCGTGATCTTCTACATCCTGACCACGGCGATTTCGGTAACGATCGGGATCATGCTCGTCAACCTGATCGGACCGGGGCGGGGCTTCCCTGTGGATGAGAACCTCACCTCCGCTGGGGCGGCGGGGAAGACGTTCTCTTTCATCGACGTGATCATGGGGATGGTCCCTCCGAACCTCTTCGAGGCGATGGCAAAGACGAACGTGTTGCCCCTCATCGTCTTCTCCCTCCTCTTCGGGGGCACGCTCACGACGATCGGGGAGAAGGGGCGCCCCGTCATCGCCTTCTTCGAGGGGTGCAACGCCGCGATCATGAAACTCGTCCATCTCGTCATGTACCTGGCGCCGCTGGGGATTTTCGCGCTGATCGCGGCGCGGTTGGGGGAAGCGGGGGGATGGGCCGGCTTCCGGCCGGAGCTGACGAGGCTGATGAAGTATGCGATGACCGTGATCATCGGCCTTTCGCTGCACGCCTTCGTGGCTCTGCCGCTCATCCTCTTCCTCGTTGGCCGCCGCAATCCCCTCCGTTACCTCTACAACATGCTCCCCGCGCTCACCACGGCCTTTTCGACCGCATCGAGTTCGGCCACCCTGCCGGTCACGATCGAATGCGTAGAGGAGGGCAACGGCGTCTCGAACCGGACGGCGAGTTTCGTGCTGCCGCTCGGGGCCACGGTGAACATGGATGGCACCGCGCTCTACGAGGCGGTGGCGGCGATCTTCATCGCACAGGTCTTCGGTGTCCCTCTCGATGCCTCGCACCAGGTGATCGTCTTCCTCACCGCGACCCTGGCGGCGATCGGAGCAGCCGGGATCCCGGAGGCAGGGCTCGTGACGATGGTGATCGTGCTCCAAGCCGTGGGGCTTCCGATCGAGGGAATCGGCCTCCTCCTCTCGATCGACTGGTTTCTCGACCGCTGCCGCACGACCGTCAACGTCTGGGGCGATGCCGTGGGCGCCGCGGTGATCGAGCGGATCGAGGGAGCGGAAGGGTAGCGTGGTGG
>CAZTSL010000212.1:0-4573 GCA_964616915.1 uncultured bacterium
GGGTTCAGGGAACGGTTAATCGCATTGTCGGGTGCAGCGGGCGCGGCTGATGCGCGGCGTTGGGCGCCATGATCTTACAACGGTTGGGGCTGTAGGGGCTGAGGCGATCCAGCAGCACTTGAACGCCCTTGGTCATGAGGTCGTCGAGCTAGAGCGAGGCTCACTCGGCACGCAGATATGGCGCGACGTGGAGAGCGAGTCTGCGTCATCGTGTTCTCCTGAAGATGTGCGATTAGGGAATTTTCGTTGAAATGAAATCGAGAGGCGGAGAAGGGAGGAGGAATTTTTTACACGTTCGGAAAGAGTTCCTGGATGACATGGTAGTAGTTTTCGGAGGGTTCGTAGATGTACCGGAAGGGGCGGCCCGAAGGGGTGGATTCGATGGTGGTCGTCCAATCGATACCGAGGGCGGAGTAGAGGGTGACGCCGATATCCTCGATCCGGATCGAACGGTCGTAGGACCAGCCGTAGTCGAGGATCTCGGTGCCGTCGGTGACGCCGATCGCCTGTCCCCCCATGACGCCGCCACCGGCGAGGAAGACGGAGAAGCAGTCACCGTAGTGGTCGCGTCCGAGGTCGTCGTTGAGTTGGGGGGTTCTGCCGAACTCCGTCATGCAGAGGACGAGGGTCTCGTCGAGGAGGGTTTTCCCCGGCGTCTCTCCGGGAGTTGCGGCGAGATCGGCGATGAGGGAGGCCGCGGCCCGGTCGAGCGTGTCGCACAGCGACCACATCCCGGCCCCCTCCTCCTCACTGTAGATATCCTGATGGAGGTCCCACCCCTCCATCTGGACCTGGACGAAGCGGGTTCCAAGGTTCGCAGCCATGAGGTTCCGGGCCACGACGCATCCGGCGCCGAAGGGGTTGTCCCCGTAGCGGCCGAGTTCCGCGGAGATGTCGAAGATCTCGGTGAGGATGGGGTTGTTCACGAGGGGGATCGCACGCTGGTAGAAGCCATCGTAGGCCGTGAGTCGTATTCCCCGGAGCGGTTCCCGGCGCAACCCGTCGAGGCGGTAGGCCAGATCGAGCCGGCGATCGAACTGATCGGAGGGATGCTCGATATAGCCCATCCCTCCCCGGACATCGAGGATCACGAGGGGGGAGAAGATGCTCGGAAAGAAGCCGGCTCGGACCTGGAACTCCTCGAAGGCCTGCCCGAGGTAGAAGAAGGGGGGGAGGATGAAGCCATCCTCGATCCGGGGGTCGAACGCCTTCGAGACGACCGTGCCGAAGTGGGGCACCTCCTCGAGAAAGGCGATGTTGAAGGGTTGGAGCGTCTCGATCTCGTACTGCGCCCGGCCGTGGTTGAGCTGGTTGACCTGGAGGGAGCGAATGAGCGCGATCCGGTCGAGTTGCTCCCCGAGCCGGGGGAGGAGACCGTAGGGCCAATCGATGCCCGGTTTGTAGGGCTGGATGTCGAAACCGGGGGGGGTGACCCCCTCGTAGCGCTGGACGTCGAAGGTATCGACGTGGCTCACGCCACCCCGCAGGAAGAGGACGATGCAGTTCTTCGCCGTTTCGAGGAGGGGCTCCGGAGGGGTGGCCTGAGCCTTCTTCCCGATGACGGGGAGAAGGGGGCCCAGGGTGAGTCCGAGCGCACCGGCACCTCCGATCCTCAAGAAATCCCGACGATTCATTCCACGTGCCTTCATGATGACGCCTCCTTTGGCCGTCCGCAAGGGTCCCTCAGTAGTTGAAGAGGAAGGCGAGGTTGTTGATGAGTGCCCAGGCCAGATTCTCGGCCCCTCCGACCCGGTCCTGCGCGAGCGCATCGCGGGCGGTGGTGCGTTCCTCCGGTGTAGGGGGGCGGGAGAGGAAGGCGAGGTAGAGTTCCTCCACGAGCGTATCCTCCTCTCCTTCCGGGATCCGGGAGAGAAGCCGGTGGACTGTGCCCTCCTCCCGCAGGAGAGCGTCGTTGATGAGGGGGTGGTTCATCAGGATCAAAGCCTGTGGAATGGAGCCGACCGAAGAACGGGGAATCGTGTCGCGGTTGCCTCGCCCGAAGATCTCGAGGAATTCGCGAACCCAGGCGTAATTGTCGTTGCGGGGCTCGGTGGGTCCCGGCAGCTGCATCGCCCAGTTCACATCCTTGCGAAAGCCGCGGACCGGATAGGAAACCGACACCCCGAGTGCCACGAGGAGGCTGTCGTGAATCTCCTCCGCATCGAGACGGCGAACGAATTTCCGGGCGAAATAGGGCGCATAGGCCTCCCGCCATTCCCCCTCGAAACGGGAGGAGAGCCGGTATGCGCTCGAGGTCGTGATGAGCCGGATGACCCGCCGCAGATCGTAACCGCTCTCCACGAACGCCTGGGCCAGCGCATCGAGGAGTTCCGGGTGTGAAGGCTGATCGTCGAGGTGCGCGAGATCGAAGTCGTCCGGCGGGTGGACGATGCCGCGCACCATGAAGTGGGCCCAGAGCCGGTTGACGATCGCCCGGGCGAACTGGGGATGTTCCGTGATCATCCGGGCAAGATCGCGGCGCCGGGTGCGCAGGCTTCCTGGCTCGGAGGTGCCGTCGAGGAGGAAGACCGGGGGATAGGGGCCGCCGGGACGCGGGGGGCGGTCCCCTCCCTCGTGCTTCCCCTGGGGATTGTACTGCTCGTTTGCGTTCTCGTGGATCCGCACGCCAAGCGCGCCGAAGATGTAGCGCGGCACAGGCTTCATGTGGACCCCCGCGAAAAAGGCGGATTGTTGGAAGAAATCCTCCCGCCGCTTCGTCCAGAGGAAGTCGTTGATCCCCTTGAGGCGGTCGATGCCGTCGTTCCCGCCGTGACAGGAGATGCACTCGATGTGCATTCCGAGGAAAGCATCGAAGACCGCGATCGTGATCTCATCGACCTGGTCGTAGTGGAAGAAACGGTTGTTGTAGTTGTGCTGGCGTGCGAGGAAGTTCGTGGAGCCGCTATGGAGCGTGTCGTGCCAGTTCGGCCCCGAAGCGGTGAGCATCTCGGTGACGACCTCGTCGTAGGGACGATTCTTGCGCAGGAAATCCTGGATGTAGGCGTAAAAGGCGTTACGCCCCCGGAAGCGCTGATAGCGGGCCGAACTGCGGTAGAGATCCCCGAAGAACTGCGTGAAGCGATCGACGAATGCGTCGCTTTCGATCAGCGAATCGATGAGAGCGCCCCGGTCGAGTTCCTCCCCCTGGGCCAGCCATCCTTCGAGTGCTTCGACCGTTGGGATCCGGCCGGTGAGGTCGAGGTAGGCACGGCGCACGAAGGTTGCGTTCCCGGCGAGGGGGGCGTGGGGAATCCCATCTTCCGCCATCTTCCCGAAGATGTACTCATCGATGAAGTTTTCGATCGGAACCGCTTCGGAAGCTGCGTTTGCAGGGAAATCCGCCACAGCGGTCTCCCCGCCCCTTCCCTTCCAGAAATCCGCGGTGTTCCGCGAGATTTCTTCCATGGAGGGGGGAGGAAGCGGGGGCACGTTTCCTTTCTTCTGCCAGGGGCACAGGCCTGGCGAGGCAGGATCTTTCCCCTGGATCCATCGGTGGATATCCTCGGCGGCATAGAGGAGAGTCACCGCAGCCAGGGAGAGGAGCACACCGATCGTGACGCGGCGCACGACGAAAGATGTTCTGCTCATTTCGATGCTCCATCGGGTGGGGGGGAATCATGACCCAGGGCATGTCAGGGATCAAGGATCCGAAACGACCGATCTTTACGATCTTTTCGGTATTCAAGCAAGAGGTATTCCATTCCCGGGGATGATGCGTCCACCGGCGGGGACGATCCGCGTCCTTCCGATCGTCGAGCGCTTCCGTAGCCAGGGAGAGGATGGCCTGGCGGCGGTTTTCCTCATCGCTCGGGGGAGGATGGAGAAGGAAGAGGATGGCTCATTTCCACCATTTCGGCGGATATCGTCCTCCCTTCCGGTCGGCGGAAGGCCGTGCGATAGATCGGCCGCCCTTGTGCGCGGTATTTGAGTTCGAATGCAGTGGGAATCGGATCGGACGGGGGAGGGATCTCCTCGAACGGCGTCGTCTCCCGGGTGATCTCCAAGGTTTGCGCATAGTAAGGCGCCACGTCGGTGGCGAAATGCCATTCTCCCCCCGGCTTCAGCGTCCGGAAGAGGTGCGCGATGAATGAGGGGGTGAGAAGGCGGCGCTTGTGGTGCTTGCGCTTCGGCCAGGGATCGGGGAAGTAGACGTGGTAGGCTGCGATGGCCGCATCGGGGATGCACGCCCCTACGATCTCCGAAGCGTTCCCCCAGATGAGGCGGACATTCCCGATCTCGTGCTTCTCCAGCTTCTCCAGGGTGATACGCACCATCTTGAAGGTGTTCTCGATCCCGAGGAAGGGGAAGTCGGGGTGGCGCCGGCTCGCTTCCACGAGGAAGCGGCCCTTGCCGAAGCCGATCTCCACGACCGGCGTCCCTTCCGGTACGATCCAGCGCCATGGTGGAAAGGGGGTGTGACGCAGGTTGACGACGGGACGATCCTCGTGCGGGCCTCCGATCGCCTCCCCCAGCAACGCCCGGGCCCTTCCACAGGCCCGGTGGGCGCAATGAACGACATACTCCTCTCGACGCATGGGGGCATTATGCGTGCCCCACGCGGGAAAGTCAACAG
>CAZTSL010000213.1:0-4566 GCA_964616915.1 uncultured bacterium
CTCCCCCCCCCCTCGAATCCCCGCCACCCACGATCCCGCTCGAAACCCTGCGACGGCAACGGAGGGGAATGCACCCCAACGTCGCAAAGAGGGAAGGATCGCCCGAACGGCGTCCTGAGCGGGGAGTCTTCTCCTTCCTCGATGCGCGGGAGAAGGAATGGATCCGGGCCGCTCCAGGGTTTGCACGCCGGGCATTCGCCGGGATGATCGACGGTGCCCTCCTCTGCTTCGTGGTCTTCGTCGTCACCGCGCTGCGGGGCGTGCTCTTCCGCGTCGATGCCTTCGAGAACCACCAGACGGTGATCTCCACGCTCCAGCCCTTTGCCTCCCTCTTCTTCGTGATCCTCTTCCTCTGCTATCACACGGTGATGGTGGGGAAGTGGGGGGAGAGCGTCGGTGGACGGCTCCTTGGGCTCGAGATCGTACGGGCGCAAGGGGAACATCCCTCTTGGGGCACCGCATTCCTGCGCACCTTCGCCTTTCTGGCAATCGGGGGAATGACGGTAGGGATTCCCCTTTTCCTCGGACGAATCCTCATCGGTTCCGATTCGGTGATCCGGTTCTTTTCGGCCTACACCTTCCCCTTCCTCCTCGTCACACTCCTTTTCAACCCGGCCTTCCTCTGGTCCCTGCTCGATCTCAAGCGCCAGGGACTGCACGACAAGATCGCCAAGACCTTCGTGATTCGATCGGCAGCCTGAGCCCCTCACTGGCGGTTCGTGACATCGGTCTCTCGGGGCAGCGGCATCGCGGAGGGGGCACGCTTTCTCTTCCGGCCCCAATGCTGTTCGATCGCCCATCCGGCATGGGCGCGCCACGACCCCCAGCTGTGCCCCTCGGGATACTCGGCCCAGGTCAGGGGGTAGCCCTTACGCAGGAGGAGGTCTCGCATGCGCCGGTTGATCTGGATGATCCCCTCGAAGATCCCGCAGTCGAGCACGAACTCGATCGGTTTGCGCTCCGTTTTGCGGACCAGATCGAGGATCCTTCCCCCCTGCCACTGGAAGGCGCTCGACTGCCCGATCACGCGGCCAAAGCAGTCGGGGTTCCGCAGCGCGATGAAGGTGGAGATCAGCCCGCCGAGCGAAGGACCCAGCAGTCCCCGATCCTGAGGTCTCGGGGAGAGACGGGCTTCCCGTTCCGCAAAGGGCACGACCTCCTTGACGATGAAACGCTCGTAGATCCGGTTCATGGCGTACTCGATCGTCCGGTAGAGAGGGGGGACCATCACGAGGACGATCGGCTCGATCTCTCCCCGTTCGATCATCCCTTCCACGGTCAGATGAAGACCCGCCAGCGAAAGGTATTCCCCCCCGTCATGGATGTAGAGCGCGGGATAGGTGCGCTCCTGCGTGTAGTCGGGGGGAAGATAGAGGATGATCGACCGCATCCGCTGGTAGATCTTGCTCTCGAGTTGCAGGAAGCGCAACGTCCCCCGAATCTCCTCCTTCCGCCGCGCAAAGGCGGGAGGATCGGTGTAGTCGGGCATACGCAACTCGGAGTTGGCGCCATACCCCCCCGGCACCTGGCGGGGATTGTTCGGGTCGAGATGCCACGTTCCATCGATGATGAGTTTGTAATCGAGCCGGGCATCCCTGGGGAAGCGGCGGATGAGATAGTAGAAGGGGGAACCCGCCACCTGCTTCATGTGATGCGGCTGCCAATGGTTGAAATCCCCTGCGACACAGACTTCCCTGGCCGAACCGACGTAGAAGAAGGCCGCCTTTTCTCCCTCCACGTGCGGCGAGCGGTGGTATCGCCGGAAACGCTCGGCGATCGCGGGACGGCATAACCGCGGCGCCCTGCGCAGACGATCGAGAAGAGAGGAAAAGGGAAGATCGTCCGGGAACTCGACCCACTTCTGGTAGAGATAGCGGGCAACCCGTTCCTGGAGCCGGTGAGGCAACTTCAAATCCGTATCCGTCTTTCGTGGCATCGCTCCTCCGCCCTCACAGGCATGGGACAGACCGGGGAGACGCCGAGGCACCGTACCGGCCGGTACCGGCGGGTTCTCTCCCGAAGATGGAAGGGACGACAGAGGGGAAGCGATCCTCGAGCATGGACGCCGCTTCGCTCAAAGGCGTGCCACGATCCGCTCCCCCGCCGGCCCATGGCTTCGCAGCTCGAAACGCCGGTGCGTGGGGGAAAGAGAGGAGATTCTCACTTCGAGACGATCGGGCGGGAGCGCCTCCGGAATCCGGTCCGCCCATTCGATCACGATCACCCCCTCGTCGTACCACGCTTCGAGTCCCAGTTCCTCGACTTCCTCCACCCGTTCGAGGCGGTAGAAGTCGAGGTGGCAGAGGGGGAGGCGTCCTTCATGGACGTTGAGGAGCGTGAAGGTGGGGCTGGCCACCTCGGCCGGCTCGATGCCGAGTGCCCGGGCGATCCCCTTCGTGAAATAGGTCTTGCCGCTCCCCATCTCGCCGATCAGCGCAACGACCGATCCCGGCTCCAGGAGGGCGCCGAGCCGTTCCCCCAGGATCGTGGTCTCGGAGAGATCGTGTGTTTCCAACGTCTTGTGCATCCTCGCCATCCGTAACCGTTGCGCTCCGTCCCGGCCTCCGCGCGCCAGGCGCCTTCGTTTCACCGACTATATCACATTCCGGTCGTGTCGCATACATTCTGTGATCTTCCGGGAGTTCCTCGCCCCCTGGAGGGGGAGCCAGGCTCTTTCCGGGGATCGACTCATTTGCGCAGTCCGAGCCCCACGTAGAGGAGGGGGCGCAGGATGCTCCACCATCCGGTGATCGGTGCCATCTTCGTGTAGCCGAGTCGCCTGGGGGGATAGATCTTCGTCACCGGCACTTCCTTCACCCGGTAGCCGAGGCGGATCACCTTGAGGAAGAGATAGGGTTCGAGTTCGTAGTGGCGCAACCACGGCTGGCGCAGATCGATCCGCGCGTCCTCGAGGATCGACGTGCGGAAGGCCCGGAATCCGTTCGTGCTGTCCGTGATCCTCCTGCCGGCGACGAGCGAGAAGAGGAGCGGATGGAGATAGCGGGTGGCCAGACGCCGGTAGAGGGGCATCCCACCATGGCGCCCTTCGGCGAGATAGCGGGAGCCCTGCACGAAGTGGTATCCCTCTTCGAGGATCGGGGCTACGAGCCGAGGGATCTCGGCAGGATCGTCCTTGTTGTTCCCGGCCAGGATGACGACGATGGAGAACCCGTGGGCCACGGCATGGTCGAGGCCGCGCAGGATCGCAAAGCCGACCCCGCTGCGACCGGCATTCCGGATCACGGTGGCGCCGGCAGCCTGGGCCTCGGCCACCGTGGCATCCGTGGAACCGTCGTCGATGACGACGATCTCGTCCACGACCCCGGGAGGGACGCGGCGCACCGCGGTGCCGATCTTCCCCGCCTCGTTGAAGGCGGGGAAGCAGGCCAGGATCCGTTCCGGGCGTTCGGTGCTCCCCAGGCGTTCTCCCGGGAAGGTGGCCGACTTGAGACTCGACGTCATCCCGATGTCTCTCCCCTTCACTGGCAGGGTTCGGGAGCGCCGCCCCCCTTCATCGAACGTTCCACCGCTTCGAGGACCTTGACGACGTTTCGGGCGAAGCGGCCGTCCGAACGGGGCGGCTTACGCTGGCGGATCGCTTCGAGGAAATGCTCGTCTTGCGTCTTGAGGGGCTCGACGAGGTGGACCGCCGGGATCGAGATGTCCCCCCGCCGCGGGAGCAACTGGAATTCGCCGAAATCCGCGTAGAAGGGTTCGATCGTCACCCCCCGGTCGTAGATCCGGATCGGTGCCTCCCGCGCCATGTCGTTCCAGATCACCATCTTCCTGTCCCCCACCACCGTGATCTCCCGCACCTTCTTCGGATCGAGCCAGCTTACGTGGAGGTGGGCCACGACCCCCGAGCGGTAGGTGAGCGAGATGAAGCCGACATCCTCGATGCCCGGCTGGAGGAAGGATGCCCCCTTGGCGGAGACCTCGACAGGCTCTTCGTCGAAGAGATAGGAAAAGATCGAGACGTCGTGGGAGGCCAGGTCCCAAACCACGTTGACATCGCTACGAAACGGGCCGAGATTCGTACGCCGGGCATAGAGGTAGCGGATCTCGCCGTAGATCCCGTAGCGCCGGTACTCCCGCAACATCTGGATCCCCGCGTTGAAGAGGAAGACGTGACCGACCATCAGGATTCGTCCCCCCTGCTCCGCGATCGTGATCAGCTCATCGCACGCCTCACGCTGCGTGGTGAGGGGCTTCTCACACAAGACGTCCTTGCCGGCCCGGAGGCTTTCCCGCACGATCTCGAAGTGGGTGACCGTCGGGGTTGCAACGACCACGGCGTCGATCGCTTCGTCGGCGAGGACTTCCCGGTAGTCCTGGGTCACCCGAATACCGGGGTGAAGCGCCTGGAGCGCCTCGAGACGCTCGACGTTCAGATCCGCACACCATTTCACGGAAGCCTTCGGTGGCCGCATGAAGTGCCGAATGTGGTTGGGACCCCAATGTCCGCATCCGATCAAACCGACCGTGATCATGACACCTCCCTCTCAAGATTCGGGACGCCATCATACCATCCCACCCCCATCGAGGCAAGGCGCCCTGCATCTTCCA
>CAZTSL010000214.1:0-4565 GCA_964616915.1 uncultured bacterium
CCCCGCCCCCGAGCAAAGACGTCCCGTCTCGGCCCCCGGTTTCTCCGGCCGCGGCGTCTTCCCCACGGTCGATGCCGCGATCGAGGCCGCACGAAAGGCCTTCGAACAGCTCCACGAGTGCTCCCTCAAACAGCGTGACGCCATGATCGCCGAAATCCGGCGAAGATGCACCGACGCCGTCGAGACGCTCGCCCGAATGGCGAACCAGGAGACGGGACTGGGCCGGGTGGAGGACAAGATCAAGAAGAACCTCCTCGTCATCCGCAAGACGCCCGGCATCGAGGACTTCGCCCCCTGGGCGAAATCGGGAGACGACGGCCTGACGATCGAGGAACACGCCCCCTTCGGCGTGATCGGCTCGATCACCCCCACCACGAATCCCTCGGAGACGATCATCTGCAACGGGATCGGGATCCTGGCCGGCGGCAACACCGTCACCTTCAACGTTCACCCCGGCGCCCGCCAGGTCTCCGCCTTCACCGTCTCCTTGATGAACGACGCCGTGGTCGCCGCCGGCGGCCCGGAGAACGTCTTCACGATGGTCGAACACTCCACGATCGAGTCGGCGCAGGCCTTGATGAAACACCCCGGGATTGCCCTCCTCGTCGTCACGGGGGGACCCGGTGTCGTCAAGGCCGCGATGGCCTCGGGCAAGAAGGTCATCGCCGGGGGGCCGGGCAACCCCCCCGTCCTCGTCGATGAAACCGCCGAGATCCGCCGGGCCGCGGAAGGGATCGTGCTGGGCGCCTCCTTCGACAACAACATCATCTGCTCCGACGAGAAGGAGGTCTTCGTCGTCGACGACGTGGCCGACATGCTCAAGAAGGCGATGCGCGATCTTCCCGCCATCGAGATCAACCGAAACCAGGCGCGTCGCCTCGAGAAGATCCTGATCGAGGACGGCCATCCGAACAAGTCGTTCATCGGAAAGAACGCCAACGTCCTCCTCGAACGGATCGGGATTCGCGCCGACGATTCGCTACGCCTCGTCTTCGTGGAGACCGACTTCGATCATCCCTTCGTTCAGCTCGAGATGCTCATGCCGATCATCCCGATCGTGCGGGTGCGCGACGCCGACGAAGGGATCGCGCTCGCCAGGAAGGCGGAGCATGGTTTCGGGCACACCTCGGTGATCTACTCGACGAACATCCGGAACATGCACGTCATGGCCCGCACGATGAACACCTGCATCTTCGTGAAGAACGCCCCGGCCTACGCGGGGCTGGGGGAAGGGGGGGAAGGCTACACCTCCTTCACGATCGCCGCGCCCACCGGCGAGGGACTCACCTCCGCGCGCAACTTCACCCGGGTACGCCGCTGTACCCTCAAGGAGTACTTCCGGATCGTCTGACCGCAGCGGGAGGCACCCCCGACCCATCGGAAGGGAGAGTACGAAGACCACGATGAAACCGGCCCTCGGGATGATCGAACTCTCCAGCATCGCGCTCGGCTACGTGGTCTGCGATGCCCTGCTCAAGCGCGCGCCCGTGGAACTCAGCCGGGTGGAGATCGTGGAGCCGGGAAAAATCCTCCTCCTCTTCCACGGCGACGAGGCCTCGGTGGAGGAGTCCCTCCATGCGGCCCTTTCCGCCGGCGGGGAACAGATCCTCGACTTCCTCTACATTCCGAATCTCCACCCCCAGATCCCGGGGGCCCTCACCGGCAATCCCCTCCCGGAACGGGACGCCGTGGGGATCGTCGAGAGCACCACGGTCGTGGCCGCGATCGTCGGCGCAGACCGCGCCCTCAAAGCGGCAGCCGTAAATCTCCTGCGTCTTCGGATCACCGGAGGACTCGGGGGGAAAGGGATCTTCACCCTCACCGGTCCCCTCGAGGACGTGGAGGCCGCCGTGGCCGCGGCGCTCGAAGAGATCGCGCCGCGCGGCGCACTCGTGCGAAGGGAGATCATCCCCGCACCGCACGAGGATCTCTGGCCCTTCTTCGCCTGACCCTTCGGGAGGTGACATGTATCTCGGAAAAGTTCTCGGTTCGGTCGTGGCTTCCCAGAAACACCCCTCTCTTCGAGGGATCAAGCTGCGCTTCGTCCAGCCGATCGACGACACGGGGCGGGAGACCGGGCCTCCCCACGTCGCCGTCGATGTCGTCCGCGCCGACGTGGGACAGATCGTCTATCTCGTGGGGAGCCGGGAAGCCTCCATGGCCCTCGAGGACGCCTTCTCTCCCGTCGATGCAGCGATCGTCGGGATCGTAGACGCCATCGACGACTGAGGGCCCTCCCTTCGGAAAGGGACGAGAAGCCCTCGGGGAATCGTAGCGGGCAAACGAGATCCGCCCCCCTCAGGATGACGCTCAGGGATCGAGGCGCATCGCTGCTTCGACCGCATCCGGCTCCGTGGGGAAATGCGTGATCGCACGACATGCCTTCTCCTCGACCACGAAGGTGTCCTCGATCCGCACGCCGATCGATTCCTCCGGGAGATAGATCCCCGGTTCGATCGTGATGACCATCTTTTCCTCGAGATCTTCGACGTGCGGATCGTGGACCTCGAGGCCGACATGGTGGCCGAGGCTGTGGGTGTAGGCATCTCCGTACCCCGCCTCCTCGATCACCCTGCGGGCGATCCGGTCGAGTTCCCGGAAGGTGACCCCTGCGTGGCAGGCCTCGATCGCGGCCTGTTGCGCGTTGCGAACGATCTCGTAGATCTCCCGCTCCCGCTCCGAAAAGGTGCCGGAGACGGGAAAGGTTCGGGTCATGTCGCTCGCATAGCCCTGGTACATCGCGCCGATGTCGATGACGACGAGGTGATCGCGCATCACGGCGTCGTTCTTCATGTAGTGAGGGAAGGCGGCGTTTCTCCCGGAGGCGATGATCGAGGGGAAGGAGAGCCCCTCCCCATGCTCGGCGAGGACCTCGGCGAGGACGGCCCGTTCGATCTCACGTTCGTTTTTCCCCGGCGCGATGAGGGGTGCGATCCGCTCGAAGGTGCGGGAGATGATCGCGGCCGATCTCTCGAGGCGTGCGATTTCCTCCGGTTCCTTGCGGGCGCGGACCGCGGAGAGGGCTTTCCCCACGAGCTGCCCGTGACGGAGAAACCCCCAGTGGAGGTGCTCCGCCCCGCTCGCCTCGGGTTGCACGATGTCGAGGAGACCGGCAAGATGCGGCGTTCCGGTGAGATAGCGCCCATTGGCCGCGCCGAAGACGAGGGCATAGGGCTTCTCCTCGACGCCCTGGAGCGCCTTGCGCACCCGCTGCCAGCGCGCCGCGCCCACCTCCGAGAGGGAGAGGGGGGGCAGCGAGAAGAAGAGGAGTCCCGCAAGGGAGAGGACGATCAGGCTCGTCCCCCCCCCGATCGCGAGCGCGCCCCGCCAGGATGCACGAACTCCCGCGATGGGCTCGAGATCGTAACGCCGGCTCGCCTGCCAGGCGAGCCCTCCCCCCATCAGAACGACCACAGGCCAGAAATGCGTCACGAGCCGCCACGGAAGCGTCGAAAAGACCGCCCCCCAGGCGCTGGCCAGGAGGATCGTCCCGAAACGGGGAAAGGCGTGAGCCAGGAGGACCCCCTGGAGGAAGAGGAAGAGCGCCGTGAAGTTCTCGAAGCGAAACGAGCCGAGATAAGCCTCGTACCCGCCATAGAGCACGACGAGCACGCCCCCCGTCTGAAACGCCCGGAAAAGACGAAAGACCTTCCCCGCAGGGTCCCGCGTCGCCACCCACTGGAAGTACCCCTCCCGGCAACGGGCACACCCCCGCTGAAACCACCGTACGACCGTCACGGCGGCAGGGAATGCCAGAACCACGGCGAGAATCCGGGCAAAGGGCGCCTTCACCCCGAAGGCGGCCAGTGCGACCCATCCACAGATCACGAAGCACGCCACAGCGCGGCGTACCCACACGATCCCCCGCCGCGTGGAAGCGTGAAAACGCAAAAGGAGACCGATCCCCCAAAGGGCGAGGTCCGCGATCCGGAAATAGAGGAAGAGGGCGAGGTTGGCGCCAACGAGCGCACACCCGAACCGCCAGAGGGGCACCTCGAATGGACGACTCAGCCGAAGCGCCACCACGAAACCCGCGAGGAAGGGGAAGAGACCCTCGGCATGGCGGGAGAACCGCCCTCCCCACAGGAGGTAGACCCC
The DNA here is from genome assembly GCA_964616915.1 of uncultured bacterium. Classification (GTDB taxonomy): domain Bacteria; phylum Myxococcota_A; class CAZTSL01; order CAZTSL01; family CAZTSL01; genus CAZTSL01. Next base: position 4,099 of record CAZTSL010000214.1, read on the forward strand.
GATCCAGGCGAGGCAGACGACCCCTGCGATGGCCCCCCACGGCCACACGATCGGAACCCCGACCGGCGGGTTGCTCTGGAACATCCCTGCCCCCCTCGATCCCCCCCGGCTCACGCGCTCCCACCCCTTTCGGGGGAAGGAGCCGATCCCCGAAAACGCTTCCTCAGGCGGACTTCCCGAAGAGATAGCGCTGGTTCGCCTTGTACCCGGTGATGCCCATCAGCTTCCGGAAGGTTCGCGGGAAATGGGCGTTCATGAAGAGCCCCATCCGGAGGACGAAGCCGAACTCGATTACCTCGTCCCCTCGGGCCGCACGCCGGAGGACCTTGCGCGCCGCCTCCTCGGGCGTGTGGGTCGGAAGGGAACGGGCCAGATCACCATACTTGCTCGCCAGCACTTTCTCGTGGAAGGGCGACATCACCGTCGGCAGGAGCACCGTGCTCGTCCGGACCCCTGTTCCCTGGAGT
>CAZTSL010000215.1:0-4537 GCA_964616915.1 uncultured bacterium
TCCTCCAGGCGAACAAGACGCTCACGCTTGCGGGATGCAGCCAGCCGGTCACCTTCCTTGCCCGTAGCTTCACTACCGAGTCGGGGAGTACGATCAACGGTAAGAATGCCGGTCCCGATTGCGGGGCCACGGTCGTCTTCGATCTCACGGGAGACTTCGTTCACGCGGGAACGTTCAATGTGCGGGCTTCCCTCTCTCCCGGAACGATCGGGATCACGGCCGGCGGTTCGATCCTTTCGACGGGGAAGTGGTTCGCCAACGCCACGAACACCGCCGGGGATGGCGGAACCATCCAGCTCGATGCCGGCGGTGACATCTCCCTCGACCGGGACAGCACGATCGATCTGCACGGCAATGGCCAGGGAAAAGGAGGCGACTGCTTCATCACGGCCGGGGGAACGATCACCCTCGACCAGAAGATCGATGCCAGCGGAGGAAACTTCGGCGGGGGCTCCATCACGATCGAGGCGGGAGGAGACATCGTCGCCGCCTCTACCCGCGCGGTGACGCTCAACACCAGTGCCACGGGCTCGGGAGACGGCGGTGATATCGACATCTCCGCTGGTGGGGCGGTCACACTCGGCCCCACGAAGAGCATCTCCCTCGACCTTCATGGCGGAGGCAGTAGCGGCGGATCGGGGGGGGACCTCTTCATCGAGGCGGAAACCGACGTCTTCCTCGACGGTCCGGTGACCGCCCAGGGGGGCGACGGCGGTGGCGATGGAGGGTGGATTGATCTCTCCGCCAGGACCGGAAACCTCACGGTCACGCAGCCACTGAAAGCCTTTGGAACCACCGATGGAGATGGTGGCGACGTCACCCTTTGGGCCGGTGGGGATCTCACGATCTCGGGAAAGATCAATGCTTCTGCTCCAGGTGAATCCAGTTCCGGGGGAAGCGCAGATCTCTCCACAGGCCGGAAGATGACCCTGGCCGCCGGCATCGACGTCTCCGCCTGGGACGGCGGTGAAGTCTTCCTCGAAAGTGGGGGGGATCTCGTCGTGGGAACGACCCAGGCCGTCACCCTCGATGCGAGCGGCAGCGGCGACGGAGATGGGGGGTGGATCGATATCACCGTCGGGGGATCGGCCACCTTCGGTGAATCGGTCAACGTCACGATCTCCGTGGCGGGCGGAGCAGGCTTCGAGGGTTGGGCCGGATGGGGTGGTGACCTGACGATCGATGTGGCGGGGAATCTCTACCTCGGCGCCGCTGTCGAGGCACAGGGGAGTGCTGCAAGCGAGAGCGGCGGCTGGGGAGGAACCGTCTCCCTGGCCGCCTTTGGAGGTGATGTGACGATCGCCAACACGATCAATGCCTTCGGGAGTGGTCCCGAAGGGGTTGGCGGATCCTTCTCCCTCCTCTCCGGAGGGAGCTTCTCGATCGAGGCCCAGATCGATCTCTCCGGGAAGGGAACCAATAGCGAGGGGGGAGACGCCTTCATGAAGAGTGGAGGGAGCGCCACCATCAACGCCCGCGTCAACGCCTCGGGGAATTCGTGGGGCCTAGGACTCCTTCAGATCGAGGCGGAAGACGACGTGTACATCTATGCCGATCTCACCTGCATGGGCGGAGGGGATGTCCACGGATATGGCGGAGAGATCGATATCTCTGCGAGAAGGGGGAATGTGATCGTTGCCGCGGTCGTCCAGGCGACCGGCTCCAATCCGGACGCCGATGGAGAGATCAACGTCACCGCCTGCCAGGTGGAGATCTCGCCCGATGGCGAACTCGTTCGTCCCGAGGGGCGGAGCACGAATACGATCATCCTTCGCGAAACGGGGCGGATGGAGGGCGCCATGGCGTCCGGTCGTGCGAATGTCTTCTACTATCGGGAGCAACCCCCCATCATCACCGGAACGGTCACACCTCCCCCCACCCTGATCCGGAACCCGAACCTCTGCACCTGTGCGGACTCGGACAACGACGGCGCGGGTGACAACTGTGACAATTGCCCGGATGATGCGAATCCCGACCAGACCGATACCGATGGCGACGGCCTAGGGGACGCTTGCGATCCCTGTCCCGATGATCCCGACAACGACGCCGATGGCGACGGCGTCTGCGGCGGAATCGACAACTGTCCCGGGGACGCGAATCCCGATCAGGCCGATGCCGATGGTGACGGGGCAGGAGACGCCTGTGACGCCTGTCCGGCGGACCCCGCCAACGACGCCGACGGCGATGGCGTCTGCGGCGATACCGACAATTGCCCGGACGACGCGAATCCCGACCAGGCCGATGCCGACGGTGACGGGGCAGGAGACGCCTGTGACGCCTGCCCGGCAGACCCCGCCAACGACGCCGACGGCGATGGCGTCTGCGGCGATACCGACAACTGCCCCGAGGATGCGAACCCGGACCAAACCGACGCCGACGGCGACGGTTTCGGGGCGGCCTGCGACTGCGCCGACGATGACGGAGAGATCCACCCCGGCGCCGAGGAAGTCTGCGACGGCGCGGACAACGACTGCAACGGAAGCACGGACGAGGGCTTCGACGAGGACGGAGACGGCTTCACGACCTGCGGCGGTGACTGCGCCGACGATGACCCCCAGGTGAACCCCGACGCCACCGAACTCTGTGACGATGGGATCGACAACGACTGTAACGGCGCGACCGATACCGAGGACGAGATCTGTCCCACGCCGCCTTGTCTGGCCACGGGGAGGATCGTGGCGTCCGGCGAACACCACGCACCCGCCTTTGCGTTCCTTCTCCTCTTCCTGCCGTTGACCTGGCTTCAGTGGGTACGCCGAAGCCTTCATGCCCCTCGCCATGGGGGGAGATGATGGGAAGGGGTGCGGAAATGACGACTCCGTGATCTTCCCGGGGCCGTTGTCTACCCGATGACCCGAATACATTCCGGAGGAGAAAAGAGATGTGTCAAACTTTGGGAAAAGATGGAACGAAGGTGTTTCTCTGCATCGGTCTTTCGATGCTCTGTCTTCTCCTCTGGGGGGGGCGACGCGCCGAAGCGCTCGATGCCTGTCAGGCCGACGACGTCTGCGCCCCTGGAGCGAACCCTTGCGTGATCTCCTCGTCGTATACGATCAACGAAGGGTGTACGTTCGACTTCGGCGACCGTGACGTCCTCCTCCAGGCGAACAAGACGCTCACAATCTCCGGATGCACCCTCCCCGTCTCCTTTCAAGCGGGGAGTCTCACCACGCAGAGCGGAAGTGTGATCAATGGACGCAATGCCGGCGGCGACTGCGGAGCCGACATCTCCATCAGCGTAAACCGTGATTTCACCCACGATGGGGAACTCGATGTCGCTGGCTCGGCGCAGCCGGGGTCGATCACGGTCGTTGCCGGTGGATCGGTCTTTTCGAGGGGGAAGTGGTTCGCCAACGCCACGACCGGTGACGCCGATGGCGGAAGCATCTCCCTGTCGGTCTCTGGCGATGTCTCGCTCGATCGCTCGACGAAGATCGACCTCCACGGGGGTGGAGATGCGACGGGGGGCGACTTCGAACTTGCGGCCGCCGGGAACGTCACCCTCAACCAGACGATCGATGCCAGCGGCGGCAACTTCGACGGGGGCTTCATCACGATCGCGGCGGGGGGTACCCTCACGATGGCCACGACCCGGGCCGTCACCCTGACTGCCAGCGCCACGGGGGAGGGATACGGCGGAGAGATCGATCTCCTCTCGGGCGGCGATATGACTCTTGCCAACGCCTCCTTCACCGGAACCCTCGACCTTCACGGGGGAGGCGGCTTCGAAGGCTTTGCCGGTGATGGCGGGTACCTGACGCTCGAGAGCGGAGGAAACCTCATCCTGGCCGCAGTCACGAAAGTACAAGGGGGGAGCGCGAGTGAGACGGGGGGATATGGCGGCGACGTCGATATCTTCTCCGAGGGAAACCTCGAGATCACGGCGAACCTCAACCTCTTTGGCGGCGGTCCGGATGGGGACGGCGGTTTCCTCACCATCGTTGCGGGAGAAGACCTCCTCCTCTCGCAGACGGTCGATCTCTCCGGAAACGGTGTCGATAGCGGCGGAGGGGACGCTGATATCTCCGCCGGTGCAACGATTTCGATCACCGGATCGATCGATGCCTCAGGAAAGAGCTTCGGCGGGGGATTCGTGGACATCGAGGCATCGAGCGACATCTCGATTTCCGGAAATATCCTGGCCGATGGGGGTGGAGATGCCGGGGATGCAGGAGACATCACGATCCTCTCCTCCGGCGGGGATATCGATATCAGCGCGATCGTTCGCGCCCAAGGGGATGCCGGAGGCGGACTCGGCGGAACGATCGACATCGCGGGGTGTAATGTCACCGTGACCGCCAACGGCGAGATCAACTCCCTCGAACCGAGCGGCTCGAATACGATCACCGGCCGGGAACTCATCACGATCGCAGGGACGATGAAGGCCGGAGATTCGAACACCCTCATCTACCGTGCGATGACGCCGGAGATCACCGGAACCGTGACCCCGCCACCCGAAATCCTCGAGGATCCCTCCCTCTGTTCGTGTGCGGACGCTGATGGAGACGGCCAGGGGGATTCGTGTGACAACTGTCCG
>CAZTSL010000216.1:0-4449 GCA_964616915.1 uncultured bacterium
GATGAGAGCACTGATCACGGGAGCGACCGGTTTCGTGGGTTCGCGGCTTACGCGTCACCTCGTGGCGAAGGGGGAGGATGTCGCCGTGATCGTGCGTCCCACCTCCGATCTCTCGCAGATCTCAGGGATTTTGGACCGCCTCGGGGTCTTCACCGACGACGGTGCCCCGGAGACGCTCGAAGGGATCGTGCGAAGGGTGCGTCCCGAGGTCGTCTTCCACCTTGCGACCTTCTACGTGACAGCGCACCGCCCGGAGGAGATCCCCCGGATGATCCGGAGCAACATCGAGTTTCCCTGCCGTCTCGTCGATGCGATGGTGCGGCAGGGGTGTCACCGGCTCGTGAATACGGGGTCGGCCTGGCAGCACCACGAGGACCGGGAGGACAACCCGGTCTGCCTTCATTCCGCGACGAAAACGGCCTTCGAGCGCCTCCTTCGGTTCTACCACGAGACGAGCCCACTTCGGGTCATCCATCTCAAGCTCTTCGACACCTATGGCCCTGGAGACCCCCGAAAGAAACTCTTCCACCTCCTGGAGGCGCAGATCGGTCGGGAGGAGCCCCTTGCGATGTCGCCCGGGGAACAGCGGCTCGATCTCGTCCATATCGACGACGTCGTGCGGGCCTTCGAGATCGCGGGGCAGCGTCTCCTCGATGCGGCCTCCTCGAGCCGTTCAGAGAGCTACGCGGTCTCCTCCGGGGAACGTCACACGCTGCGCGAGGTCGTCACCCTCTTCGAGGAGGCCTTCGGGGTTCGTCTGAAGATCGCATGGGGGGGGCGCCCCTACCGGCCACGGGAGGTGATGGAGCCGTGGCGCACCGGAAAGCGGATCCCTGGATGGACGCCGCTCATCCCGCTCCAGGAAGGACTCGCGCAACTCGCAAGAAGGAGAGGCAAGTTCAGAAAGCAATAGAGAAGGTGAAGAAATGAGAAAGAGTGATCGGTACCACAAATGGGTGGAATGGAGTGAAGAAGATCAAACTTATATTGGAAAATGCCCAGACTTGATCACAGGAATTCATGGAGATGATCCAGTAGAACTATATAGAGAATTATGTGAAGTCATCGAAGATGTCATTCGCCATTTTGAAGCCGAAGGCCGTCCACTCCCAGTTCCAAGAGTTCACCCCATGCAGGAAGTCATATGAATCCCCGCTACCTGGTTGACAAATTCATCGTAGCCTGGTCGTTTTTCCGTTTCGTCTCGATGGCCTCGGGAGCCACAATCGTTCATCGGTTCTCTTCAGAGAGGGAGGGGGAGAAAGGATGACCCCGCAACGAAGCGCGCCGCCGCGGCAGGCCGTCATCCTGGCCGGCGGGCGGGGCACCCGGCTCGCCCCGATCACCGACACGATTCCGAAACCGATGGTGCCCTTCCACGGTCGTCCCTTCCTCGAGTACCTCGTCGAGATGCTCGCCGCGGAAGGGATCGAACGGATCCTCCTCCTTCTGGGCTACCTCCCGGAGCCGATCATGGAACACTTCGGGGACGGCTCGCGATTCGGGGTCACGATCTCCTACAACGTCACGGCGGTGACGGACGACACGGGGCGGCGGCTGCGCCTGGCGCGCGATCGGCTCGATCCCACCTTCCTCCTGATGTACTGTGACAACTACTGGCCGATGGATCTGAAGCGGCTCTGGGCGCACCACCTCAAGGCAGGGAGGCGGGCGCAGGTGACCGTCTATGCGAACGAGGACGGCTACAGCCGGGACAACCTGATCGTCGACGAGGAGGGGCTCCTCGTCCGTTACGACAAGTCGCGCACGACGCCGGGGCTTCGGGGGGTCGATATCGGCTTCCTCCTCCTCGATCGGGAACTGATCGACGCGCTTCCATCGGGGAACGTATCGCTCGAGGCGGAACTCTACCCCCGCCTGATCGCGGAGCGGGAGTTGTCCGCCTTCGTCACGCATCACCGGTACTACAGCGTCGGCACGCCTGCCCGGCTTCCCATGACGGCGAACTTCCTCGCCCGGCACCCCACGGTGATCCTCGACCGCGACGGGGTTCTCAACGTGCGCCCGCCCAGGGCGTGTTACGTGACGGCACCGGAGGATTTCACCTGGCTTCCGGGGGCTCGGGAGGCACTGCGGCGCTTGAAAGATGCCGGCATTCGGTGTATCGTCGTCACGAACCAGCCCGGTATCGCGCGCGGGGCACTCACGGCCGAGACGCTCTCGGCGATCCACGAGCGGATGTGCCGGGAGGCCGCGGCCGCCGGGGGAGAGATCACGCGGATCTACCACTGCCCCCACGGATGGGACGAGGGGTGCGCCTGCCGCAAGCCGAACCCCGGCATGCTCTTCCAGGCGCAACGCGACTTCGACCTCGATCTTTCGAGAACGTGGTTCCTCGGGGACGACGAACGGGATGAACTGGCGGCCCGGCGCGCGGGAGCACGCTTTGCGATGGTCTCCGAGAGACGCCCCCTCTTGCGAATCGTGATGGAAGAGATCCTCCCCCATTTCCGGAGGAGGGGATGAAGGTTTCCTGAAACGCCACCGGTCGTTGGCCGGTATCGAAAGAGGACCTCAAAGTCGATGCGAATCGTTGATGCCTGGATGCAGCACCCGACACGGCGCTTCCTGGAGCAGCCATTCTTCGAGTCGATCCGTCGCTGGACGCGCCAGGATCGCACTTCCGATGTTCCTTTGTCCCTGACCATCGAAGCGATGGACGAGGCAGGCGTGGGTCTGGGACTCGTCGCCGCGTGGTGGGGACCCCAAGGCGCGCTCATCGACAATGACGAAGTCGCCGCTTTCGTTCGGCAGTATCCGGACCATCTGGTTGGCGTCGCATCCGTCGATCTCTCCCGACCCATGGCGGCCGTGCGCGAACTTCGGCGATCGGTTCGCGAACTCGGCTTCCGGGCTTTACGGATCGTGCCCTGGCTCTGGGGCTTGCCCCCCGATGATCGTCGGTACTATCCCCTCTATGCCGAGTGTATCGAACTCGACGTGCCCTTCTGTCTCCAGGTCGGCCACACGGGTCCCCTTCGATCCTCGGAGACAGGACGTCCGATTCCTTACCTGGAGAATGTGGCGCTCGAGTTTCCCGAGCTGCGGATCGTTGCCGGGCACATCGGCGCTCCCTGGACGCAAGAGATCATCTCCCTGGCTACGAAGTTTCCGAACCTCTACATCGACACGTCTGCGTACAAAGCGACGCGATACCCCCCGGACTTCGTCGAATTCATGCGCACGAGGGGGGCCCGGAAGGTTCTGTTCGGCTCGAACTACCCCATGCTGACGCCCTCCGCTTGCCTTTCGGGCATCGAGACGCTCGGGCTCGGCGAAGAAACCGAGCAGCTCTTCCTGTCGGGCAACGCACGTCGGGTTTTCAAACTCGAGGATGCCCCCTGACGATCTCCGGAGGGGGGAGAAGCGCAAATTTGCCGATTCCCTATAAAATAACCCAATTCCCAAGACGATGCTCATGGAAGGAACGACATGGCGCAACGAATCCTGATTACCGGCATCACCGGCTTCGTCGGTTCACACCTGGCCGACTTCCTCCTCGAACGCAGCGAACGGGTCGAGCTGTTCGGCACGAAACGATGGCATCTCTCCCGGATGGACCATGTGCGGCATATCGCGGACCAGATCGCGTGGGTCGATTGCGACATCACCGATCCGATCGGCACCCGTGCGATGATCGATCGGGTCGCGCCCGACCGGATTTTCCACTGCGCCTCGGAGAGCTTCGTCTCCCCCTCGTGGAATCATCCCCACCGCTACATGAGCGTCAACTACAACGGCACGGTCAACCTCCTCGAAGCGTTGCGCCTTGCCAACGCGAAGACGATCTTCCACATTCCCGGCTCGGGGGAGGAGTACGGGGATATCCACGAGTCGGAGCTTCCGATCGACGAATCGACGGTACTGCGCCCGGTCAACCCCTATGCTGTGAGCAAGATCGCGCAGGATCTCATCGGCTACGTCTACTTCCGTTCCTATGGGCTCAACGTGATCCGCACGCGCGCCTTCAACCACGAGGGGCCCCGCCGGGAGAACGTCTTCGGGATCCCGTGGTACGCCTATCAGATCGCGCGCGTGGAGCGGGGGGTCCAGGAGCCGCACCTTCGCGTGGGTCACATCGACGACCGCCGCAACTTCACGCATGTGCGCGATATGGTGGAGGCCTACTGGCTCTCCACGGAGAAGTGCGAGCCGGGCGAACTCTATCTCATCGGGAGTGAAGCGCCCGAGAGCATCCACACCTTCCGGGAGGCGCTCGAAATGCTGATCGGAATGTCCACGGTCGGGGGGATCACCTACGGGGAGGATCCGGAGTTCGTCCGCCCCACGAACGTCCCTCGCCTCATCGGAGACACCCGGAAGTTCCGGGAGAAAACGGGCTGGGAACCGAAGATCCCCTTCGAGCGGATCCTCTCCGATACCCTCGACTACTGGCGGGATCAGGTTCAGCGAGGGAACGCGTAGAGC
>CAZTSL010000217.1:0-4224 GCA_964616915.1 uncultured bacterium
GTCGGGAGGGACACTTGGCGATTCGGCGGGGGGGGGAGCGCAGCTCGAGATCTTTGCGGGGACCACGCTCCCCGAGACAGCGTTGTCCCTGAGCGAGGTGACGTTCGATCCGCGTCCCCGCTCCACCCCCAAGGAGGTCGAGGTGGTCGCAGCGGTGGCCCTCTTCCCCTCCGCCACTCGACTCGACATTCCGGCACGCCTGCGCGTACCGAACCGGCGCGCAGCGACTTCCCCCCCCGATCTCTTCTACCTCGATCCGGCAGATGGGGAGCCGATCCCTGCCGGACGGGGGGAACTCGACGAAACGGGGGAGACGATCGAGAACGTCTCGGGGGGGGTGACCCGTTTCGGCACCTACCTCTTCCTCGGCGAGCGGGAAGGAGGAGAAGGGGTCGAACTGCAGGGAAGGGTCGTGACGGAGGGAGAGGAGACGGGTATCCCATCGATCGCGATCCTCGCCGGCCACACCCTCCCGGAGGGCAATTTCCTCTTCATGGCCCGGGCGCGAACCGACCTCCAGGGACGCTATACGCTTCGCTTCGTGCCAGTGGCCAGGCGCCCCCTCGAGGTCGTCGGCGTCTCCTTTCTCGACGGTGCGGTGGAAATCCGCTCCGCACGGGCGGCCCCTCCTCCCAGCGGAGTCGATCGTGTGACGATGCCCGATTTGCGCTTCGCCCGTCCCGAGGGGGAGGGGGGGGAAGTCCAGGGCACCCTCCTCGATGAAGAACGCAATCCCCTCGACGCTCTTCCCCTCACCCTGGAGAGCCGGGTCACGCAGACGCGCTATCGGACCCTCTCCGATCCGGAGGGAAACTTCCTCTTCGAAGGAATTCCGGCCGGCGCATTCGTGGTGAAGGCCACCTCGGAGGGAAAAGTGGGGCGGACAGAGGGGGAAGTGGCAGAAGGAGAACGCACGCGGATCGAACTCGTCGTGCGGGCTGCCGCCTCCCTCTCGGTCGTTTCGACCGCCCCGGCAGAGGGACAGAGCGGGGTGGCGCTCGACGTGACCCCCTCGGTCACCTTCTCTGCGCCGATCGATCCGGCCACGGTCACCCCCGACACGCTCTTCCTCCTCGGAGAGGAAGGACCTCTTTCCGGAACGATCCGCCTCTCCCCAGAGGGAACACGCCTCTCCTTGCGTCCTGATCGTCCCCTCGTGGCCAACGAACGGTACCGCTTCGTCGTGGGCAACGCGATCCGGGACATGTCGGGGAATCCGCTCGAAGCGCCGGTGATCGTCTCTTTCACCACGATCGATACGATCGCGCCTCTCCTCGTCGCCCTCACGCCTGCCGACGGTATCGGGGACGTATCGCTCGAAGCGCCGGTGGAGGCGCGCTTCTCCGAACCGATCGATCCCTTCACGGTCACCCCGGAGAGTTTCTCCGTGACGGAGGGGGGGGGACGGGTTGCGGGATCCTTCCGTTTCTCCTCCGACGGCCGGGAGGTGAGCTTCCTGGCGGACGCGGAATGGGAGCCGGCAGCGGTCCATACGGTCCGCCTCACGCGGGAGATCCGGGATCTGGCGGGCAATGCACTCCCCGCGGAGGTCATCACGACCTTCACCACGCTCGCCGACGAGGTTCGTCCCACCGTCGTCGAGATCGAGCCGGCGGAGGGGAGCGAGGAGGTCGAGACCGAGCCGATCATCCGGGTCACCTTCTCCGAACCCCTCTCGCCGATCACGGTCGATGTCACGAGTTTTTGCGTGATCCTGCTGCCCGAGGTGGGGGAGGCGCCCTGTACCCCCACCTGTGATGCGCGCGTGCCTGGCGCGATCACGCTCCGGGAGAATGCCACGGAGGCGACGCTCGTGCCTCGCGATCCGCTCGAGGCCAATGCCCACTACCAGATCTCCCTCACCCGTGCGATCACGGATCGGGCGGGGAACCCCCTCGTCCCTCACTGCGTCCGTTTCGCCACGATCACGGACCGGATTCCTCCCGAGGTCGTGGAGACCTTCCCCCTCTCCGGGGCGCGGGGGGTGGAGCCTCCGGAGCGGATCGAGATCACCTTCTCCGAACCGATCGATCCCGATACGGTCACCTCCGATCACTTCATCGTCTCCTTCGAGGAGACCCCGGACGATCCCCTTCCCGGGGCGATCGAAGGGGTTCAGGCCCAGGCCTTCTTCACCCCCGACGATCCCTTCCCCGCGGGGCGGACGATCCGGTTCGAACTTACGGATGGGATTACCGACCCGGCGGGAAACGGGCTCGTTCCCTTCATCGGGGCCTTCTCGACGAAACCCGATACGACGCCACCCGAACTCGTCGAGATCGAGCCGGGCGATGGGGCGGAGGGGGTGGCCGTGGGGATAGAGATCCGGGCGGTCTTCTCCGAGGCGATCGATCCGGCCACCCTTCCCGGTGCGGTCACGCTGACGGCAGGGGAGGGGGAGACCCCTGTTGCGGGGACGCTACGCCTGACCGAAGGGGAGCGCGTGCTCCGCTTCACGCCCCTTTCCGAGCTGGCGGAGGCGACGCGGCATCGCTTCACGATCTCGACCGCGGTCGCGGACGTTGCGGGCAATCCTCTCGCCGAAGCGATCGAGATCGAATTCACGACCGAAGACGGCATTCCCCCGGCGGTCCTCTCCGTCGATCCCCCCGACGGCGCGACGAATGTTCCCCCCGAGGTCACACTTCACGTCACCTTCAGCGAACCGATCGATGAAGCGACCCTTACACCGGCGAGTGTCCGTCTCACCGACGCAGGGGGGGGGGAAGTTCCGCTCTTCCTCCATCTGCACGAGGAAACGCTCGATATCGTCCCCCTCTCTCCCCTCGAAGGGGAGACGACCCATACACTCCACCTGGCAGGCACGATCACCGATCGAGCCGGCAATGCCCTCGAAGAGACCTTTTCGAGTACCTTCACCACCGGCGAAACCGCTGAGGCGCGGGAGTAGGGGCACGGCGTGCCGTGTCCTTACGCATACGAGGTCGTTTCGTCGATCGACAGGAGATGGCGGGTCTCCCTACCGCCGCCGTCGGACGAAGAAGAGGAGGGGGGAGAAAAGGAGGAGAAGAGCTGGCGAGAGGGAATCGGCCCGGCCTGTGAGGGTGGCCGGTGTCGTCCCGCAGGTGGTGCAGTCGGTCTGGAGTTCGGGGTCCTGCGGTGCGCAGTCGCAGACGTCTCCCGCGCCGTCGAGGTCGCGGTCGCTCTGGTTCGGGTTCGAGACCTGGGGACAGTTGTCCGCGTCATCCGCCACGCCGTCGCGATCGAAGTCGGCGAAGATGAAGATCGAACCCGCTTCGCCGTCGTTGTTCGCGCCATTGCCGTCTCCGTGCCCCCCCTGGGCCGTGATCTCGCCGTCGAGCGTCCCGCTGCCGTAGAAGATCTTGATCCGTCCGCCGCCGCCGCCGCCACCACCGTCGTCCACGCTGCCGCCGTTACCGCCGTTTGCAGTGAGCGTTCCGGTGAACTCGAAGGCCTGGGTGTCGATGAGGATGCCGCCTCCGGCGCCGCCCCCCGCGCCGTCGTTATTGAAGACGCCGCCATTTTCACCATTCGCGGTGATCGTTCCGGCGATCGTGATGCGGCGTGCTTCGAGGTGGACGGCTCCCCCCCCGCGGCCGCCACGGCCGCCGCTGTCACCGTCCCGGGCGCCCGCAGCGCCGCCGGCGGAGCCCATCTGGATCTCCATCGTCTCCGGATCGCCATAGGGATCTCCTCCTGAGGCCGCGGGGGAGGAACTTCCGTCGAGGACGCCGAAGCCTCCCTTTCCGCCGTAACCGCCCCCTCCGCCGCCATCGACGCTCGAACTCCCACCATCGCCGCCGCCGGGGCCTTCACCGCGGCTGTTCGAGAGTCCCCGGTAACCGGCGTTCGCAGCGTCGATCCGGGAGTTCTCGTCGATGAGAATCGAGTCCGCCACGAGGTGGAGGTAGCCGGTCTCCTCGGAGCCGTCGTAGGGGGCAACGCGCAGGATGCCGCCATTGCGAATCTCCACGGCATCGTAGGTCGCTTCTCCCCCCAGGAGAACCTCCTCACCATCCACGATCAAGTCTTCCGCCCACCCCGAGCTGGCCGGAAAGAGCAGCAGGAGCAGGAAAAGCCAGTACTTTTTCATCGTCGCCTCCTCATTTCCGCCCCCCCACCTGACGGATCGCATGGCGATGCACCGGAATGTGGGACAACACGCATCTCCACAGGGCCGTCAGGCCGGGAGCGCCTTTGCACGTTTTCCTCGATATTGTGGTGCCAATCGCTGTTGGAATA
>CAZTSL010000218.1:0-4094 GCA_964616915.1 uncultured bacterium
GATTCGTGGAGATGACGGAACGGTTGGTCACACATCTGCGGCAGATCACGGACGAGGAGATCCGGTATCAATGGAGCGTGCCCCGCAGAAAGCTCGAACGGATCGAGAAGGAGGTCGAGGAACTCAAGGTTCGGGATGCTCAGAAGGAACGTCGGATTTCCGCGCTCGAGGCGCGCAAGCCTTCCTGATCCCTTCCCCGGGATGACCCGTGCAGCCTATGGCCTCGATCTTGCGTCCCGCGAGATCCGCCCTTCGATCTCGAGCGCTTCGGAACCTCTCCAGCACGACTTCTTCGCCTGCACTCGCTACCGGCGCAAGCGCAGATTCCGGGAACTCGTCGATCGGGGAGGTGTGGGGATACGCTTGTGACGAAAAATGTCATGGGTGACGAAAAATGTCATACAATCCCTGTCGTGGGATTGGGGAGGCGGTTTCCCCGGTATCGCAGATCGGGAAAGGGGGGCGCGCTTGCCGCACGAGCGTAGGATGACGGATGCACGGCTCGATACGATCGCCGCCTTTGGTGAAGGGGTGATCTTGCGGGCGGGGGAGATCCTCCGGGCGCACAGGGGGGAGGGCGCGATTCGCGCCAAAGGGGAAGGGGATTACGTCACCGAGATCGATGAACGGATCCAGGCGTTCCTCGTGGAGGAGATCGGACACTTCGCGCCAGAGCATCGGATCCTGGCCGAGGAAGGGATGGGGGGGGAAGGGGTGGATGGATGTTGCTGGGTGATCGATCCCCTCGACGGGACGATGAACTTCATCGTGGGGATCCCCTTCCTGGCGATTTCGGTGGCCTTTCTCGAGGGGGGGGAGCCGCTGCTGGGGTGGGTCTACGATCCGATTCATTCGGAACTCTTCCATGCGCGCAAGGGGAGGGGGAGTTTCTGCAACGGTGCCCCGATCGTGCCTTCGGCGAGGCGAGCGCCCCCCCTCTGCGTCAGTTCGGGTTTTGGGGGGTGGCTCTTCTCCCTCGGGGAGGGGGAGCGGCTGGCGCGGATCTGCCGGAAGTACGGGAAGGTCCGCAATCTCGGTGCTCAGGCGCTGCAACTCGCCTACGTGGCGGCAGGGCGGCTTCTGGGTGTCCTCAACCACGAGGCGCGGCTCTGGGACGACGCTGCGGGCGCGCTGATCGTGCGGGAGGCGGGGGGGAACTACTCGAACGTGTGGGGGGCACCGATCTTTCCCCTGACGAAGGGATGGGGGGGGAGCGATCTCCCCCTGGCCAGCGTGGCGGCGCCCCCGGCCGTTCATCGGGAGATCCTCGAAATCCTCGCGCCCTTGCAGGGAGGGGGCAAGGGATGAAACAGGTCGTCATCGAGGAGAGACTGCGGGAGAGCGAGGTCCATCCCCCCGAGATCTTCCGAAAAATCCGGAAATCTTCCATCGAATCCGCCGCGATGCTCCTCGAGAAGGGGGAAGGATTCGAGGAGACGGCCTGTCCGGGCTGTGGGGGGGAGGCGCGGGAGGAGGCCTTTTCGAAGCATGGCTACCACTGGTGGGTCTGCGCGGCGTGCGCGACGCTCTACGTTTCCCCCCGGCCAGACGAGCGTGGGATGGCGTGGTATCTCCATGCGTCGCCAGCGGCCCACTTCCGCAAGAGTGCCGCCTACGAGAGGGAGATGCGTCCCTTCTTCGAGGAGGTCTCGCGCCATCGTGCCGCCTGGATCGAGGACCTCTGGTGGCGGGCGGATCTTCCGAAGGCGGCGCCCCTCCTCCTCTTCGAGCCGAAGCACCGGGCATCGACCGAGGCACTCCGGCGCCGGACCGGTGGGGAACTCCTCCTCCTTCGGCCCCTCTACGCGGCCGAGTGGGAAAGGGAGGGGGGGATCACCAGGGCGTGGGAAGAGGGAAGCGGGATCACCAAGCTCGAGAACCTCTCGGGAAGGGAGATCGGAGGGGTGGTCGCCTTCGACGTCGTGGAGCACCTCTGCCGGCCGGAGGCCTTCCTGCGCGCGAGTCACGATGCTCTCCGGCCGGGGGGACTGCTCTGCCTGAGCATGCGTTGTGGCAGTGGCTTCGACATCCAGGTCCTCTGGGAGCACTCCACGCTCTTTCCCCTGGAACATCTCAACCTCCTCTCCGTGGAGGGGGGGAGGCGGCTCGTGGAACGAGGGGGCTTCGAGGTGGTGGAGGTCAGCACGCCGGGGCAGCTCGACGTCGAGATCGTGGCCCGCACCGCGCAGGAGGAGGGGGTTGCGATCCCACGCTTCCTCCGCTATTTTCTGAAGCACCGCTCCCCGAAGGCGCGGGAGCAGTTGCAGGCGTTCCTGCAGAAACATCTGCTCAGTTCCCATCTTCGGATCGTTGCGCGAAAAAGGAGGGAGGCATGAGGGGATTGATGCAACGCTTCCAGGAATCGGCCTCGAAGCGGGACTTTGCCCGGCATTATCTCGATTACCTCGCCACGTTGATGGCAAAGCTCGACTGTGGCGTGATCGAGCGGATCATCGAGACTTTCCTGGCGGCAGGGGAGCGGGGGAGCACGATCCACTTCCTCGGGAATGGGGGGAGCGCGGCCACGGCGGCCCATTTCGCGAACGACATCGGCTTTGGCACGCGGGCGGCGGGGCATCCCCCCTTCCGGGTGCGCAGTCTCGCCGACAATCTCGCCGTGGTGACGGCCCTTGGCAACGACGAAGGGTTTTCCGAGATCTTCGTGCGCCAGCTCGAGGGGGTGTTACGCCCCGAGGATGTCGTCGTGGCGCTCTCGGTGAGCGGAAATTCCCCCAATGTCGTGCGGGCCGTCGAATATGCCCGGGAGGTGGGGGCGGTGACGATCGGGTGTACCGGCTTCGATGGGGGGAAGCTGCGCGGCCTCGTCGATATCGACCTCCACGTTCCGACCCCCAAGGGGGAGTATGGTCCGGTCGAGGATATCTTCCAGGTGCTCGATCATCTCGTCTACACCTATCTCAAGCTCCATCGGAGGGGGCGCCTCTGATGGAGGGGGGCGGGGACGTGAGAACGAAGATGTCCGGCCTGGCCACTTCCGAGGGTCTCTGCGCCACAGGGGGAGGGGAGCGCACGCCCCTGCGCGTGGGGATCATCGGGATGGGGAAGGTGGGACGGCGCCGGGCGGCGATCGTGGAAGCGCACCCCCACCTTCACCTCGAGGCGGTCTGCGACACGAACCCGTCGTGCCGGAAGCTCTTTCCCGACCGGCGGTTCCACGACCACTTCCCCGACCTCATCGCGGACGACCTCGACATCGTCTTCGTCTGCGCCTACAACAAGATCGCTCCCCAGGCGGTCACGATGGCCCTCGATGCCGGCAAGCACGTCTTCTGCGAGAAGCCGCCGGGTTGCTGCGTCGAGGACGTCGAGGCGATGATCGCCGCGGAGCGGCGCAACCCCGGCCTCAAGCTCAAGTTCGGCTTCAATCACCGCTACCACTACTCCGTGATGGAGGCCAAGTCGCTCATCGATGGGGGGCGTTTCGGCAAGATCCTCTGGATGCGCGGGATCTATGGGAAGTGTGGCGGCATCCAGTTCGAGAACGAGTGGCGCAACAGCGCCGAACTTTCCGGCGGTGGCATCCTCCTCGACCAGGGGATCCACATGCTCGACCTGCTCCGCTACTTCGGGGGGGAGTTCACCGAGGTTCAAAGCGTCGTGACGACCTCGTTCTGGAACATCCCGGTGGAGGACAACGCCTTTGCGATCCTGCGGGGGGGGGATGTCGTGGCGATGCTCCACTCCTCGGCCACGCAGTGGAAGCACCGATTTTCCCTGGAGATCTGTCTCCAGGCCGGCTATATCGACCTGCGCGGCATCCTCTCCTCGACGCGGAGCTACGGGGAGGAGACGCTCACCTTCGCCCGGCGCCAGTTCGAGGACGAGACCTTCGCCTTCGGCAAACCGCGCGAGGAGACGATCTTCTTCGACACGGACGATTCGTGGTCCCTCGAGATCGAGGAGTTCGTCTCCGCGATCCAGAACGACACCCCAATCGTGTCGGGCAACTCCCAGGACGCCTTGAACGTGATGATGTTGATCGAAGAGATCTACCGGCAGGGGGGGGGAAGAGGATGAATCGGGCCGTTCATGACGATCGTCATCGTGGTGGCCGGCGAACGTGGAGCGTTGTC
>CAZTSL010000219.1:0-4030 GCA_964616915.1 uncultured bacterium
CTCGACGCGATCCGACTCACCACCCTGCAACAGCTTCTCGAGTTCCTGATCGCTGAGCGTCATCTCGAATCCTGACGTCGAAGGGGAGTGCGCTCACTCTTTGCCCCCTTTTGCGCCGTAGTAGGTAAGGGCGGACATGTAGTCGAGCGCGGCGGTCCAGAGGTGAGGGAGCGCGGTGCGGTTGTGGAACTCCGGCACCCCGTCTCCATCGTCGTCCAGGAGGACGTACACCTCGCCGTAGTGACGGGTGCCGGGGGAGGGGACCTCGCGCATCAGCACATCGATGGCCCAGCGGAGCGTGTAGATCGGGTCGTTCGATTCCCAGCCGATCTTGGCCAGAGCGAGGGTGATCTTGCCGTCGTAGGAGGAGCCCGTTGCCGTGCGGCGTAGCGGGGGGACGATCTCCCCGAAGATCCGGGCCGCCTCCCGTTCGATGATCGGATCGTCCGGGGGGAGGAAGCGGGCCGGCCAGATCAGCCAGGCGACCTGGCCGCGACCGGCGAGGAAGCGGCCCTCCTCCGGATCGTAGAGGTGCGTCATGATCGCCTCGCGCAACTCGGCGAGCCGTCTGCGCCACGATTCGAGCACCGCGGGGTCTTCTCCCATCACCTCTCCGGCGGCGATCCCCGATTCGAGGGCGAGATGAACGGTGATCGCCCCTTGCAGCCCCTGGCTCGGCTTCGGGTTGTCGTCCTCGAAGGCTCTGCGGGGGAGTCCGGTCTTCGGATCGCGCCAGCGGGCGAGGAACTCGACGGTGTTGCGCAGGGCGGGGTAGACCTCGGCGAGATAGGCCCGCCGTTCCTCCTCGTCTTCGAGGAAACTGGCGTGATCCCACAGCGTCCAGGCGGCCAGCGCCGAGTTGTCGATCTCGAAGAAGATCGGCCCCCCCACGAGCCCGTCGGAGAAGTAGTTCATCGCGTACGTCCCCGTCCCCTGGCGCTGCACCCGGGCATAGAAGCGGTTGTGCCGCGTGACGAGATCGTGGTACCCGGCCAGGTCGAGCGCATGGTTGAAGAAGGCGCCGTCCCGGGGCCAGTCGAAGCCGTAGGGGGGCTGGGCCGTGATCGAGGCCACGATCGCGCCACTCTCGTTGTCGTACCCCTGGCGGATCGAGATGAGCGTCCGCTTCGCCGTGCGCAAGATCTCGGGATCGTCGGTGTCGGGCAGAACCGCGGGCGCGATCCAGTCCGACCACCACGCCTCGGTCGCCGCAAGGAGGGCATCCTTCCCCCTATCGCGCGCCCATTGGAGTTCGGAGAGCGCCCCCCGCTGGCTTCCGGCCGCGGCGAAGAAGAGGGTGACCTCGGCGTCCCCCGCGGAGAGGTCGAGATCGAAGGCAAGAGCGCCGGAAGCCTTCCCCACCGCGATCGAACTGCCGGAAAGTTCCCCATCCTGGCTGTCGAGGAAGGCATCCTCGGGGGTGGCCCCCTCCCGTTCGAGACCACACTGATGTCCCACCGAGGGACGGTCCGCGCCGATCGCGAAATAGACGGGGGGCATGCGCCGGTTCGGCCGGGGGGGGAAGAGGGCGTCGAGGTCGATCCGGTCGATCGTTGCCTGGTCGGCCCGGACATATCTCCGCATCTTCACCCGTTTGGCCTCGTGGGGATGGAAGTGGAGGAGGGCATCCTCGCTAGCGCGATAGAGGAGCGCGAAATCGTTCGCATCGTCGAGGTACCAGTCGTGGAGGACGAGGTAGGGCATCCGGTAGCTGCATGGCGCGAGATTCTCGTAGGCGATGAAGCGAAGCCGCTCGATGGATGTCCCTTCGTGGCGGCTGAAGGTGTAGTGCCGCACGAGGACGTCATGGCCCGGTACCACGAAATCCTCGATCGAGAAGGAGAGGCCGATTCGCGGATCCTCCCCGGTCGTCACGAGCACGTTCGACGCGTCACTCCGGTAGAACTGGTCGTGTCGCCAGGGGGCGTCGCGCAGCCAGGAGATCTGGGCGGCCCCCTCCACCAAGATCCCCCCGAAGACGCCGGCATTCGGGGCGGCGCCCATGTAGGGGAGTTCCCGGGTGATCGAGGTGTCCTGAAGGACCGGTGTGAGGTAGTAGACGTGGTCGTTGTAGCCCGGCTTCGGCCACCGCAGGACCGTGACCTCCCCCTGCGCGGAGATCCCGGCGGCCATCGCGCCGTTGCTCGTTACGCCGTTGACGTTGGCCGGGCCGAAGAGATCCTCGGTTCCATTCGTGCCATCGATGTCCGGACGGGGAAGGAGGGGGAAGGAAAGGGCCAGGGTGACCGCGAGCCATATCGAAAGTTGCATGAGCGCCTCCTCGATCGGTTCCTTCCGTTACGTGACGTTCCGCCCCGATGCCCGGGGAGGAAGCCTCCTTCCCAGCCTTCCCCTCAGCGATCCGTTCGTCGCCGCAGGAAGCCCGAAAGGAGGAGGGCGAGGAGCAGGAGGGGCAAGGGCCCTTTCTGCTCGGGGAGAACGCCGCAGAGCGGATTTCCGTTACAGTTCGTGTCGAACTCGTCCGGAACGTCCTCCGCGCCGGGGTGGACGTTGGGATCGTCGTCGTCGCAGTCCCCCCGTTCGAGGACGTCGGGGCAGTTGATCTCCGCGCAGACGTTGGAGGGCACGGTGGGATCGCAGCAGTACCCGTCGTTGTCGTTGTCCGGATCGCAGAGATCCCCCATGCCGTCCCCGTCGCGGTCCTCCTGTTCGGGATTGTCGATGCCGTCACAGTTGTCGCAGGCATCGCCCAGGGGGTCGCCGTCGGAGTTCGCCTGGTCGGGGTTCGGGGTGTCGATGCAGTTGTCCCGCGTATCGAGCACACCGTCCCTATCGGTATCGACGGTCGTGAAGAAGGTGATCCCCACCGGCTGGGAGAGGCCGGTGACGAGCACGGTGGGCACGCCGGTGGGGGAGACCTTGGAGACCCGGCCCAGATCCGACTCGACGACGTAGAGGTTTCCGGAGAGATCGAAGGTGATCCCCACCGGACCGAGGATCCCGCTGATGCGCCGCACGAGCGTCCCGTCCGGGGAGTAGACGGAGATCCGGTTGCTCACCGTCTCGGAGACGAAGAGTTTCCCCTGTGCGGAGATCTCGACATCCTTGGGCGTGGTGAGGCCGCTGACGAGGACGGTTCGCGTTCCGTCGGGGAGGATCGTGGAGAGGGTGTTGCGCTCGACGACGTAGACGATCGTCTGGGGGGTCTCCCCCCCCTCTTCCTCCGTCACGGCGATCCCCTCCGGCGAGGTCAACCCCGTGGCCAGGGTCGTGATCGTCCCCTCGGCATCGAGGGTGAAGACCTCGCCGGCAAGGGTGAGCGTGCCGTAGAGACGCTCAGCGAAGAAGGCCAGTCCCCGGGGGCGGGGAAGCATTCCCCCTCCCAGCGTCGTGACGTTGCCATCCCCATCGATCTGGAAGACCCCCTCCGTGGTCCCCGAGACATAGAGGGACGTCCCCGCCGTATCGAAGGTGAGGTATTGGGGGGCCTGAGGCAGATCGGCGGCCATGATCGACATCACCCCCGTCTCCGGATCGATCGTTCGGATGCGGTTTGCCCCACTCTCCGCAACGTAGAGGAGCCCCAGATCGAATTCGGCGTATGCGATCTGCGCCCAGAGGGCGCTCGCGCACACCGCAATCGCCAGCACCGCCAGATGGATCGTTCCCCGTTTCATCGTCATCTCCTTGGCCCATCGAGCGTCAGGCGCTCGACCGCTCGATATCGTCCGTCTCGTTTCATCCCCGCATGGCTCCGGGGAGCTTACCCCGAGGATAAGCCCCTTTGCCGCTCCTTGTCAATCCTCCGGGATCGAGGGACAGGGCCCCGGCAAAGTCGTGAATCCTCCTGGCATGCGGTGAGATGGGCGGGGAACCGACGCCGCTGTCCACGTCGTGGCACGATCTGGTGCCGCTGTCCACGTCGTGGCATGATCTGGAGGATGAGGAGCGCGCCCTGGTCGTCGATGACGCACGTTTCCTCATCCTGCCGTGGGAGCGATGGTCGATCCCCGGCCTCCGGAACCGGACTTTGCCGGGGCCCTGCAGAACGGATGAATACGTTGGCCTG
>CAZTSL010000220.1:0-3995 GCA_964616915.1 uncultured bacterium
TCCCTTCGCGTTCCGGCGGGGGGGGGGATTTTCGGGGGAGAGGCGTGCCCATCTGTCGCTCGCTGTGGTTTCAGGGCGGGGGGAGACGGCGATCTTCGGGTTGGTCCAGGAGATCGAGCGTCCCCATGCCCTGCCCGATCGGGTTTCCGGGCATTATTACGTGGAGCGATGGGAGCGGGGGACGCGGTGGCAGTATCTTCAGTTCGTGGTGATCGCGTTCCTCCCGGGGGGTGGGAACCGCCAGATCCGGTATATCCTCGCCGGCATCGAGCGCCCCCCCTTCCGGTTGCGCAACGCCCGTTTCTGCTTCGTGACGCGGCAAAGCGCCCCCCCCCTGCACCGGTGGGTTTCCTTCTCCCGGGACTTGCGGGAAGACTGGCAGCGCTACTGGGGGGAGATCCCGCCGCAGATCGAACGGCTCCGTCTGCTGCTCGAGGCGCGCTACGACGACCTCGAGGCGGAGGACGCTGTGCTGGCGGGAGAGGTCGATTTCGACGCGATCTACCTTGGACAGACCGTTCAGGAGTAGACAAGAAATTCTTCCCGCAGCCGCTGGAAGGCGGCCAGATCCCCTTTCCACGCCTCTGCGATCCGGCGGAAGGGAATCCCATCCTCGATCGCTTCCCGGATGCGGGTCGTGCCACAGAGCATGTCGAAGGCCAGCCGGTCTCCCCCGAATTCGTAGGGTTCGGTGCGCCAGGCGAAATCGTGGGGGGAGCGCCGGCGGATCGTCTCGATGAGGAAGATCCCCGCGGTAAAGGGGGGGAAGAGATCGCGGTTCGTGACGTGAAGCTGCACGCCGCCGCAGGGGGTTCCCTGCCACTTGTGGAAGGTGGGCTCGAAGAAGAGGGGACGGAAGCGGACGCCCGGGATCCTTCCCGCGTTGAGTTCGGCGGCCAGCGCTCCCGGATCCTCGATCCAGGGGGCACCGACGATCTCGAAGGGGCGTGTCGTCCCCCGTCCTTCCGAGACGTTCGTCCCTTCCAGGAGGCACGTTCCCGCATAGACCGTGGCCGTATCGAGGGTCGGCATGTTCGGTGAGGGTTGGACCCAGGGGAGCCCCGTCTCGTCGAACCACATCTCCCGGCGCCACCCCTTCATCGATATGACCTCGAGGGCGCAGCCGATGCCGAAGGCTTCGTTGAAGAGGCGGGCCAACTCCCCGCTCGTCATCCCATGGCGCACCGGGATCGGAAAGAGACCGACGAAGGAGGCGTGTGCGGGATCGAGCACGTTCCCCTCCACAGCGATCCCGGTAATTGGATTCGGGCGATCGAGCACGAGCACCCCTTTCCCCGCGGCCTTGCATGCCCGCATCGCAAGGGCGAGCGTATAGACGAAGGTGTAGTAGCGAACGCCGACATCCTGGATGTCGTAGACGAGGAGATCGATCTCTTCGAGATCCTCGGGGCGCGGGGAGAGCGAGGCCTCGGTCGCGCCGTAGAGGCTGACGACGGGAACCCCCGTGAGCGGATCGCGCCCTCCGCCGACGGCGACCTGGTCCTGGGCGATGCCGTAGAGTCCGTGTTCCGGCGCGAAGAGTTTCACGACCTCGAAACGTTCGGCCATGGCCACGGAGATCGGTTCGAGATCCCGGGTCACTGCGCTCTGGTTGGTGAGGAGCGCGAGACGTTTCCCCCGCAGGGGCGCATCCTCCCCTGCCAGGACCCGATCGAGGCCACTTTCCATCGTCTCAGTCCTCCTGGAAGCGGTAGGATTGATCGCCGCGGAAGTGGGAGGTGACGAAGGTGTAGCCGTTTGCGGACCCCCCCCGGAAGGTGAAGGTCACGTGGGGATCGTCGGCGATGTTGGGATCCGCGGTCAAGAGGGAGGGAAGATCGTTGGCGTACGTCAGGTTGTTCCGGTTGTAGTAGCGCTCCTGCGCGGTGGCGGCCACCTGTCCCGAGTTGCGGGCCGAGGTGTTGAAGGCCCGCTTCCGGTAGTTGACGTAGTTGGGGACCGCGATCAGGGCCAGGATGCCGATGATCGCGATGACGACCATCAGTTCGATCAGGGTGAAGGCGGCCCCCTTTCCGTCGGGGTGGGCCATCGGAGATCTTCGTTGCGTTTGCACCTTTCTCCTCCTTAGAGATTCGTTTCCGTGACGAGCCCACGAGGCCCCTTGACCTCATAGCGTTTCGTCCCCGCCTTTGCGGCCCGGTCCGCCTGTATCGTGTAGCCATCCTGATCCGCTGCCACCAGGACGATGTTGACCCCCTTGTCCACGTACTCCTGAATGCCCTTGTTGTAGCGAATGAGCGCCTGGAGATTGTCGGTGAAGGTGCCGTAGTCCTGGTAATAGCGGGCTTGGAGGATCCGCAACTCCTCGATGGCGGTACGGGCCATCCCGTCTGCGGTATCGTGGCGGTAGCCCATGATGCTCGGGATCGCAATCAGGGCGAGGATGCCGATGAGGCCGACGACGATCATCAGTTCGATGATCGAAAACCCCTCGTTTCGGTTCACGCGCTTCATTCTTCATCGTCCTTTCCGGTATCGATGTTGTGTTTGTCGAGTCGGTAGCGGATGGAGCGGAAGCTGATCCGCAGGAGTTGAGCCGCCTTCTTCTTGACGCCACCGGCGCGCTGGAGGGCTTCGAGGAGGAGGGTCCGTTCGAGATCGTTCATGATCCGGTCGAGATCGATCCCTTCGGGGGGGATGTGACGCTCGTGGAGTTTGAAGAGGGAGGGCCAGGTCTGGTGGAGCTGTTCCGGAAGCGTTTCCGGAAGGATCACGTTGTGGCGCTCGAGGGCCACGGAGCGTTCGATGATGTTCTCCAGCTCGCGGATGTTGCCGGGGAAGGGGTACTTCTTGAGAAGTTCCATCGCCTCGTCCGAGATCTTGACGATATCCTTCCCGAGTTCCTTCTTGTATTTCTCGAGGAAGAAGTTGGCCAGGAGAGGGATATCGCTTTGCCGTTCCCGCAGCGGGGGGAGTTGGATCTGGATCACGTTGAGACGGTAGTAGAGGTCTTCCCGAAAGCGCCCGGCGGCCACTTCCTTCTTGAGATCCTTGTTCGAGGCGGCCACGACGCGCACATCGACCTCCTCGTCCTCGGTGGCCCCGACCGGGAGAAAGGTGCGTTCCTGGATGACCCGAAGGAGCTTGATCTGCATCGTGAGGGGAAGATCTCCGATTTCGTCGAGGAAGATCGTTCCGCCGTCCGCGGCCTTGAAGAGTCCCTTCTTGTTGAAGTAGGCACCGGTGAATGCCCCCTTCTTGTGGCCGAAGAATTCGCTCTCGATGAGATTTTCGGGGATCGCCCCACAGTTGACCGGCACGAAGGGTTTGCCGCGGCGGGAGGAGTTGAAGTGGATCGCGCGGGCCACGAGTTCCTTTCCCGTGCCGCTCTCCCCCGAAATGAGGATGTTGATCTTCGTGTCGCTCACCTGCCGGATGAGATCGAAGACCTCTTCCATCTGGGGACTCTTGCCGATGATGTTGCAGAATCCATAGCGATCGTCGAGTTCCTTTCGCAGCAGGAGGTTCTCCTGGCGCAGCCCCTCCTGCTCCAGAGCCTTTTTCACGATGAGGTGGACCTCGTCGTTCTTGAACGGTTTGGAGATGTAGTCGAAGGCGCCGATCCGCATCGCTTCGAGGCGGTTTTCCGTCGAAGCGTACGCGGTCATGACGATCACGGGGACGTGTGGATTCGTCTTCTTCGCGCTTTCGAGGACGACGAGGCCGCCGCCGTTGGGCATGCGCATGTCGGTGAGGATGAGGTCGAAGGGATTCGTCTCGATCATGCTTCGGGCCGCCTCTCCGCTCGAAGCGAGCGAGACGATGTATCCTTCCTTTTCGAGCATGATCTTGAGGACTTCCCGCATCGAGCGTTCGTCATCGACAACCAGGATTCGTTGCATCGTTCCGTTTCCGTTGGGGGGAGAAGGATTTCCTCACCTGTTCGTCCCTCGCTTCAGCGTCTCTTCTCCTCGAGCGCTGTGGTGGGGAACGCTTCGATTTCCAGGGGTGCTGGGGGGGACGCGGGTTCGAGG
>CAZTSL010000221.1:0-3837 GCA_964616915.1 uncultured bacterium
CCGTATGGTTCGGGCGGGGGGGGGGGAGGGGGTCGAGGGGGTGGAGGTGACGCCCACGGGGGGGGGGGGGGGCGAACGCCTTTCCGGCGACATCGTGTGCGTCGCTGCCCGGCCGGCACCTGCCGTCGAACTCCTCCAGCAGGCGGGTTGCCGGATCGTCCTGGCGGAGGGACGCTTCGTCCCCACGGTCACCCCCTATCAGGAGACGAGCCGTTCCGGCTGTTACGCCGCCGGTGCGGTCTGCGGGACGCACTCGGTCAAGGACGCCCTCCTCGAAGCCCGGATTGCCGCTCTGGCAGCCCTCGCAAGCCTCCGCGAAGACCCGGCCATCGCAGAGGCGCGTGACCGCCTCTTTGCGGAACGAACCGCCGGGGAAGCTCTGCCCCGATAGCATGAGGATCTCGACCCGCGGCGAGACCGAGCGAGAACCAAGCCTCCTATCCTCCCCCACCCTTCGGGTCGAGGCGGTCGCGCAGGGCATCCCCCAGGAGGTTGAGGGAGAGGACGACGAGCATGATCGCAAGACCAGCAAAAGTGGCGACGTGGGGGGCATCGTGCAGCGCGTAGTAGGTCGCGCCCTCCGAGAGCATCGCGCCCCAGCTCGGAATCGTCTGAACGCCCAGCCCCAGGAAGGAGAGCCCCGCTTCTCCGAGGATCGCGGCCGCCATCCCGAAGGTCGCCTGCACGCTCAAGGGGGGGAGGATGTTCGGCACGATGTGGAGCACGATCAGCCGAAGATCAGTGGCCCCCAACGCCCGGGCCGCTGCGACGAACTCCATCTCCTTGACGACGAGCGTCTGGCCCCGAACGAGCCGCGCATACCCCACCCAGCCGATGACGCTGAGCGCCACGATGACGTTGCGCAGGCTCGGACCCAGCACTGCGGCCAGCGCGATCGCCAGGAGGATGCCGGGAAAGGCCATGAGGATGTCGATGAAGCGCATGACCACCTGATCGACCCATCCTCCGTAGTAGCCCGCGGCGAGTCCGAACACGAGCCCGATCCCTACGGAGAGGACGACGGTCACGCCCCCCACGAGGAGCGAGACCCGGGCACCGTAGAGCAGGCGGCTGAATACGTCGCGGCCGAGGTGATCCTGCCCGAGCCAGTGCGCAGCCGAAGGGGAGCCGTAGCGTCCTTCGAGATCCTGCGCATCGGGAGGATAGGGGGCCCAGTGGGGCGCACCCAGCGCGGCGATCGTCACGAGGAGGAGCCAGAGCGCTGCCAGCCTCCCGACGATCCCCGATGATCTCCCCCTCCTCCTCATTCGAATCGCACCCGTGGATCGACCGCGGCATAGCAGAGATCCGTCAGGAGGTTGACGAAGACGTAGCAGAATGCGATGACGAGCACGCATCCCTGCACGAGCCGGTAATCGCGCGTTTCGATCGCCTGGATGAGGAGGCCTCCGATCCCGGGCCAGGAGAAGATCATCTCGGTAACGACGGCGCCGGAGAGGAGTGCTCCGAACTGGAGGCCGAGCACCGTGATCACCGGCACGAGCGCGTTCTTCATCGCATGTTTCCCGATGACGAGATATTCGGGTGCCCCCTTGGCCCGTACCGCCGTGATGAAGTCCGCGTCGATCACCTCGAGGAGGCTCGTGCGGACCATCCGCGACAACATCGCCGCAAGCGCCGTACCCAGGGTGAAGGCGGGGAGCACGAGGGAGGCGAACCCCTCCCGCCCCGACACAGGGAGGAGATCGAGCCGGATCGAAAAGAGCATGATCAAGAGGGGACCGATCCAGAATCGGGGCATCGAGACCCCGAGCATCGCAAAGAGCATCGCCCCATGATCGATCGGTCCCCCCGCGTGGAGCGCCGCGAGGGTTCCGAGGGGAAGCGAGAGGAGGAGCGCGATGCCCATCGCGGCCACGGCCAGCTCCAGCGTCGCCGGGAAACGCTCGAAGACGACGTCGAGGACCGGCGCTTTGAAGTAGTACGATTCTCCCAGATCCCCCTGGAGGAGATCCCCCATGAAGCGGAGGTACTGCTCCGGAAGGGGACGGTCGAGGCCGAGATCACGCCGCAGCGCGGCCTTGTCCGCGGCCCGGGCCGTCTCCCCGAGCATGATCTCCGCCGGATCGCCCGGGATGAGATGGAGGAAGAGGAAGACGAGCGTGGAGACCCCCCACACCACCGGGAGGACGAGGAGGAGCCGCCGCAGCAGGTAGCGTTTCATTCTTCCCCACCAACGGGTCGGATCTCGAGATCCTCGAGCGCGGTGTAGTCCCCCCCGGGATAGATCGCGAACCCCACGAGATCGCGGCGGATCACCACGATGTTGTTCGCATACCAGAGGCTCACGTAGGGAAGATCGTGTGCCACGATCTTCTGGACCTCGCTGTAGATCCGCTTGCGTTCCGCCGGATCGAGCGTGACCCGTCCCTTCTCGGTCAGTTCATCGATCCGGGGGTTGACGTAGTGGCCCCGGTTGGCCCCCTCGGGGGGGGTGGAGCGGGAGTGGAAGACGGAATAGAAGATGTCGGGTTCCGTGATCCCCGTCCAGGTGAGGGAGTAGAGCTGGAAATTCCCCTTCCGGATATCCTCGAAGAGTGTTCCGAACTCGTAGGCGCGAAGATCGATCTCGATCCCCACGGCCCCGAGCGCTTCCCGGATCACCTCGGCGATCGCGCGCCGCTCCTTGTTCGTCGAGGTCTTGTAGGAGAGCCGGAAGCGGGGCGCATCGCCGGGAGGATCGGGGAAACCGGCCGCATCGAGGAGCGCACGGGCCCGCTTCGGGTCGTAGGGGTAGGTCTCCACATCCCCCTCGTAGGCCCAGTTGGAGGGCGCCAGCATCCCGGTGGCCAGGGTGACCTGTCCCTGGAGGAGGTGACGGGCGATCCGTTCCCGGTCGATCGCGTACGCGATCGCGGCGCGGACCTCCCGTTTCGCCAGGATCGGATCCCGAAGGTTGAACCCGAGGTACGAGTAGTTCACCCCCGGCTCGATCATGATGCGGTAGCGGCCGTTCTTCCGGATGAGATCGAGGTTTTCCGGCGGGACGTTGTTCTGGAGCAGGTCGATGCGTCCCTTCTCGAGTTCGAGGATCCGGGCCGCGTCGTCGGGAATGATCTTGAAGGTGACCCGTTCGATCGCAGGCGAGCCCCCCCAGTAGTCCCGATTGGCTCGAAAGCGGAGCCATTGCCCCCGGGCCTCCCCCTCGAAGATGAAGGGACCCGTGCCGATCGGGGGGCCCCCCTTTCCTTTCGTGGCATGGGCGGGCATGATCCCGACCACGAGGCTCGTCAGGATCGGGGCAAAGGGCTCCTCGAGCACGATCTCCACGGTATGGGGGTCGATCACCTCGATGTGCTCGATCTTCTCGAAGGCCGAGATGCGGGGGGACTGCGTGCGGGGATCGAGGATGCTCTCGTAGGTGGCCTTGACGTCCGCCGCGGAAAAGGGGGTGCCGTCGTGGAAGTGGACCCCCCGCCGGAGGTGGAAACGGTAACGGGTGGGGGAAATCGCCTCCCATCGCTCCGCGAGCCCGGGGATGAACGCACCCTTTGGATCACGACGCACGAGCCCGTCATAGACGATCTTCTCGATCCGGTCCGCGTGGGCATCGACGATGAAGCGGGGGTCGAGCGTCCCCGGCGTCGCTTCGAGCCCGACGACGATCTCCTTCGGATTCCGGCCCCTTCCCTCCCCCCTGCATCCCCCCCAGAGGGGAAGGAGGAAGAGGAGAAGGAGAATCGCCCCAAACGAACGACAGCGGTAGCGAGGGGTTTCCCCCGCTCCCTTTCGGGATCTTCGCAACCTCGCCCCCCTACTCTCGGAAGAAGAACTCGTAGGCGCTCCCGTTGACGTCGTAGGTGTTCGTCCAGTACC
>CAZTSL010000222.1:0-3781 GCA_964616915.1 uncultured bacterium
CCCCTTGACAAGAAAGGGAGATCGGCGTAGAATCGTGAACATGATTCACGAAAATGAACTTCAGTCCGGCTGGCGGGAACGGCAACGTGCGCATCGGAAGGGGGCGATCCTCGAAGGTGCGGAGCGACTCGTGTCGCAAGGAGGATTGGAGGGGTTGACGATGCCGCGGTTGGCCCGTTCGTTGGGGATGGCGGTCGGGGCTCTCTACCGGTACTATCCGTCGAAGGATGCGCTCGTGGCGGCGTTGGGGGTGCGGATGCTCGAGCGTCTCGGAGCGAGCCAACGGGCGTTCGTGGCGGAAGGACTGGCCAGGCTTCCGGCGGGGATGGAGGAAAAGGAACGGGCACTTGCGCGGATCGTGCTCCTCGCGGAACATTACCGGCGCTTTCCGGAGACGGATCGTGCGGCCTTCCAGGTGATCGCTCTGCTCTACGGCGACCCCCGGAAGCTTCTGGGAGAGGTGGAGGGGGAACGGCTGATGGGCGCGGCGTTGGAGACGCTCGAAGGGGTGCATTCGGCCTTCGTGGCGGGGGGGGAGGCGGGACTCTTTGCCACGTCCCCCACCTTCGAGTGGTCCATCCTCTTCTGGACGAGTCTGCACGGGGTGATCCAGGCGGGCAAGTTCCGGCGCTTCGATCCCACCTTCGACACGGGGCCACTGGCCGGCCGCCTCGTGGAGACGCTCCTGCGTGGCTGGGGGGTGGAGAAAGCGCTCCTTCGACGGGTTCAGGAGGTACTCCGATGACGATGCCCGGAGCGCATCAGGAGGAAAACGATGACGATGCTTGGAGAAACGCTGCTCTTCTTTGCATTCGGGACGTTGTGCTGGTCCTTCGGGGAATATGCGCTCCACAACTGGGTGGGGCACGAGGGTCGGGGGCGCAATGAGTTTTCCCGGGAACACCTGCGCCACCATAGCGAGCCGGGGTATTTCTCTCCGACGCCGACGAAGGTGCGGGCCGCGCTGCCCGTCCTCTCCCTGATCGCGCTCGGGACGATCGTGGCATTCGGTCCGTCAGGGGGGGTGGGATTCACCCTCGGCTTTGGGCTGGCCTACGTCGGCTACGAGGTGCTGCATCGCCGTCTCCACACGCATCCTCCCCGGACCCGGTATGGCGCCTTCCTCCGAAAACATCACTTCTTTCATCACTTCGGCAATCCTTCCCTCAATCATGGGGTCTCCTCGCCGATATGGGACATCGTCTTTGGGACCTATCGGAAGCCCTCTCGGGTCATCGTTCCGGCTCGTCATCGCTTCTCGTGGCTCTGCGATCCAGAGACGGGGGAGGTGCTTCCCGAATATGCGGCGGTCTATCGCCTGAAGCCGGAAGGGAGGCGGCGACCCCTCCCGGAGGAAGAAGCGCCCGGCGCGCAATGAAAAT
Source organism: uncultured bacterium (assembly GCA_964616915.1). Classification (GTDB taxonomy): domain Bacteria; phylum Myxococcota_A; class CAZTSL01; order CAZTSL01; family CAZTSL01; genus CAZTSL01. Next base: position 1,383 of record CAZTSL010000222.1, read on the forward strand.
CGTGGCCTGCTGTCCCCACTGCAACAGCCGCAAGGGCGACGAGGATCCGAGCGAATGGCATCCATGAGGAGGTGATCGTCGTCGCACCGACACGGATCGTTCTCCCCTCAGCCTCGCGGTGCATTCTTTGGAGGAGAAGCGGCGGGAGGATCGAGAGATGAGGAGCGGACGGCCGTCGAAGAGGCGGCCGCCGCAACCGGTCTGTCAGACGCTGCGACGAAGACGAAAGAGACAGGCCGAAAGGGGCAGAAGGAGAAGCAGAAGGGAGAGGGGAAGTTCCGTTCGCCCCTCGCCCGAGAGGGTTGCAGGGAGCGGGACACCGCAACCGGGACATTCGCCATCCTCACCCGGTTCCATGTTGTCGTCCGGCGCGCAGTCACAGATGTCCCCGAGACCGTCGAGGTCACGATCGCTCTGATCGGCATTCTCGTCCGCAGGACAGTTGTCCACGAAATCGCACACCCCATCCCCATCCTCGTCCTGCGTGCAAACGGACCAGAGAAGGGCGTTTTCCATCAGGGTTTCGGTATCCGCATCCACCCGGTCGGCGTAGATGTTGTAGCTGCCGATGTTCACACCGAAGTAGACCCCTCGTCCGTTCCCGGAGAGGTCGGCGATGATGAGGGGCTCGCCCGTCGAGGCGCTCCGGGCGACGACCGTTGCGCCGGGACGCGGTTGCCAACTCCCCCCGGAGTCCCAGCCGGTGATGAGCGCGCAACAGTTCTCCTGGGTCGGTGTGTAGTCGCTCAGCCCCTCCACGATCGGATGATCCGGCGTTGCGAAGGTGATCCCCCCATTGCGGTTGTGGTAGCTGGAGTTCGTCTGGGTCGTGGGTTGGAAGGCGCGCAGATCGGCATACCCCTGGCTCGACATCCCCTGAGTGCTGTAGGTGACACCCCACCCCATCCCGACGTATCCCCCACCGAGGTCTACGACGAAATGCTTCACCTGGGCGGCCATCGTGTCGGACCAGCGGACGTATTCGCGTCCACCCACGAGGAGGACGTCGAAACCGTCACTTTCGAGGATACCCGCCTCGATCTGTGCCTTCGTGACCTTGACCCCTTCGAAGTCGCCAGGGTGATCCCCATCGTTGAGGAGTTCCACGATGGGATCGGCGTTGACCGTGTTGTACCCCGTCGATCCACTGGCAAACGATTCCTCCCAGACCGCGACCTTGATCCCCGCCTGGCTCGGCACCGGAGAGAGCGCAAGGATCAACATCCCAGCGCCTACAAGAATTCCAAAGTGTTTTCGCATGATCTCATCCTTATTCTGCAGGTTTCCCCCCTTCAGACTCGTCGGTCGAAGGGGGAGAGGTTCTCCATCGTTCCCTGCCAGGGTCTCACACTTCCTCGGAAAACACAAGGCCGTCACGGAAGAGAGGCAGGGGATCGCCCTGGGATGAGAGACCTGTGACTTCCTGGTGATCTCAAAGCGTGGAACATTTCGTCGTGGAAATGTACAATGGCGGAGGATTCACCCACAGCGTGACGGAGGACACCGAATGAAGAGAGGTTGGCTCCTTTTCCTCCTGCTCCCAAAACTCGTCGTTGCAGCACCGCCGGCGACGATTTCTGGAATATCGGGACGAATCGATCGGATCGCAACCGACGCCGAAGGGGGATTCCATGCGATCGTGGGACCTTCGATCTATCGTCTCGTCGGGGATCACTTCGAACATGAGCGCACGATTCGCGATCCCGACACGAACTACACGATCACCGATATCGATCTCTGGGTGACGCCGGCAGGGATCGTCAAGGGATACTACGCGTCTCACTACAGCCCGGAAAGGAGCGATGCCACCTATTATCGCCTCCACTATGTCGTCTGCCGGGCTTCCAGGTGCCGGCATCGAACGCTTCGCTCGGGCAATCTGAAATCGAGCCACACGACGATCGAGTCCACGGCACTCGACCGAAATGGTGCCCTCTACCTTGTGGAATCGTATGCCTACAAAAATGGGAAAAGATGGCATTCCCAGACCTCGTGGTACCGGGATGGGGCACAGTTCAAGAAGGAGCAGGGCACGTATCCGGAAATCCGGCTGGCGTTCCTCGACGAGGAACTCGTCACTGTGAAGCGCACGTACCTTGGGAACCTCGAGATCGAATCGAGAGGAATCTCCCTCACGGTTCCCGGCGTGAAGTCGTACTACACGTGGCACGTCCTCCCCTCTGGGGATTCGCTCCACCTCTTCCACCACGATCCCGCGACGAAATCGATGATCTGGACGCGCTGGAACCGGACGACGGGGCAGGTCGAGTCTCTCCCCCTCGATACCCAGGAGACGGGGATCGAAAGCGCCCCCTTCCTCCTCCCCGACGGCCGGATCGGACTCTTTTACAGCTACTACCGCAATCCGTTCAACAAGGGGCTGCGGTTTGCGCTTCTCG
>CAZTSL010000223.1:0-3774 GCA_964616915.1 uncultured bacterium
CCCGGTGGTTTCGGCGTCCTCCCTTCCGGACGGAGCGAACACGACATCGACCCGGCTTTGCACACGATGTGGGTACATGCTGGACTTTGACGCTTCACGAGCAGATTTGGCGGAACGGGTCGGGGAAATGTTGGGAACACTGCGTTGGGGGGGAGACGCCGCTGCCTCCGGCGGCGGACGGGTCGAGAAGGAGGCGGCTTGCAGGGACGCTGGCCGCCCTTCTCCCTGGTTTTCCACCCTTGGGGTGGAACGCGACGGGAACGGGCGTTTCGGCCGCGGCATCGGTTCAGGACGAGATCAAGGTTTTCACAAGACCCCTTCCTAAGAACTCTGGCCTACTGAAAAGATTGAGGAGGCAGAACCGGACCCCATCCGGAACTGCCGTCCGGGCCTTTCCCCAAAGGCCCTTTTTTTTTGCCTATCTTCCCTTCCATTTCGGCCGACGGCGTTCGAAGAAGGCACGGACCGCTTCGCGGTGGTCCTCCGAGACCCAGAGGTGTCCGAGGCGTTCGGCGGCTTCCTCGGGGGATCGTTCCCTTTGAAGGACCCATTTGAGTGCGCGGATCGCCAGGGGGGCGTTGTTCATGATCTCCCGGGCCAGGGCGGTGGCGGCATCGAGAACCGTGGCGGGGGGGACGAGTCGGTCGGCGAGTCCGATCTCGAGGGCTTCCTGGGCGGAGATCGTGGCGGCGGTCCAGAGGAGGCGTTTGGCTCTGGCACGTCCCACGAGATCGACGAGACGGTCCGCGCCGCCCCAGCCGGTCATCAGGCCCATGGCCGCCTGGCGAAAGCCGAAACGAGCGGCCTCGGAGACGACCCGCAGATCGCAGGCCACGGCGACCTCCCACCCGCCGCCGTAGCAGTGGCCGTTGACCGCTGCGATGACGGGACAGGGGAGCGCGGAGAGGCGTGCCATGTTCCGCTGCATGAGCCGGGACATCTCTCGTGCCTCCTCCACGGTGCGCAGTTCGTCCAACGACTTGAGGTCCCCGCCGGCGATGAAGACCTCCTCCCCGCCCCCCGTGAGGATGAGGACACGCGGCGCTTTTCCTTCGAGCCTTCCGAGGAGGAGGTCGAGTTCCCCCATCGTTTCGAGATCGATGGCGTTTCGGACCTGGGGGCGATCGATCGTGAGGTAGCCGATCCCCCCTTCTTCGGCATAGCGGAGATTCTTCATGCCTCCCCCTTTACTTGCGTGCGTCGAGGGGATCGGGATCCGCGCCGTCGAGGATCCCGTCCCCATCGGTATCGGGTCCGAAGGGGTCCGTCTGGGTGCGGGTCACCTCTTCGGCGTCGGAAAGGCCGTCTTCGTCGGAGTCGGTCTTCGTCGGGTCGGTGAACCATCGTTCGATCTCTACCCGGTCGGAGAGGCCGTCGCCGTCGGTATCGGCTTTCGTCGGATCGGTGTGGTAGTCGGAGACTTCGAGGCCGTCCCAGAGGCCGTCGCCGTCGGAGTCGGGGTTCTTCGGATCGGAGGCGTAGGAGTCGATCTCGTCGCCGTCGGTAAGGCCATCTCCGTCGGAGTCCGGATTGTTCGGGGTGGTGTTGAAGGTGAGGATCTCGAGACCGTCGGAGAGGCCGTCTTCGTCGCTGTCGGCTTTCGTCGGATCGGTGGGATAGTTGCGTACCTCGGCGCCGTCGCTGATGCCGTCGCCGTCGCTGTCGGGATTGTTCGGGTCCGTGTGGAAGCGGCTGAGTTCCTCGAAGTTCGTCAGGCCGTCGCCATCGTCATCGCCGTTGGGATTCTCGATCTCTTCCGCCTCGGCCGGCGTTTCCGGAGGGGTGGGCGTCTCTTCCGAAGTCTCCTCGGGAGATTCCGTCTCTTCCGTTCCGGAAGGGGTCGTGTCCCACGTCTCCTCCCATCCCTCGGAAAAGGTGTCGTCGAAGCCTCCTTCCTCCGCGGCCTCGCCGGCGGCGGAGAAGGTGAAGCGCAGCGCGGCGAAGACCCGGTAGCGGGGGCTCCCGAAGCCGGCGGTGAATCCCCCCCCCCCTCCTGCGGTGAAATCGAGTCCCCATTTCGAAGCGAACCGCACGCCCACGAGGCCTTCGATCGGGTTCTCCGCGCCGATCGGGGCGAAGAGTGCAAAGGGATTCTCCGACGCTGTCGCACCTTCCGGGACCGCCACGCGATCGAACCCGTGATCGATGTGCTTTCCGAAGATCTCCCCGATCAACGTCATCCGATCGAGCCATCCGGCGTCTTCGAGCACGGTCATGCCCATCCCGAGGCCATAGTCGATCTCGGGACCGGGATCGAGTTCGAAGGCGGTATTCCGGATCTTTTCCCGGCCGCGGAGCACGAGGCCTCCGTTCGTGACGAGTTGCCACCGGCCGATCCGCTTGTCCACCGCGACCCGAAGCCCACCGGCCGTGTTCCCATCCCCCAGGAAGACGTCCTGGTCCCCGGTGGCCAGGGAGAGAAAGGTGAACAAGCCAACGCCCACCGGTGTCGTGGCTCCATCGAGGACCCGCCCCTTGAGGAAGATCTTGAGATCCCGCAATCCTTGCGCCGAGAGCGACGTTCCATCGATGTCGTCCCCGGAGACCCGCCCAAAGGGCAACTGAAGGCCGATCTCGACGCGGTCGAGCACACCGGCGGTGATCACGAGATCGAGCGCGAGGAGATCCGACCCAAAAGTGCTGCTCCCCGTCTCCTCCGGGATCTCGTATTCCAGGCTCCCTCCCGCAAACCCGAAACGAAATGCCGTGGAGAAATGGCCCGGCGTGAGCACGCCCGAGCCGTGCAGCGTCACGAGCCCCTCCGGATCCACCCCCGGCATGGCGTTCTCGATCTCCACGGCCGAGACGAGAGGGGGCAAAGAAAGCCCGGCGAGGACAACGAAGATTCCCAGACAAAGACGATCCCATCCACCGCTGAATCGCACCTTCATCACGCCTTCTCCTCCACACGCGTTCCCTCTGGGTGGTCTCAACTTACCACACGCTCCCCCTTTGCTCAAGCGCACCTGCATCCTGCGAGGTTCCTGATTCGGGGGTGGGAAGGGGGCGGCAGAGAGGGGAGCCCTTCGATGGGGGGGAAAGGGGTGTCGTCGCCTCGCCGGAAAGATGGCGAAATCCCCCGGAGCCTTCCGGCATCAGGCGTCGAGGAATTCACCGCTCACCGGTGTGTAGCGTTCCTCTTCGATCGCTTTTCGGATCGTCTCGACCGCTCTTTCCCGCTCCGCCATGCCGACTGCGATCCTCCGCTCGCTCCCGGTCGCGGCGTTGATGGGAAACATCGGGATGCTCATCTCATGGATGAAATTTTCGATCCCCGCCTCCTTGAGCAGATCGGAGACGAGTTCCGCCTCCACGATATCGAAGCATCGGAAGACTTCGACGAACTCCTCCTCCTTCTCCTCGGCTTCGGGAGGAAGCGTTTCCACGAGGGGAACTCCACAGTCGTAACACTTTTCGATACCCGGTTCGTACTCGGCGCTACATTTGGGACAGAATGGCACGTTGAGGCTCTCCTTGACGTAACAGGAATCAGGCCGATCGTTCGAGAACTGGCAGAGACGATACCGCACGACCCATTTCGAAGTCAAGACGGGATCGAATCCCAAATCCACCACCCCCCATTGGTGATCGGGTGCTCGGCGCCGATGGAGGGGTTGGTTGAGCCGGCGAGAAGGGGGGAGAGGAGCTGGAAGGGGGCTGGGAGAGGCGATCAGGGCGGATGAAAGGCGGTCTGGGGCGGCGAGATGCGGTTTTGGCGCAGACCGGTGCTCTCACCGGCGTTCGGCGCGGGGCAGTGGCTCATGATGGGGGTGG
>CAZTSL010000224.1:0-2379 GCA_964616915.1 uncultured bacterium
CGACGTCTCGGTGCTGCTGCACAAATAGCAGAGCAAGAACAAGGCATGGAGCCGGCGGATTCCTCCTCTGTGCGCTTCCTCGATCCCCGGGTAAACCGAAAAGGGGCGGCGTGACGCAGGATACGAGGATCGTTCGGGTGGAAGCGCACGTTGCGGGACGGGGCGCCAATTCCCGCTTCTCACGTTCCGGCCGCTTCTTGCCGCGGGGAGTGGGATCCAACTCAGAATCCGGTCTTCCCGGAAATTCCGTGGTATCGTGGGAGAGGAGCAGAAGGCGTGTCCCATGAAGAGGGGAAGGGAGATTGGCGGGAGAGGAGGGGGAGAGGCCCTCGCACTCCTTCAGGCACTCGAAGGGGAGAAGAGACGGAAATCCGAGACGTGGCGTCGTTTGATCGGCCAGGACTTGTCGAACGTGGATCGGATTCGGGAGATCTTCGAGCGAATCGACAGGGAGGTGTTCATGAACCTTGCAGAGAAGTTCCGCGAAGAAGGGAAAGTGGTCGAACCTGGCCCTCTCGAAAAAAAGATTTGACATCTCACGAGGAAAAGGATACACTATTTCTCGGCGAGGGGGTCAGGGAATCTCGAGCGGAGTTCCTTACATCCCTTGGCAATCCAACGTTTCTCCTCCATGGTGGCAGCATTCGTCTGCGGGCAATGGGAAGCATTGCAGACGTGGGTGAAAGCGCGGCAGCATCTTCACTTCAGATCGACTTCCTGGCAGCATCTTCAGATCGACTTCTGGCAGCATTCGTGGAACGCTTGGGGAGACATTCCTCATGACGGCAGCGAATCCTCCCACATCCTCGTCCATCCCGTCGGGGAGGGTGGTCGGAGAATTCGGCGATGCCATGGAATGGCAAACCGGACTGCTCAAGCCCCTGCTCGCGGCCTCGGAGATCGGAAACCTCCGGGATGCGGGCAAGGGAAGGAAGGAGTCGAACGATGAGAAGATGGATGATTCTCCTGAGTTGCTGCTTGCTGCCGGTCTTCTTCATGGGACCGGGATGCAACGAACCGAAGAACGAGTTCTTCGGGAACTTCAACCGGCTCGTGATCAACGGAGACCCGGGGCCCTCCCTCATCAACCTCGAACTCACCGTCAAGGACGAAGCGGGCAATGTCCTCTACAACGAGACTTTCGCCAACCCGGCCGCGCGCACGACGATCTCCACGGACTCGATGGCCCGCTTTCTGATCGGTATCGATCCCGGGGTGACGATCTCGGGCGCACCGGGTCTTCCGGATGGCACGCTTCTGGCCGGCATCCTCGTTCCGATCGCCCAGGTTTCTCCAGGAGCCGTCATCCCCTTCACCGACACGATGGATCCCGAACCGGACGATACGGTCTTCGCCGCAGGCGTGATTCCGGAGGATTCGAATGAGCAACCCGTGGTCACGGTGGCCAATAGTGGCAATCTCGTGATCAACGCCTTCGACGGTCGCACGTTGAGCGCCAGCTACTCCGGCACGCTCAACGACATCGTCGTTCCGAGCACGGATACCCCGAATACCCACCCCTTCCCGATCGACCAGTTCGGCTTCTCGAGCGGCGAGTAAGCGCGCGTGCAAGCCTGCCCTCTCGGGGAGGGCGGCAAGCAAGCCGCCCTCCCCTTCCCTCCAGGAATCTCTCTCCTCCCCCCCTGCCAACACTTCCTCGACATTCAGGAAAATCCCGCAGGTCCGAGGCAACACGCGAGAAGGAGGGATTGCCATCGGAGCAAGGACGGCGTATATTCAAAGGAGAAGGTATTGCGCTCCGATGGAGGACGACCGCAGGGTTCCGCGTGAAGTCAAGGAGGTTGCCATGGTTCGCCAGGGTCTACGATTCCGGATGACATGCGCTATTTGTCTGGTTCTCTCGTTTCTCTTCCTCGGTGCGATGAAGCGTCCGCTTCCTCACTGTCGCAGGGCGGTGGAAACGCCGGACCGGTTCCCGACATTCATCTTCGGCGCTTCCCACAACGCCCCCGATTGGATCCCCTACGTCCAGGAGATGCACATGAAATGGATGCGGCCGGAGATCTCCTGGAAGGAGGTGATGCCCGAGATCCCCGAAGAACCGCTCACGGTCGAAGAGGTGGATGCCAATCCCCAGATGGTCATCGATCTCATGGAGCAGGTGAACTGGGCGCCGATCGATGCCCGGATCGCGACGTACATCGAGGCAGGGATCACCCCCTTCACCGTGGTTGGCCATGGGTACCGCTACAAACTGCCGCAGTACCGGGGAGAGACGCTCACCCCCGATGCCGTGGGGGAGGAGAACTACCTCGGCTACCTCTATCTCTACGCCCGCGCCGCGGTGGAACGTTTCAACGGCGACGGGGAATATGACGCGCCCAACGGCGCGGTCGTCAAGTACTGGCAACTCGAGAA
>CAZTSL010000224.1:2479-3724 GCA_964616915.1 uncultured bacterium
GCCAGGGTCCGGGAACTGGCCTGCGGCAAGGAGGTCCTCGTCGTGGAGACGGGTTACCCGACCGGTCCCACGGAGCTGGGGTTCACCCCCGAATACCAGGCCGAGTATATCGAGGAGGCGTTCACTTCGGCGAAGGCGGCCGGAGCGGCGGGTTTCTTCCAGTTCGGCGTCCTCTCCCCCTCCACCCATACCACGGAGATCACGGAAGAAGACGTGGCCAACCTCCAGATGCTCGGGGAGTACTTCATGGAGGGCCGGATCGTGCCGATGGTGATCTGGGCGCTGCGCAACATCGACTACATCTTCGACCACTTCCTCGACGTGCTCCAGAGCGTGGAGTACTACTGGGGCGTGATCGGCCCCAACGACGTGCACTATCCGGGATTCTACCTCCTCCGCGACTTCGGCGCTGCCCTGGAGGCCGAAGGGGAGTGATACCGCTCAGGGGTATTTCGTCTCGAGGAGGAGCGGTTCGCCGGTCGTCCGCGTATAGGCGATCGATTCGAAATCGATGATGCCATTGCCATCGGTATCGAGGTATTCGCTCCAGAGGCCCATTTCGTTGATGACCTGGACGGCGGTCTCCTGCCGGGCGACCTTCCCCTCCTCGGTGAGCGAGGCCTCCGGCACGTAGTCGAGTTCCACCTTGGGATGGGCGTTGGGATCATAGATGTAGCGACGCATCCGATCCACCCGCTGGTCGTAGTCGTCGTCGAAGAATTCGAAGAATTTCTTCCCCCCCTCGATGTAGGCCCATAGATCGGGACGTCCGTCCCGGTTGCGATCCGCCCTGGCTGGCTCCACGCCCGCTTTCGTGACGATACCCAACGCCCGTACCTGCATCCGCAGTGCGTAGATCCCCCCGAAGGGCTGTTTGTAGGGAGCACGCTCCTCGACACGAGAGGCCGAGAGCACCATCGTGAGCGCTTCCACCCCCTGGGCGGCGGCATGCCGCTTGATCTGCGCCAATCCCTCCGCGAAGAGATCGGGACGTTCGTCATTGTAGGCGCGCTCGAGATTGACGACGTATTCCCCGAGGATCACGAAGGCGCCCTCCAAATCCTCGAATTCGACGACACGAATGCGCTCCGGATCGGTCGGCGGCGGGGAAGCCACTTCGCTCGGAATCGAACGGAACTCGAAACCGGAGGTCGCACACGCGCCAAGCAGCAGAGTGAGCGCAAGAACACCGGTGAGAACGAATCGTTGCATTGCTCCTCCTCTCGCCAAGAGACGCCATACGTC
>CAZTSL010000225.1:0-2968 GCA_964616915.1 uncultured bacterium
ATGTCGCCAATCCCGATCAGGCCGACTGCGACGGGGATGGCTTCGGGGACGCCTGCGATCCGGAGGGGGACGTCGATTCCGACGGCGACGGTGTCTGCGACGGGGATGACAACTGCCCCGACGACGCGAATCCCGACCAGATCGATACCGACGGCGACGGCTTCGGTGCGGCCTGCGACTGTGCCGACGACGACGCGGAGATCCACCCGGGCGCCGCGGAGGTCTGTGACGGCACGGACAACGACTGCAACGGAAGGACGGACGAGGGCTTCGACGAAGATGGCGACGGCTTCACAACCTGCGGCGGTGACTGCGCCGATGACGATCCCCAGGTGAACCCCGACGCGACCGAACTCTGCGACGACGGGATCGACAACGACTGCAACGGCGCGACCGATGCCGAGGACGAGGTCTGCCCATCGATCCCCTGTCAGGGGATGGGAACGATCGTTTCGGCCACCCGCCATCGTGCGCCCACTTTCTGGCTCCTCCTCCTCCTGCCCCTGGGGCTCCTGCGAATTCTTCGCCGGAAAGGGGGAGCCTGCTGAGAAGCGTCGGTGGGTTTCCGCTTCAATCATAAGGGAAACGGCGAGTACTTTTCCGCTCTTCACCCTCCGTTTGGGCTTTCGTGCTCCAGGGAAATCGGCAGAGGGTGGACTTGAGGCGTTTCGCGAGTCGAGGCCCAGTTCTCCCGCAAATGCCGATTCTCTTCCCGAAGTCTCTTCGCTTCCGCTTTGAGAATGGCCAGCTCCCGACACATGGCTACCCGGCGTCGTTCGACAACGCTCTGGCGTGGCAGCCCAGTCTCGTTGCGGGATTCCGGCAAGCGCCTGCTCCATGGTCTCCAGTTTCCTCATGTTTCCATCACAGCCGGTTGCGCCAAACAAAACAAAAACTCTTGAACTTTTTCGAAGGCGTGCCCGGTTACAATCAGGGGAAGTTCGATCGGATTGGCCTCTTACTCGAGATCGACGCGGAAGGGAAGCCATTGTCAGCGGGGAGAAAGAGAGACATGATCTGTCTCGTTGTTCTTGACACCCGCCGTTCTCCCCGGGTACCCTGGATATTGTCCTTGCATTCAAATCCTCAAGTCTGTCTGCCCAACGGGCAATCGCATCTTGAATCCCCATGATTGGCGAAATGCGCGTGGTATCGGAGCATCCGACGCGAAAGGGCCGGAGGCGATCCAACGACCGAACGCCGTGGAGAGCAGGCTCTGTCACGAGAAGTCCCTCCCTTTCAAGATGCCACGGGATCGCAGATCTCTGTGGGAAATTCAATGCAATTACCCTGAGGGCACAACTTCAGGAGAGAAGAATATGCATCGAATTTGGAAAAAAAATGGAACGGAGGTGTTTCTCTACATCGGTCTCTCGATTTTCTCGCTCCTCTTCTGGGGGGGAGGACGCGCCGAAGCGCTCGATGCCTGCCAGTCCGACGACGTCTGCGCTCCCGACGCGAACCCTTGCGTGATCGATCAGAACTACGACGTCGCGCAGGGGTGTACCTTCGACTTCGGCGACCGTGACGTCGTTCTCCAGGCGAATAAGACGCTCACGATCACCGGATGTGCGAGCCTCGTCTCCTTTCAAGCGGGAAGTCTCACCACGCAGAGCGGGAGCGTGATCCATGGACCCGCCGGTGGTAGCTGCGGTGCCAGAATCTTCATTGCCGTGAACCGCGGTTTCACCCACGCGGGGGAACTCGATGTCGCTACTTCGGGGCTTTCGGGATCGATCGTGGTCGTTGCCGGTGGGTCGATCCTTTCGACGGGGAAGTGGTTCGCCAACGGCACGACTGCCGATGCCTACGGTGGAAGCATCTCCCTGACGGCCTCCGGCGATGTCTCGTTGGATCACTCGACGGATATCGACCTCCATGGGAAGTTTGGAGGCAACTTCCACCTCACGGCCAGCGGAAACGTCACCCTCAACCAGTCGATCGATGCCAGCGGTGAAAACTCAGAAGGGGGTTCCATCACGATCGAGACGGAGGGAACGCTCACGATGGCCACGACCCGGGCCGTCACCCTCGATGTAAGCGCCACGGGAAATGGAAATGGGGGACGTGTCGAACTCCTCTCCAGTGGTGACATGGCCCTTGCCAACGCCTCCTTCAGCGGAACTCTCGATCTTCACGGGGGGCAGACATCCGCAGGCAATGGCGGTGATGGTGGCTACCTGACGATCGAGAGCGGCGGAAACCTCGTTTTGGCCGCAGTCACGAAAGCACAAGGAGGGAGTACGAGTGACACGGGAGGATATGACGGAAATGGCGGAACCGCTGATATCTCCGCCAACGGAGATATCGAGATCACGGCGGATCTCAACCTCTCGGCATCGGATGGGTACGCAGGAGGGATCGCTATTCTCTCCACCGGGGGGGATATCGAGATCAGCGGGATCGTTCGTGCCGAATCGGATATCGGTTACTCCGGATTCACCACGATCGAAGGGTGTAACGTTACCGTGACCCCCAACGGCGAGATCAAGGTCGACTCTCAGAATCGGATCACCGGCCGGGAACTCATCACGATCGCGGGGACGATGATCGGACAAGGGAACGATCTCTACTATCGGGAGTCTCCGCCGGTGATCACCGGCAGCGTGATCCCGCAACCCCGGATCTTGGCGAGACCATACCTCTGTCCGTGCGTGGACACCGATGCCGATGGAGACGGCGTGGAGGATTCGTGCGACAACTGTCCGGATGTCGTGAATCCCGACCAGGCCGATACCGACGGTGACGGGGTGGGGAACGTCTGTGACCCCTGTCCCCAAGATCCCGACAACGACGCCGATTCCGACGGCGTCTGCGGTGATGTGGATCCCTGCCCCGCCGATCCCGACAACGACGCCGATGGCGATGGTGTCTGCGGTGATCGCGACAACTGTCCGGACGATGCGAATCCCAACCAGGCCGATACCGACGGTGACGGGGTGGGGAACGTCTGTGACCCCTGTCCCCA
>CAZTSL010000225.1:3068-3723 GCA_964616915.1 uncultured bacterium
AGATCCCGACAACGACGCCGATTCCGACGGCGTCTGCGGCGATGTCGATAATTGCCCGGATGACGCGAATCCCGATCAGACCGATGCCGACGGCGACGGCGTCGGGGCGGCCTGCGACTGCGACGACGCTGATGGAGAGATCCATCCCGGCGCCCAGGAGATCTGTGACGGTGCGGACAACGACTGCAACGGTAGCACGGACGAGGGCTTCGATGCCGATGGCGACGGCTTCACGACCTGCGGCGGTGACTGCGCCGATGACGATCCCCAGGTGAATCCCGACGCCGAGGAGATCTGCGACGACGGGATCGATAACGACTGCAACGGCGCGACCGATGCCGAGGATGAGGTCTGCCCCTCGATCCCCTGCCAGGGGATGGGAACGATCGTTTCGGCCACCCGCCATCGTGCGCCCACTTTCTGGCTCCTCCTCCTCCTGCCGCTGGGGCTCCTTCGGGTCCTCCGCCGGGAGACCCCTTGATCAGCACTTCCAGACCCGATCTCCTACCCTCACGATCCCCCCTTCGATGACGCGGGCATGGATGCCGCGTAGCCGCAGATCCGCATACGCGGGTGCATTGACGAAGGCGAGCGCATCATGCCCGAAACGTTCGGCGAATTTCCGGCAGCCCCGGTGCGGCATGGGGGTGACCTC
>CAZTSL010000226.1:0-3600 GCA_964616915.1 uncultured bacterium
ATCGTAGATCTTGAAGGTGAGATCGTGCGGCCCGTCGTTCAAGGGGAACCCATCCACATCCCGGATCAATCCCTGATAGTTGATGAACCGGGAGACCGATTGGGCATGCACCGCCTCGCCCCCTCCGAAAAGGAAGAGAAGGAGGCACACCACGAGAAGGAGTCTTCCGATCCATGCGGCATCGTGTTTCACCGGATTTCGTTCCATCCTGCACCCTGTTGTTCGTCTGCAAAAAAATGCAGACTCTATTTTTGGGGGGGAGGCGAAAATTTCCCTAAATTTTTCGTAGGATTACGAGCAATTCGGGTGATCCATCCGAAATCGTCGATGGACAAAGGGAAAATGGCGTCTCGAAACCTGAAAACCCAATAAGATCAATTCGTTGGATCTCTGGAATGCGAGACGATATGGATGATGAAAGGAGAGCCTCGCTGTTCCCCACACCGAACCCCAGTTGTGAGCCTATTATACCCCGGGGGATGATAAAAACACAAACCCCCGGCTGTCCTCGGACGTCACAATCGTGATTCACGCCCTCACGCCCTCACGCCCTCCCTGCCCTGCTGGCGCAAGCCGGTGAAGTGCGAAAAAGTTCCGGGTGGGTTTCAGGGATCGATCGTGCGATGCTGAGATCTCCCTTGAAAATTACCGATCATTCTGCTAGATTTGCACCGGCTGCGCTGCGGGGGTATTTTTCGTGCGTTCGTGCAGGAGGCCGGGAGATGGAGCAGCTGATCGATGGGAAACGGATCGCCCGGGAGATCCGGGCAGGGATCGCTCGCCGCGCGGCAGAGGTGCGCGAGCGCCTCGGAAGACCGCCGGGCTTGGGCGTTCTCCTCGTCGGGGACGATCCCGCGTCCCAGACTTATGTGCGGATGAAGGAGAAGGCCTGCGAGAAGGCGGGAATCCATTCCGTGGAGCACCGTCTGGCGCACGATACCTCGCAAGCCGCCCTTCTCGAGCGAGTGAAGGGCTTCAACGAGGATCGCGGGATCGACGGGATCCTCGTGCAACTCCCCCTTCCGCCCCAGATCGAGACGCAGGCCGTGCTCGATGCGATCGACCCCGACAAGGACGTCGATGGGTTTCATGCGGAGAATCTCGGTCGTCTCGTGCTCGGCGCCCCCCGTTTCGTCCCCTGCACGCCCAAAGGGGTGATGCATCTCATCGGAACGGTTCGCCCCACGATTGCGGGGTTACACGCCGTGGTCGTAGGACGCAGCAACATCGTGGGCAAACCGCTCGCCTTCCTCCTCCTGTCCGCCCACGCCACCGTGACGATCTGTCACAGCAGGACGAAGGATCTGGCGGCCGTGACGCGGAGGGCGGACATTCTCGTCGCCGCCGTGGGGCGGGAGGGGCTCATCACCCGGGAGATGGTGAAACCGGGTGCGATCGTCATCGACGTCGGGATCAACCGGCGACCCGACGGCACCCTGACCGGAGACGTCGACTTCGAAGGGGTCAAGGGGGTGGCCGGGGCCATTACCCCTGTTCCCGGGGGCGTGGGGCCGATGACGATCGCCATGCTCCTCGAAAACACCGTGATCTCCGCCGAACGCAAAATTTCATGACGCCAGGAGGAGCGAATATGGAGCGAACCCCCCTCTACCCGATCCACAAGAGGTACGATGCCCGGATGATCGACTTCGGCGGCTGGGAGATGCCGGTCCACTATACGGGGATCCTCGCGGAACACCAGGCCGTGCGCAATGCCGCGGGGCTCTTCGATGTCAGCCACATGGGGGAGTTCCTCCTCTCCGGCCCCGATGCCTTCCCCTTCCTCCAACGGATGACGACCAACGACCTTCGGCGCTGCAAGGTGGGTCAGGCGCAGTACACGCTCCTTTGCACGGAGCGGGGGACCGTGGTCGATGATCTGATCGTCTATCGCCTGGAGGAGGCACGCTTTCTCCTCTGCGTCAACGCTGCGAACCGACGGAAGGATTTCACCTGGCTTTTCGATCACCGCAGCGCCGAAGAGCGGGTCGTACTCGAAGACGTGAGCGACGATTTCGCGCTCCTGGCGCTCCAGGGGCCGCGTGCCGCAGAGATCCTCGCTGCTGCGACCCCTTTCGACCCCTCGGGCGTGGCGCCCTTCCACCTGCGGGAGGGGAATCTGGGAGGGATCGAGGCGATCGTGGCCCGCACGGGGTATACGGGGGAGGACGGTTTCGAACTCTTCCTCCCGCCGCAGGGGGCTGTTTCCCTCTGGGAACGACTGATGGAAGCCGGAACGCCCCTGGGTCTCCTTCCTGCCGGACTCGGCGCCCGGGACACCCTCCGCCTCGAGATGGGCTACTCCCTCTACGGCCATGAATTGACGGAGGAGATCTCCCCCCTCGAAGCGGGGCTCTCCTGGGTCGTCAAACTCGACAAGGGTCCCTTCGTCGGACGCGACGCCCTTGCGCAGGAGAAGGAGAAGGGGCCCCGCCGCAGGAAGATCGGATTCACCACCGGCAAACGGGGAATCCCGCGCCAGGGATACGCGATCCTCCACCCGGAACGCGACGATCTGCTCGGAAGCGTGACGAGCGGGAGCCACGCCCCCTCCCTCGGCCAGGCGGTCGGCATGGGCCTGGTGGAACGCCAAGCCTTCGATTCCCTCACCCGGATTCGGATCGCCATCCGGAAACGACAGGTCGATGCGGACGTGGTCCCCTTGCCCTTCTATCGAAGAACGAAAGGGTGATCGCGTTCTCTCGTGCCTGTACACCCAAGCGAGGAATCCCCTCGTCCCCCTACCGAACCGAATCGAGAAGTGACCGAGATTTCGTTGCGAACGGCTCCCCTGGGAGCTTGAAGGAGAGTGCCAGATGGAATTTCCCAGTGATCTCAAATACACGAAGGAGCACGAGTGGGTCCGTGTGGAGGCCAACGACGAAGCCGTGATCGGCATCACCGATTTCGCGCAGGATCAGCTCGGTGAGATCGTCTTCGTCGAACTCCCGGAAGTCGATGACGAGTTTTCCAAGGAGGAGAACATCGCCACCGTGGAATCGGTCAAGGCCGTCTCCGACGTCTATGCCCCGGTCAGTGGCACCGTCCTCGAAGTCAACGAGGATCTCCCCGGCATGCCGGAGACGATCAATGAAGATCCCTATGGGGACGGCTGGATGATCCGCATCAAGATGAGCGACCCCTCCGAGGTCGATTCCCTCATGGACGCCGACGAGTACGAGGAATACGTCGCCGAGAAATCGGAGGACGACGAGGACTTCGACGACGACGCGTAGACGTTTCCTTCGGTCCGACCATCTCCTTCCCCTCTCGGGTCGAGGCGGACACGATCGACCACGACGCGCCCCGGCCCCGAGCCCTCCGCCCCCGAGGGGAGGGAACGAACCCCCGCAGGACGCGGGAAGGGAGTCGCTCGATGAGATACATTCCCCATACCGACCGGGATATCGAGGCGATGCTCGAAGCGATCGGGGTCGAACGGATCGAGGATCTCTTCGATCAGATCCCGCGGCAGCTCCTCGAGCGTGAACCGCTCGATCTGCCGCCGGCGATGAGCGAACCGGAGTTGCTGCGCCATCTGCGCGCCCTGGCCGCCGGTATCGAGGAAGGGGTGGCCTTTCTCGGCGCCGGGGCCTATCC
>CAZTSL010000227.1:0-3513 GCA_964616915.1 uncultured bacterium
GGCTGTTCATCCGTGGCGAGCACGCCGAGGAGGAGGGGGAGTTCGAGTTCCATCACCGCTCGATCCCGCTGCGGGAGCCGATCGCCCAGGCGAGGTACCCCGCCCCCGCGAAGCGTCTGGGGAACTTCGAACGCATAGACGAGGGGGGGGAATCTCCCCTTCCCACCCGTTCCCCCGCCATCGCCTCGGTACGGTTCACCTGGAGGTGCAGGCCCGAGGGGGGGGAAGCGGGCATCTCGTCCCCTTCGAAGAAGGCGAGGAGAAGGGGGGAGATCGAAAGGAGCGTGATCCCGATCGCCAGGGGGTAACGGTTCATTCTCTTCTCCTCTCTTTCGAAAAGAACGCTTTACGTGGTTTTCGGGTGGAGGGGTAGATGGGGAGGGGGAGGGGGATGATGCCCCTGCAACTCGGCAAGAATCTCTCCCGGGAGGGGGAACCAACGCAGATGCTCGAAATCGGACGAAAGGTCCGGATCCTTGCACGTCTTCCCCTGGAAAGCCGCGATCGACTCCCGCACGATCCGATGCGCCGCCTCGAGATAGCTCTCCAGCACCCACTCCGGCTCGGTGGCGTGACGGGAGGGATATTCGAGCTTGCCGGCGCGGTAGGAGAGATCGAAGAGGGAACGGGTCGCCTCCGGCCGCCAGGCACGATGGCGCCACTCCCCACTCCGGGGACAGAAGGTATAGTGCGGCAGGAGCTTCCAGCCATGCTCGGCCACGAACTCCACGGCCTGAAGGATGAAGGTGAAGACCGTCTCCGAGATGAAGTAGTTGAAGTTCACCCGTACCCACCCCGGCTTGATCCCTTCGCTGCCGCGCACGATCTCCCGCTCGAACTCCTTGGAGGTGTGCAGATCGATCCCGAGGAGGCGATGGCCATAGGGCCCGGCGCAGGAACACCCCCCCCGCGCCTGGATGCCGAAGAGATCGTTGAGGAGCGCCACGACGTAGTTGTGATGGAGGAATCCGTCGCCGTGGCGGATCATGAAGGAGACGATCGAGAGGCGCCAGGCGTTCTTGTTGCCCAGGATCTGGATGTTCCCATTCCGATCCCACCGTTCGATCGCGCGCCGGATGAAGGATTGCTCACGGCGGGCGATTTCGTCGTGTCCCACCGCCTCCTTGAGCTGGAAGACGAGGCCAGCCCGGATCGACTCGATGATCGCGGGCGTTCCCCCCTCCTCCCGGTGTTCCGGGTCCTCGAGGTAGCGATGCTCGTCGAAGCTGACGTAGCAGACCGTCCCCCCCCCCGGAACGGTGGGAACACGGTTCTTGCAGAGCCGCTTCTTGACGATGAGCACCCCGGGGGTGCCCGGCCCCCCGATGAACTTGTGGGGGGAGAGGAAGATCGCATCCTTGTAGATCAGATCCCCGTCCTCCCGGTCGTCGCGCATGTTCATCTCGATCTGGACGTAGGGACCGGCAGCCGCGAAGTCCCAGAAGGCGAGCGCCCCATGCTTATGGAGGAGCGCGGAGATGTTGCGGGTGTCGGAGCCGATCCCCGTGACGTTCGAGGCCGCAGAGAAACTACCGATCTTGAGGGGGCGCTCTTCGTGGCGCCGGAGTTCGGCCTCGAGATGGGCCAGATCGATGCGGCCGTTGGGGTCCTCATCGATGACGACGACCTCGGCGATCGATTCCCGCCACGGCAGCTCGTTCGAGTGATGCTCGTAGGGACCGATGAAGACGACCGGCCGCTCACCTGGGGGGATCCGTTCCGAGAGGTGATAGCGGTCCTCGAGATCGGCGGGGATACGGATGTTGAGGATGTCGATCATCTTGTCGATCGCGCCGGTGGCCCCCGAACCGCAGAAGATCACGACATCCTCCCCGGTGGCGCCCACCGCCTCCTTGACGATGCGCCGGGCCTCTTCCCGGAAGCGCGTGGTCTGAAGGCCGGTTCCCGAGGTCTCGGTGTGCGTGTTCGCGTAGAGGGGCATCACCTCGTTGCGGATGAAATCCTCGATGAAGGTGAGCGAACGGCCCGAGGCGGTGTAATCCGCGTAGGTCACCCGTCGCGGCCCGAAGGGCCCGTCGAGCACCTGGTCGTCTCCGATGATCGCATCCCGGATCGTTTCGATGAGGCGCAGCTTCTCCATCCGCTCTCCTGATCTGGCGACACCGGCGACTCAGACATCACTCGTCATGATGAAGAGGGGCTGGCGCATGAAGGTCTCGTAACGGGGGCGGAGCCGTTCGGTGTTGTAGTACTTCGCGACATCGACGTTCTTCTTGCGGCCCACGACGACCTCGATCGGGACGTTGTCGTAGCACCCGTTGCGCAGGCTGACGAGTCGGCCGCTCTTCCCCTCGAGGATGAGATCGAGGGCGAGGTTTCCGAAGGCCATCGGCACGATCGAGTCGAGCGCATCGGGTTCGCCGCAACGCACGAGGTAGCCCAGACGCTGGTTCACCACGTTGATCCGACGGCCATCGTTGAAGTTGGGGGAGCGCTCCTTGAGGAGGAGGGAGACCTTGTCCCCGATCCCCCCCAGTTTCCTGTGGCCGTACATGTCGGTCTCCGTGCTCTCGAAGAGCATCTCCTCCCCCACGAGTTTGGCCCCCTCGGAGACGAGGACCACGGCGTAGTTGCTCGGGTTGCGCCGCCGGTCGGCGACGAGGAGTTCGCAGAGGTGATCGATCTCGAAGGGGTACTCCGGAATGACGCAGCGGTCCGCGGCGCCCGCCATCGCCGGCACGATCGCCGAGAAGCCGGCATAGCGGCCGAAGACCTCGATGACGAGGAAGCGTTCGTGCGATCCGGCGGTCGTGCGGAGCTTGCGGGTCAATTCGATCGTGCGGGTCACACAGGTGCTGAACCCGATGCAGTAATCCGTGCCGGGCACGTCGTTGTCCATCGTCTTGGGGATCGCCACGACCTTCACCCCCTCTTCGTGGAGGCGCTGGGCATAGCTCAGCGTATCGTCTCCCCCGATCGGAATCAGATAGTCGATTCCGAGGAACGCGATATTCTCCAGCACCGCGGGGGTGACGTCGTTGATCTCCTCGGTGTAGGTGTCGCGGAGGTGTTCGGGGAGGAGAGGGCGCGGCAGCGTACTCGGACGGGTGCGGGAGGTGTGGAGGAAGGTTCCCCCCGTGCGCCCCGCCCGATAGACGAGTTCCTCGGTCAGTTCTATGACGTGTTCCCGGTTGTCCGCGTCCCTGTCCGGGACGAGATCGACGAGGCCGGCCCACCCCCGCCGGATGCCGAGCACGCGGAACCCCTCCCGCAGGGCCCGGAACGTCACCGCCCGGATCGCGGGATTGAGGCCCGGAACATCTCCCCCTCCCGTCAGAATCCCGATCGTTCCTTTGCAAGGCGTGTTGGCCATCCCGATCTACCTCCAGCAAAGAAGCCTGCGACCCGACCGTGCTTCCGGAGGGGTCCGGGAGCACACCCCGGGTCCTCTGGGTTACGAACGTTTTCGAGCATCTTCCCTGCTCCTCCCCTTGCAACCCGGATGCCTGAATTCTACCAGAAAGGGGAGGAAGGAACAAGGTAACCGTTCAC
>CAZTSL010000228.1:0-1545 GCA_964616915.1 uncultured bacterium
TGCCCTGCACCCGCGTCGGTATGGGATTGCCAGCTCGCCGTCTCCCCGGTAGAATAGGGAGAGGGACGTGGCGTCCCATTTTGGCTCTCTTCCATTCAACCGGTCGAAAGGGAATTTCATGCGGACAGGATCCAGTACGTTGCTTTTCGTCGTTGCGTTGCTCGTGGCGATCTCCCCTGCCCGAGCTGGGGGGAACGGCCCGGCGCCGGGGGTTTCATTGCAACCGGGGATCGTGGCGATCAAGTTCGAGGAGGGGGTGGAGGTCTCGCTGGCCCAGCCGGGGAAACCCCTTCCCGGTGCCACCTTCTTCGTGAGTGATTCGATCGATCTCTCGGATTTCGAGGCGTATCTCTCGTCGGCAGGGCTCCTTCGGGTGGCACGGACCTTTGCGCGCCGTTCTCCCGAGGAATGGGACGAACTCCATCGGCGGCTCGCGCGGCAGGGAACGAGACCCGTTCCGAATCTGAACCGTCACTTCACCCTCTTCTTCCCCGAAGAAGCGGACACCCGTACGATCGCGCGGCATCTTCGGTCCTTTTCCTTCATCTCCGATGCTGTGGCTTCCGAGGTCGTTCCCCCACCGGTCGAGTATCCCGACGACCCCCAGGCGATCGACGCCGTGACGAGCGGCCAGTGGTACCTCTTCCGGACGAAGGTGAGCGAAGCCTGGAAGGTCTCCGACGGCTCGAACGTCGTCATCGCCGACTGTGACGCGGGATTCGAGCTGACGCATTCCGACCTGAGCGGCAACTTCCTCCCCGAGCTTCAGGAGGACTTCGGCAATCCCGGCGATGACGTCCAGGACGGCGTCTACGAGAGTCACGGCACCGCGGTGATGGGGATCCTGGCGGCGATGTCGAACTCCAGCGGCATCGCCGGTGCCGCACACGAGGCCAAGGTGATCCCCTTGCAGTACTGGAACTACGACGGCAGCGACACCTCCGGTGACTTCGGGGGCGCGATCGGGAACTGCATCATCGCCGCGTGGGAGAAGGGCGCCGATCTGATCGTGGTGGAGGCCCAGTCCTCGACCGGTTCCGCCGAACGTTTCCCCCCCGTGCGCGACGCGATCGCAACCGTGGTCGCCGCCGGTATCCACGTGGTCGCCGCGGCGGGCAACTACAACGTGGAACTGACCGCGGAGGCGGAGTTCGACACCGGAAGCATCATCGTCGGCGCCACCACGCTCGAGGATACCCGGGCTTCCTTCTCCAACTACGGCAGCCGGGTCGATGTCGCCACGCCGGGGGAGAGCCTCTATACGACGACGCTCTTCAACGGTTATACCCAGACTTTTGGGGGGACTTCGGGGGCAACGCCGAATGCGGCGGGCGCCGCGGCGCTCCTCCTTTCGATCGATCCGACGCTCACACCGGCACAACTCCGGGAGATCGTGCGAACCACCGTCGTCCCGATTTCGAGCGATCAGCCGATCGGGGGTCTCCTCGACGCGGAGGCCGCCATCTCCACCCTGATCGAGATCCCCGGCACATCAGAGGATTCATCCGGTGAGACGACCGGTGAGACGACCGGTGAGACGACCGG
>CAZTSL010000228.1:1645-3484 GCA_964616915.1 uncultured bacterium
CCGGTGAGACGACCGGTGAGACGACCGGTGAGACGACCGGAGAAACCCCTGGTCCCTTCCCGAATTGCGGTATGGTCCAAGGAGGCGGGAACGGTTCGCTGAGTCGATTCCTCGGAATCGTGATCGTCTCGAGCTTCCTCTTCTCGCTCCTGACCGGTCTCTATTTCGCTTTCGAGCGCCGAACGCCCTGAATCTGAGGCAGCCAGAGGGGGGGGGAGAGGATTCGATTCGTGGAATCATCCAGGTAGGGGGAGGAAGGAGAGCCGATTCGGGGAATGGGGGGGCGCCTGACCCGCAGGAAGGGATTGTGCCGGCCAGTCCCCCAAGAACACCGGGGAATCGTAAGGGGGCTCTACGGGGTACACGATTCGAGCATCGTCTCCTTGACGACCTCCATCCCCCCCTCGAAACGGGTCGTCTCATGTTCGACGCCCTGGAGGCGGGCATCGAAGCCGTTTCCGCTCCCGGAGATCGGAGGGAAGTTCTCGAAATCCCAATTCGAGCAGGGATAGCCCGAGAGATAGGTGCCGGAGGAGGAGGGGCAGTATCCCTGGCGAAGCGTCATCGTTTCCGCCGTGAGATAGCGGTAGGTGGCCCCGTTGTACTCGTAGCCGCCGAGCCAGAGGAGGACGTTGCCCGAGGCGTGGGAGTTGTCCGCGCCGCCAAGGACCATCGCCATCTTGATCCCCGGGAAATCGCGGTTCGTCGCCTTCATGAGGTTGCTGTCCGGGATCATCTTCGTGGGGTCGAGGATGTGGTTTCGGCAGTTCTGGTAGGTGCAGTTCGTCGCGTTCGATCCCGGCGTATAGGTGCAGTCGTGGATCTTCTGGACGAAGCCGTCGTCCCTGCCGCCGACCCAGAAGGAGGGGGGCGGCCCCAGGGGTTGATCGCTCCCTTCGATCCCGCAGACCCACGGGGCGTAGGTGAAGACCGGTCCCCCATCGAAGACCACGGTGTCGAAACGGTCCGCCATGTCGAAGCGGGTCAGCGTCGTGATCAGACGGCCGCTCCCTGACGACTGCGCGTGGGCGCAGAGGGGTTTCTCACTGTTCGTGTATGCCCACTCGTAGATCGCCCTTGCCCTCGACGAGGCCCCGATGAGACCGGTTCCGAAGGTCTCGAAGTACCATGCCGTGGCCGCCTGTTGGCTGTTGGCGGGCACCCACCCCTCGTAGGGCTTCCCCGCGCAGACGTTGTTCGGACACTGGAACGTGATGTCCATCGTCACGAAGCCGAGATCGTTGTAGGCGCGGATCATGTCGTCCCCATATCCCCCCGTGCTCTGAGGATTGGGCGTCGTGGTCCCGGCGTAGTAGTTTCCCGGGGGAACCCCTCCGAAGGAGATCGTGTATCCCGGCCCGTTGCCTCCGGAATCGAGCGTGATCCATCGGTTGGTGCAGAGGGCTTCCTTCGAAGGCGCCCGCACGGTGAGGAGGACGTTGAGATCTCCGACCGCATCGTCGAGCGAGGGATCGTCGAGGGGTCCCACGTCCGGGGGGGGCGTATGGACCGTGGCCTTGAAGATCCCGCAGATCACCTCTCCGTCGTCGGGTGAATCGCAGGGAAGGGGTCCTTCCACGAGCGTGACTTCCTCGGTACTTACGAGATCCTCGAGTGAACACTCCTCTGTCGGCTTCGGACACTCGGGCGCAGCGAATACCAGCGACCCTGCGAGCAGGAGTGTCGAAATGAAAACCCGCTTCATGTGCAATGTACTCCTTTCTCGATGATTGTCTTCCCCGCCGGCCTCCCCTCTTCAGGAAGATACCCCTTTGGAGCAGAAGCCGAACGATCTCCGAAAGAGTGTAACAGGAGGAGAGAGATCCCGCAACACCGGGG
>CAZTSL010000229.1:0-3335 GCA_964616915.1 uncultured bacterium
ATCCGACTTGACGCAGAGGGGGGGAGGATGATAGAAGAGGGAGCTGGACCGATCCCCTCCGCTCATGGGGCCCCATCTGCTCTGATCCTCGGAGGAAGAGAGGACGTGTGATGGCCGAACCGACGTGGAATCGATTCTTCGTGACCCGTTTCCTGCACGGGTTCTTCGCCTATTTCGATGGACTGCGCTTCCTCCTCGCACATCGTTCCCTCGTCCGGATCGCGGCGATCCCCTGGCTCGTCAGTACCGTGATCTTCGTGATCCTCTTCTTCGTCTTTCGGGGCTATACGGCAGGGATGGTCGAGGGGATCGAACAGCATCTCGACGCGATCGTGGCCAGTGCCGCCTGGTGGACGACGATCGTGAAACCCTTCGTCTGGATCGCGACCTTCCTCCTCGACGTCTTGTGGTATTTCCTCCTCGTGCTCGTGGTATCGGTCCTCTCGTTCCTCGTGATCGGCAATCTGATTGCCGGTCCCTTCTATGAACTCCTGGCCGAGGCCACGGAGAAACTCCAACGGGGAGCGTTGCCGGAAGACTTCGATTTTGGGTTCCTCGAGGATCTCAAGCGGATCGTGGTGGAGGAGACGAAGCGAACCCTCTTCTTCCTCGGCTATGGACTCCTCTTCTGGATCGGGAGCCTCATTCCAGGGGTGAACGTCGTCGCGGTGCCACTTGGCTTTCTCTTTGGCGTCTATTTCATCGGCCTCAACTACATGGACACGACGATGGAGCGGCGCCATCTACGCTTCCGGGAGAAGCGGGCCTACTTTGCGAAGAATCGCGCGCTCATGTTCGGCTTCGGGCTGGCGATCACCCTCGTGATGATGGTGCCGGTCCTCAACATCCTCTCCCCGCCGATCTGCGTGGTCGCGGCGACCCTCCTCTTCCTCGAGATGGAGCGGGGGGGGGGAGAGGAAGCGGGGGAGGGATGAAGGCGCGCCCCTGGGTCATCGGGATCGCGGGTCCCTCCTGTTCGGGGAAGACCTCCCTTGCCATACGGCTCGAGGAACGTCTCCCCGGCGCGGTATGTCTCCTTCAGATCGACGACTACTACCGTGACCTCTCCCACCTCCCCTTCGAGGAGCGGTGCCGGCGGAACTTCGACGCGCCCGATGCGATCGACGACGATCTCCTCGTGCGGCAGGTTCGTTCCCTGATCGAAGGGACTTCGGTCGAACGTCCGATCTACCGTTTCGAGACGCATACCCGCGCACCCGAGACGTGCTTCGTGGCGCCTGCACCCTTTCTCGTGATCGAGGGGCTTTTCACCCTCTACTGGCGCACGCTTCGCGAACTCCTCGACTGCTCGGTCTTCATCACGGCCCCCGATGCGGTCTGTCTCGAACGGCGCAAACGGCGCGATGTCGAAGAACGGGGACGCAGCGTGGCCTTCGTGCTCGCCCAGTATGCCGAAACGGTGCGGCCGATGTACGAAGAATTCGTGGCCCCCACGATCGGGTATGCCGACCTCGTCATCGACGGGGAAGCCTCCATCGAGGAGAACTGCACCGCGGTGCTGCGTTGCATCCAACGCAGAGGACCCGCAGAGAAAGAGCAGGGATCGTGAGCGGGAAGAAACGCAAGAGACGTTCCAACGAGAAGGGACGAACCGAGGGGGAGAACGCCGCGGGGAAGCAGCCGGAGGGGAAAGGGGTCGCGCAGCGATTCCAGGCGTGGCTGCGAGCCTGCCCCGTAGGGGAGATCGCTCTGGCCGTGCTTTCGGGTATCCTCCTGATTCTGATCTTTCCCAAGGCACGGATCGCCACCCTCGCCTATGGGGCGCTCGTCCCCCTCTTCATGGCGATCGAGGGGGCAACGTACCGGCAGACCTTCGCTTTGGGTTTCCTTACGGGTTTCGTCGGCTACCTCGGGATCCTCTACTGGCTGGTCGGCACGATGCACATCTACGGCCACCTCTCGACCGTGCAGTCGGTCTTCCTCTACGTCCTCCTCGTTTCCGGCTACGTCGCTCCTCTCGTGGGTGGAGGGGTCGTGATCGGACGGGTGCTGCACCGTCGTTTCCAGATCCCCTTCTCCCTGGCGTTTCCGACGGCATGGGTCGCTTTCGAACATCTCCGTTCCTGGCTCTTGAGCGGCTTCCCCTGGGGGTTTCTCGGCTATTCCCAGATCGAGAACACCACCCTCGTGCAGTTCGCGGACCTCTTCGGCGTCTATGGGGTGAGCTTCTTCCTCGTGTTCGTCAACGCCGTCCTCTACAAAGGGATCGCGGCATGGCGTGGGAACGGGCGCAAGGCCGCTCCCCCACTCCTGCGGGAGGGGATCGCCGTAGCCACCCTTTTCCTCCTCGTCCTCGGTTACGGCGCACTGCGAAAAGGAGCGGTCGAACGGGCGATCGAACGGGCGCGATCGGCCGGGGAGACGATCGAGGTGGGGCTGATCCAGGGGAACATCCCCCAGGACCAGAAATGGGTCGCCGAATACCGCAGGAAGACCTTCTACACCTATGAGCGGCTCTCGAAACAGGCGGTCGCCGCCGGCGCCACCTTCGTGATCTGGCCCGAGACCGCGATGCCGGTCTTTCATCGGAAGGGTTCACCGATGCACCCGATCGTGACGGCGATGGCCCGCCGGATCGGATGTCCCGTGCTTACCGGCTGCCCCAGCTACCGCGAGTCGATCGTCAATGGCAAGGAGGAACGCAAGCAGCTCAACGCCGCCTATCTCATCGCGCCCGACCGTCCCCCCGAGGCGGCGATCATCGGGGAGTACGACAAGGTCCATCTCGTTCCCTTCGGCGAATACCTGCCGGCGTGGATCGAGAAACTCCTCCCCTTTGCGCGAAACCTCACCGAGGCCGCCGGGAATTTCAGTCCAGGCGAGGAGACGAGACTCCTCGCCATCGAGGGCACGCCCTTTGGCACCTTCATCTGCTACGAAGCGATCTTTCCCGACCTCGTACGACGATTCGTGAAGCAGGGGGCGAAGTTTCTCGTGAACATCACGAACGACGCATGGTTCGGTCCGACGAGCGCCCCCTATCAGCACCTCGACATGGTGGCGATGCGGGCGGTCGAGAACAAGGTCTTCATCGCCCGGGCCGCCAACACCGGAATCACCGCCGTGATCGAGCCGACGGGTCGCATTCGTCAGGCCACGAGGATCTTCGAGCCCGCCTGGATCACGGACGCGGTCGTCTTCCTCTCGATGGGGACGCTCTACAGCCGGATCGGGGATCTCTTCGCCTGGATCGCCTTGGGGATCTCGCTCTTCCTCCCGGCCGCCGCGGGGATTCGGAGCTGGCGCCGCCACCGGCTTCGGCATGGATCGCACGCGGCACCGCCCCGAATCCCTCGATCGTCCTCTCTCGATCG
>CAZTSL010000230.1:0-3277 GCA_964616915.1 uncultured bacterium
GGGCGGGGGCGCCCCAGCTTCACCGTATGGAGATAGAGGGCCGCCCCGAGCGCGGTGCCGGCGTCGTTGGCCGCGGGTTGTACGTAGACCTCCTCGAAGGGGCCCTCCCGCACGATTCGGCCGTTCATGACGCTGTTGAGCGCCACCCCCCCCGCCATGCAGAGACGGGAAAGCCCGGTGAGCCGATGGAGAACCCGTACGAGGGAAAGGCCCACCTCCTCGGTCCAGACCTGGAGGGAGGCGGCCACGTCCTTGTGGTGCGGCTCGATCCTTCCCCCCGGCATTCTCCGCGGACCGAAACGCCGGATGAACTTCTCCGTCACGTAGCGTTTCTTCGAGAGGTGGACGTCGAAGTAGGAGATGTCGAGCCGAAGTTCCCCCTCCGCCGTCACACGGAGGATTTCCCGGAAGTCGTCGAGAAAGCGGGGGACGCCGTAGGGCGCAAGTCCCATGACGATCCCCTCGCCATGGCTCTCCCGGAAGCCGAGGTACTCCGTGACGCAGAGGTAGAGGATCCCGAGGGAGTGGGGGTACTTCACCGTACGGAGCACGTCGATCCGTGTCCCCTCCCCCCGGGCGAACGTCGTTGTCGCGATCTCCCCGTTCGCATCGAGGACGAGGAGGGCGGCCTCCGGAAAACCGGAGGGGTAGAAGGCGCTGGCCAGGTGCGCGTGGTGATGGGGCACGAAGTGGAATGCCCCCCGGTAACCGAAACGCCTCCGCAAGACCTGCGTCACCCCGACCATGTCGCGAAAAATCTTGAGCCGGTGGGAGGA
Source organism: uncultured bacterium (assembly GCA_964616915.1). Taxonomy (GTDB): domain Bacteria; phylum Myxococcota_A; class CAZTSL01; order CAZTSL01; family CAZTSL01; genus CAZTSL01. The sequence continues at coordinate 777 of CAZTSL010000230.1, forward strand.
TTGATAGCAGTTTCGCGGAAAGTCGTGAAAGGAGTGGATGATCCGGTGGAGCACCCCCCGCCACGGAACCCAGTAGAAAGCGATGTGATCGATCCGCTCGATCGGGATGCCCCCCGCCTCGAGACAGTACCGGATCGCCTGCTCCGGAAAGGCGCCCGTATGCTTCTCCCGCCGGAAGCGCTCCTCCTCCGCGAACGCCACGATCCGGCCGTCTGTGAGCAGACAGGCCGCCGCATCGTGCATGTAACAGGAGATTCCGAGGATATGGAGGGGGCGCTTCGCATTGCCTCTTCTCATCCTGCGGTCCCTACTCTTCGGGGGGGGGGAGGAGGATGATTTCATCCTTCCCGGGGTTGCGGGTCCTTGTCAGGAGGGCGATGAGGAAGCGCCCATCCGGGGTGATTCGGAGGCCGTCCTCCCGGACGGCGCGCTCCAGACCGATGGGGGTCTGGATCCCGGTGGGTCTGCCGTTGTCGAGTTTCGTCACCGCACCGATGCGGCTCTCGAGGTCGAAGGTCGCGGCGTAGGCCAGGCGTCCATTCGGGTCGAAGACGACGGCGGACGTGTCGATCGGGATCTGGAGGAGACGTTCGAGGTTCGGGTTCAGGCCGGTGATCCCGGGTTCTCCCGTGGAGCGGGCCTCGTTGGCGACGTAGAGGAGGGAGGCATCGGGAGCAAGCGTGACCGCGCGAATGTTGCCGATCCCGGTGACTCCCCCCCCGGCGGAGATGAGCGTCTCCTCCGCGGTCCGGTAGAGATAGAGGTTCCCCTCCGGATCGTTGCGAGGGGCGATCACGACGAAGGGACCGGCGCCGGTCAGAAGGGTCGATTCCGTGACGGCATCGATTCCGGAGAGGGGGGTGATCCGTTCGGTGGCAAGGTCGAGTCGCCGGATCGTGCCCTGCCGGCCGGTTCCGGAAAAGGTCGTGGAGAAAAGAGCGACGTTTCCCGAGATCGCGATCCGGTCGGGGCGGTTCTCGTCCCCCTCCTCTTCGGGGACCACGATCTCCCGGATCGTCTCCGAGACGAGATCGATCACCGAGATCCGGGTGCTCCCCCGATTACAGACGTAGAGGCGGTTGTGGTCCGGTGTTTGCGCGAGACCGCTGGGAAGGGACAAGACCTCGAAGGTGCCTCCTGCCTCGAGATGATCCCTCACGAGACGGAACGCTTCGACCCGTCCCCGATCGATGTTCGTGAGGTAGAGGGTCTGGCGTTGGTCGTCGAAGAGGAGGTCCCCCACGCTGCCATCGATCGAGATGCCGGGGAAGAGGGAGAATTTCTTCGAAAGGACGGGATCACCCGCCTTACCGTCGGAAGCGGAGATCCGGAACTCGAAGTCGTCGCCTTGCTGCTGCGGCTCGTCGATCCGGGAGTGCCAGATCACCGTGTATCGGCCCGGCAGGAGGCCCTCGGCGAGGGTCTCCTCGTCGATCGTTTCGTCCTCGTATTCGAAGGTGGGGGGGGTGAAGTTCTCCCCCTGCGTGCCCCCTCGGTACTCCAGGGTCAGGGTGGAGCGGTCCCCCTCGGTGTCGAGGATCGTAAAGGAGAGTTCGACGTCCCCGAAGACGCCGTCCACCGCCACGCTGATCACCGAAGGGGGGGTGTTGTTGTCGAGGAAGAAGGGCTCCGAGAGCCTCGGGGTCCCTGCTTCCGTGTCGAAGGGGGTGATGCGGATCCGGTAGTCCCCCGCCCGGATCCCCGGTTCGTCGCGGGCGCTCTGCCAGAGCACGCTGTGCGTGCCCGGGGGGAGCCCCACGGTGTTTCCGATCAGGGAGGGGGATACGAAGACGCTCCCCCGACTCCCCCCCTGGTATTCGATCAGGAGGGAGACGCTGTCCTCGTCGGCATCCTCGATCGTGAAGGTGATCGTCACGTCCCCTTGCGTCCCCTCCACCGAAATCGAGGTCACCACGGGCGGCGTGTTGAGGAGGGTGGTCTGCTCACTGGGTCGAAGGCACGCGGCGGCGAAGATCAGCAGCAGAGAGAAGAATGCCGCCTTGGCCATTTCCCTGCCTTCGTTCATAAACCGTTCGCTCCCTTTCGATCGATGTTCCCCTCGGGGAGGAGATCCGCCATCCGTTCCGCTTCGATGGCACGTTCCGGATCCCCCAGTTCGTGGTAGATGAGGACGAGGAGGCGCAGGGGGACCGCGTCGTGGGGGGTAAGCGCGTGGGCGGTCTCGCAGGCCTGGGCGGCCCGCGGATATCGCCCCTCGTAATAGAGGATCGCGCAGATCCCGATATATGCACCGGCGTGGTTGCCGTTCCAACGCAGCGTCTCGCGGTAGGATGCCATCGCCTCCTCGAAACGGTCGAGCTTGTCGTAGACGAGGGCAAGGAGATAGTGCGACTCGGCATCCGTGCGATCCTCACCCACTGCGGATCGGGCCAGGTGGAGGGCCTGCCGATAGTTTCCCGCTTCATAGGCCTTCCTGGCCCCACGCCGGAAAGCGGCTGCCCGGGCGGCCAGCGCTTCGGGGGTTGGTTCGTGGGGGGGGG
>CAZTSL010000231.1:0-3176 GCA_964616915.1 uncultured bacterium
CAGGCGACGCTTACCCTCCACCTGTGGGACCCGGCGGGAAACCCGATCCCGGGACGGGTCACGATCGAAGGGATCGATGGCACCCCCGACCCCGAACTCGCCCCGATTCCGATCTATGACGGCGATCTGGGTCCCTTCCCCGTGGCGGAGGGGACGGGGAACCGGCGCTATACGCTCTCCGGGACGGTGACGCTCCAGATCCCCCCGGGACGCTACCGCGTCTGGGCCTCCCGGGGGTTGGCCTACACCCTCTTCGAGACGGAGATCGAGGCCGTCGCGGACGAGGAGATCCTCCTCGAGGCCCGTCTCGAAGAGGCCATCGATACCACAGGGTGGCGTTCTGCCGATTTCCACGTTCACGCCCGGCCGAGTTCGGACAGCCAGGTTCCCCTCGAGGCGCGGATCTTCTCCCTCGTCGGGGAAGGGATCGAATACGTCGCTGCCACGGACCACAACCGCCTGACCGACTATCGTCCCGTGATCGAGGCACTCGGCGTGGGGGATCTCCTCGTCGCCTCGGTGGGGGACGAGATCACGACCGGCGTGCGGGGGCACTTCAACGCCTTCCCCCTCGATGCAGCGAGCGCTCCCCCCTCCCCCGCCATGCCGATCCCGGCGATCTTCGAGGGGATCGAGGCCCTCCCTGGGGAGGAGGTCCTCCAGGTGAACCACCCCCGCTTCGAGGGGGCGGGCTACTTCGACACGATCGCGCTCGATCCCCAGACCGGCGCGACGGAGAACCCGAACGCCTCCTTCGCCTTCCAGGCGATGGAGGTCCTCAACGGGATCTCGGACAAGGAACTCTCCCTCGACGCCCCTCCCCAGACGATGCTCGACTGGTTCCACCTCCTCTCCCGGGGCTACCGTTTCACCGCGACGGGGAACTCCGATTCCCATACCCTGACCGCGGAGGTGGGATACCCGAGGAACTACGTCGCCGTGCCGGAGGGGGCGGACGACGTGGAGGGTGCGGTCGTGGCGGCGGTTCGGGCGCATCGCGTCGTCGTCTCCCATGGCCCGCTCCCCACCTTCACCGTGGATGGCGTTGCCGGCATCGGGGACCTCTTCTCTCCGCAGGATGCCACGATCGACCTCGACATCGTCCTCCAGGTTCCGGAATGGATCTCGGTGAGCGTACTCGAGGTGATCGGCAACGGGGAGCGCCTGCTGCGCATCCCCCTCGACCCCGACGCCCGCGATCGGGTTCGCTTCTCCGGCCGGGTCACCCTCACCCTTTCGCGGGATACCTGGCTCATCCTCCTCACCGGCGGGGAGCGTCCCCTCCCCGATCTCTTTCGCCGTCCCGTCCTCCCCGCCGCCTTCACGAACCCGATCTGGCTCGACATCGATGGCAACGGCCGCTTCGATCCTCCCGCCCCGTAGCCGCGCAGGCCTCCGCCCCTCACGCCCTCCCTTTTCGGCCTCCCCACCGGAACCACCGCCGTTTGCGCCACTTCTCGAACTCGGAGGGGAGGAGATCCACGATCGCCTCCGCCCGCATGCTGTAGAGATCGTAGTTGACGTCGAGCTGCTGGAGGAGATCGATGAAACGGTACAACGAACCGGGAGATCCAACCGCCTGAGCCCCCCGTTTCGGCCGGCCGGTCTTCGGATCGAGGTAGAGGAGATTCGCGGCCCGGATGATCTCGCGGTTGGAGAGGAACGCCTGCCGGGAAGCAAGCTGGTGATGGAAATGGTTCTCTACGGAGACACTGGAAGCGAGCAGGAGGCGGGCATCCTCCCCATGGAGCCGGTAGACGAGGAAGGCGCCCCCGAGGAGGTGCCGATGGCCATAGGGGTAGCCGGGTTCGAGGATGTGGCGGTAGTCGCGCCCCGGCTTGCGGAGGCCATCCTCCCCGGCCGGGCAGACCGCGTCGAAGTAGAAGAGGGAGAGCCAGCTCCAGAGACCGACGTCCTCCTCCAGGCCGGCGATGCCGTCGAATGCCTCGGAGAGGAGACGGGCGGCCTCCAGGCGGGTCTCGAAGGTGCGTGCCTCGAGTTGGCGTTCCGGCACGAAACGCTCGCTCGTGGCGGGATCGGTCAGCAAGTGGCGGGGCGGTTCGGCGCGGCTCCCGTTGCGGAGTTCCTCCAGGTATGCCCGGAAGGCTTCGATCCCCTCTTTCCTCAGACGTCGCGCCACCTCGGCCATCACGTTCCTCTCCGGGTCCCCCCGCCCCCGATGAGCTGCTGGAAGCGGGAGAGCGCCTGGAGGCGGTGGCAGAATGCGTCCACCGTCCTCTCGATCCACTCGGTGGGGTCTTCCTTTTCCCCCGTCGGGGGGGGCGGAGCGCCGAGTTCCCGGCAGGCGAAGCGCAACCAGAGGGTACCCCAGTCGTCGTCGTCGCAGTCGGGGTCGAAGCGCCCCTCCGCGAGGATCCGCTCGAGGATCGCCCGGAAGACTTCCGGGTAGACGAGGCTCGAGAACTCGGCGCCGGAGCGCGCGGCCTCCCGGATCCCCTCGATCCGTTCGTTGAGACGCAGCCGCGGCCAGTCGCAGTCGAGATCGAGCGCCCAGACCCGCTCCCCGAGGTCCTCGTACTCGACGGGGAGGAGCGACTGGCGCCTGTTCGTCTCGGCGTCCTGCTCCTCCGGCAGGACCTTGTCGGCCGCGGCCAGGATCCGCGCGATCTCCCCTTCCCTCTGGACCACCTTGACGCGGAAGAGGGGCCTGCGCACGGGGATTCCATCGAGCCAGCGTTCCGCAGGGGGCTGGGGCGCGCCCACCGTGCCGAAGGGAAAGCGCCGGTACGCCGAACGATGATAGGCCTCGACGAAAAGAGCGGCCTCCTCTGGAAGCCCCAGCCCGTCGAGGGAAAGCTCGGCGTCGAAGCGCCGGCGTCCCCCTTCCTCCACGATCCGGATGCGTACCTGAGCGCGGGGGATCTTGCGGCGGCCGGTGTAGTTGAAACGACGGATCATCGCTCCTCCTCCAGTGGCTGGACCTTGACACGAAGATCTCGCTTCTCGTCGAAACGGGTGACGAGGACTTCGAACTCCGGCGCCTCGATCTCGAGTTCGAGGCGGTTCTCGTAGCGCGCGACGACGCGCGCGCCCCGCGGTTTCACGGCGATCACCCGATCCATCTGGAAGTCGAAGGGGGAGTAACGCCGGAAGGCGTCGCCACGGAGCACGTCGTAGGCGACCTGCACCTCGATGCGGCGGGGAGCCTCTTCTTC
>CAZTSL010000232.1:0-3151 GCA_964616915.1 uncultured bacterium
CGAAGCCTGAACTATCCCACGAATCATCGTTGAGTCCAGATCATGATGATTGCCACATGGACGAAAGCCTCGAAACAGAAATCGAGACGCTCCCAACGCACGACGAGCCGACGAAACTTACGCTGGAGCCAGGCGAAGGCACGTTCCACGACGAAACGTTCTACCCGTCGAATGAGTTTACACCCCCGGGGTTTCCGCTGGCTTTTCCATTCTCGTCCAGGGATCTCGGGACGAATCCCCCTCTCTCGAAGCGCCTGCCGCAACTGCTGGCGATCGTATCCTTTGTCGGCTGAAGCGTCCAGGAGCGCTTTTTTAGCCGTTCTTTCCCTCCGCCAGGGACATCGAGGTCATCGAGCGAGGGGGAAACCTGCCGGCGTTCGTCTCCGTTGGCTGGTAAATCCTCGATTCTCGCTGTACAACTTCAGTTCGAAGTCTCCCTGGACATCCGATCCTCATTGTGAGATATTGGACGTATGAGTAGCGTTTCATTCCAAACGAGGAGGCAGGTCGATGCGTAAAATCATTCTTATCTTCTGGCTGACGATTCTGATGATTTCTGGGACGGGAAGGGCAGAATCCGTCAGTTTCCATCCAAATCCCGAGGAACCCGTCATCATCGATGGAGAAGGGTTTCCGGTTTCTTCTACGGTCCATGGCCGATATGGACCGCAAGTCGCCTTCGACGGATCGGTTTACTTCATCGTATGGAGCGATGATACGATGGATCCGAATTCCGGACGGATCTACGGGGTTCGAGTGACGCCGTTGGGGGAGGTGCTCGATCCCGATCCGATCGTCCTTCACGAAGGGGGGGGAGAGGAGGTCGCCGTGGCCTGGGGGGATGGCATCTTCCTCGTGGTCTGGGTCGAGCCCCAGACCCTCCGGGGCCGGACGATCCATCGTCTTCATGGTTTGCGGGTCTCCTCCGAAGGGGAAGTGCGCGGGAGCGCCTTCCGGATCTCCCGGAATCCCGATCCCCTCTGGAGCCAGCGTGACCCCACGGTGACGTGGGGGGGGAAGAACTTCCTCGTCACCTGGACGAGCCGGGGCACCGTGCTCGATCGGACGGTGGGCGTCTTTGCCGCACGGGTGAGCGCCGCCGGCGAAGTGCTCGATCGGCGGGGTATCCTCCTGGCCCCGCCGCAACGCCGAACCGATCAGGCGGCCGTGGCTTCCAGTGGCCTGAGTTTCCTCGTCGTCTGGCGGGATACGACGATCGACTGGCAGAGCTGTGCGTGGTACGGTTGCGAGATCTACCCCTCGATCATGGCGCGAAGGATCGGTTCCGGCGGCCATCTTCTCGATCCCCGGGCGATCCCGATCGATGCGACCGGTGACGTCTTGTCGCCATCCGTTGCCTTCGGGGGGGGAACCTACCTCGTCGTCTGGACCTCCCAGGAGCATCTCTACGGGAGGCGTCTCGATGCGGCGGGCAACCGACTCGATCCAGAGCGATTCCTGATCGCACGGGCGATGTTCCAACATATCGATGCGAGTGTCGTATGGAACGGCGAGGCGTTCTTCGTGGTGTGGACCTACTTCGGCTTCGGTGGCAGTTCGATCTATGGCGCCCGGATTTCATCCACCGGTGAGGTCCTCGATCCGGAGGGGTTTCCCATCTTTGCCGTGCCGCAACTCGCCACGATGCCCGTGGTCGCCCACGACGACGAGAGTCTCCTGGTCCTCTGGCAGGACCGGCGCTTCGATCTCTGCGACCCTCAAGGGTGCCGATTCAACGTCTATGGAACCCGGGTGGGGGAGGCGAGCGCGGATGGCGACCGGGACGGCGTCCCCAATGGACGGGACAACTGCCCGGCGATTGCCAACGCGGATCAAAGCGACCGCGACGGGGATGGCCGGGGAGACCGGTGCGACAACTGCCCCACGACCCTCAACCCCGATCAGGAGGACCGGGACGGGGACGGCATCGGCGTTGCGTGCGATGACGAAGAACCCTTCGTCCTCTCCGGCACGCTCGGGGAGGCTGGGCCTGCCGACCTCGCCTGGAACGGCTCGATCCATCTGGCGGTATGGAACGAGCACGACGAGGAGGGGACGAAGGTCTATGCGACCCGTCTCTCCCCGACCGGTGAACGTCTCGACCGAGGAAACCTCCTCCTCTCCACGAAGGGCGTTTTGGAAGATTCGCCAAAAGTGGCCTGGAATGGGGAGAACTTCCTCGTCGTCTGGAGCGAATTTCGCTCCGATCTCCCTCAGATCCCGGCGATCCGTGCGGCGCGGATCTCCCCGCAGGGACGCATCCTCGATCCCGAGCCGCTCCTCCTCTCCGATCTTTCGTTCGCAGCGCGTCATCCCGGTCTCGCCTGGGGGGGAGGAACCTTTTTCGTCGTCTGGACGAGATCACAGATCTGTGAACCCTTCGACTGTTCCCCCTACGAGATCCGGGGCCGGCGCGTGGAAAGGGGAGGGGAGGTGATCGATCCGGCACCCCTTCCGATCTCCGTGGGGGATCGGGTCCATGGAATGGCTCCCCTGATCGGCTGGGATGGTGGCGCGTTCCTCGTGGCCTGGTCCGCGACCGTCGATGACGTGGGGACGATCGAAGCCCTCCGTTTCTCCCCCGAGGGGATGCCGCTCGACACCACCCCCTTCCCCCTGGCAACCACGGAGGGGATCTTCTCCGCCCGGGATCTCGGGTGGAATGGGGAGACCTTCCTCCTTGCCTGGGAGGCGTGGACCGGATCGGGCTACGAGACCTCGGCGCGGCGCATTACTCCTGAGGGACGTATCCTCGACGATCCACCGATTCCCGTCGTCACACGCCACGAGAAGGAGGGACCGATCACGGTGCGATCCGATGGGGAGGACTTCCTCCTCCTGTGGACCGACGATCGGACGGGAGGAAAGGATATCTACGGCCGTGTGATCCTTGCCGATGGAACGCCGCAGCCCGATTTCCCCCTCGCCGCGACCGATCACTTCGAGGAAACGCCCACCGCTGCCTGGAACGGCCTCGATTTCCTCCTCCTCTGGATCGATGCCTGGAACCTCGAGGCGAATCTCTATGCCCGCACCTTCTCCCCCTGAGGCGCCTCCTCCCCACGCATGAAACCTCGATGCGCCCTCTCGTTCGAGGAGCATCGCCTCGCCTCCCTTGACAACATTTTTGCTTTCCCTCTATCATGCGAAC
>CAZTSL010000233.1:0-1580 GCA_964616915.1 uncultured bacterium
AGGAGGGCGCGGAGTTCATAGATCTTCCCGAGGGCCTCGATCGGACGCATCGTATCGGGATCGAGCGAGCGGAGGATCTCCAGCGCGCGGCGCTCCCCCTCGGAGAGCGTGCCGTAGGAGGAATGCCCTTCGGCGAGAAGGGGGAGGGGAAGCTCGTCGAGGAGTGCCGAAGCCCGCTCGAGGACCGGTTTCGGAAAACCAGCGAGCGCCGCGACATCGATGCCGTAGCTCGCGCCGGCGCTCCCCACCCTCACCTGGTGCGGGAAGACGATCCGCCCCGCTTGGCGTTCCACCGTGACGTGGAAGTTCTTCAAACGGGGGAGATGGGCGGTCTTTCGCGTCAGTTCGTGGAAATGGGTGGCAAAGAGCGTCCGGGCGCGTAGCGCAGGATGGTTGTGGAGGAACTCGACGACCGCCTGGGCAATCGCACACCCATCCCGGGTGGCCGTCCCCCGTCCCACCTCGTCGAGGAGGATGAGCGAGGCGGGCGTGGCCTGGTGGAGGATCTCCGCGGTCTCCCGCATCTCGGCGAGAAAGGTCGAGACGCCACGGCTCACGTCGTCGTGAAGGCCCACGCGGGTGAAGATCCGGTCCACAGGGGAGAGGAGCGCCGAGGCGGCGGGCACGAAGCTCCCGATCTGGGCAAGGAGAACGATCAGGGCATTCTGGCGAAGATAGGTCGATTTCCCCGCCATGTTCGGCCCGGTGAGGAGGATGATCTGCGTTTCGTCCGTGTCGAGGAAGAGATCGTTGGGCACGAAGGGCTCCTCGAGGTTGCGTTCCACCACGGGGTGGCGCCCCTCGCGGACCTCCAGGATCGCTCCCCCATCCCCAGGGGGAGGAAGGATACGAGGACGTGTGTAGCCGTAGCGTTCGGCCACCTCGGCCAGCGCCGCATGAAGATCGACCTGGGCCAGGGTATGGGCGAGCGCGAGGACCGCCTCACGGGCCGTGGCGACCTCTTCGAGGAGCTGGCGAAAGAGCGTCGCCTCGAGTTCCTCGATCCGGGCCTGGGCATGGGCGATCATCGCCTCGTGTTCCTTGAGTTCCGGGATGATGAACCGCTCGGCGTTGACGAGGGTCTGTTTCCGCAGGTAGTCGGCCGGGACGCGGGAGAGGTTCGGGCGGGTGACCTCGATGTAGTAACCGAAGACCTTGTTGTAACCCACCCGCAACGATTTGATGCCGGTCCGCTTGCGCTCCCGGGCCTCGAGATCGGCAAGGTAGTCCTGGCTCTCGGAGAGGAGGCTGCGGAGGGCATCGAGTTCCTCGGCGTAACCGCTCCGCACGATCCGTCCGGGGAGGGGGGGATCGGCGATCGCGCGGGCAAGGAGGCGGGCTGCCGTGTGGCACCGCTCGAGATCCGCCGGAGACAAGGAAAGGAAGGGGAGCCCAGCGGCCGAGAGGCGGGTGACGATCCCCCGGGCGATGTCGAGCCCCTGGCCGAGCGCCAATGCTTCCCGTGGCGTCGCGTTCCCGGTCCGGACCCGTCCGATCAACCGCTCGAGATCGGTGACCCCGGAAAGCTCGCTACGCACCTGCCGGCGCAGATCCCCCCGGGAAAAAAACCAGGCGACCCC
>CAZTSL010000233.1:1680-3116 GCA_964616915.1 uncultured bacterium
TCGTAGAAATCTCCCATCTGGAAGAGGAGGATCTTGTCGGGGTGTTCGGCCTTGAGCGCAAGATACTGGCGTCGGATCGGGGTCAGGGGGTCTCTTCTTGCACGCTTCCCGGTCGGTTGCTCTTTCATCGGCTCGCTTCGTCCCTCTCCTTCTTCGTTCGGTGGCGCATGACCCTGCCCCCCTGCGACCGGTCGGCTCTCTTCCCCTCTCCGAGGGGGGGGAGACGCGAGACACCGCGGATCGGGGGGGATGCCGGTGATTCAGAGCAGGATTCGGGAAGGGGGATCTTCGGAGGCCCTCCCCGCGTAACGCGGGAAGGGTCTGGTGGGAACTTGCCGGCTGGTGGGGAGGGCGTCTCTCAGCGGAGCCGGGACTGCGGAGCCTCCTGGGGAGCTTCGAGCGTCACGGAGACATTCCCCACGTTGAGTCCCCCCTCCTCGAGGGAACCCTGGAGGATCTCCACCTCGCCCCCCGTTGCCGGAAGCGCGGTGAGGGTCTTCCACGTCAGGACGAGACGCCCTTCGATCGGACGCCACCAGTACCCCACGACCTGTACCTTGCCCGTCTCGAGGGGATCGGCATCGGAGATCGCCTCGAGAACCGTTCCGTCGGAGTAATCCTCGGCAAGGAAGAGCATCGTGAGGCCGAAGAGCTGGTTCTCCGTCTCGTCCGCGAAGGAAACACAGGTGACGCTCACGAGGTCGGGTGTCCCAGTCTCCTCATCGGCCGGCACGAATTCGGCCCATCCGATCGAAGTCTCGGGCGAGAGCGCAAAGGCGAACGTCGGCCCGAGATCGGCGGCTCCGCTACACGTCCCGAACTGCTCCTTCTGCTCCGGGTCGTGGATGATCTCGGAGAGCGGCAGCGGAATGGAGACCCCCTGGAGAAGGGGAACGGTGTAGGTGAGATCGACCGGTCCCCCCGCCGGCAGGCCGGGACAAGATGGCCCCATCACGAGGGCCACGAGGGAGAGGGCAAAGAGTATCACGAAAGATCTGGACGAAAGCATCGATGATCCTCCTGTCTGGTCAAGCACCCCGCAAGTCCATGCGGGGCAGCGTCGAAGATTGGCACCGATGCCGATTATACCACATCCGCTCCCCAAGGCAATCATTTCGTCGCATGGGGGTGCACGTCACCAAAGTGGGACTTTGGGAGCCGGATCGTTGCAAGGGAAAGTTTACGAGATGCGTAATTCCCTATCGTTTCAGGGAAAGATGCACGCATCGAGGCCAAGAGAAGGACTCGTTACGGGGGAGCGTTCTTTGCATTCGACGGATACCAAGCAAATCATCATCGCGCTGCGCTGCTACAAGCTCAGCGGTCGTTTCGAGGAGTTCTGGGAACGTCGTTGCGAAAACCGTTCCCCTCCCGGTCTGGCCCACAGCCATCCATCGCTCCGCAGGAACCACCCAGAGAGACCTACGGCTCGGGCA
>CAZTSL010000234.1:0-3038 GCA_964616915.1 uncultured bacterium
ATCGACGCCAGAGGCCTACGGCCAGATCCAGGACCGATCCATGAAAGCGCCTCGATCGGTCTTCCCCACTCTCGCCTCCTGCCTCCCGCCTTTCGCCCTTTCGCCATTCGCCCTTTCGCCCTTTCGCCCTTCGCCATTCGCCCTTCGCCATTCGCCCTTCGCCCTTCGCCATTCGCCCTTCGCCATTCGCCCCTTCACCCCTTCACCCCTTCACCCCTTCACCCTTTCGCCCCCCCTCCTGTCTCTCGCCTTTCAGGGATCGATCCTGTCCCACGAACCTTGCCGTTTCCCTCCCTTTCCGGTATATTTCCCGGTGGCGTCGTATCTCGACGGCGTCGGTCGGAATCGTGTCAAGGAAAGGGGGAAGCGATGAAGAGGATCGTACGGGCACCCCGCGGTTCGGAGATCTCCTGCAAGGGTTGGGTGCAGGAGGCGGCGATGCGGATGCTCATGAACAATCTCGACCCCGAGGTCGCAGAGAAGCCCGATGAGCTGATCGTCTATGGGGGCAGCGGCAAGGCGGCACGCAACTGGGCCTGCTTCGAGAGGATCGTGTCCTCCCTCAAGGCGCTGGAGGGGGACGAAACGCTCCTCGTGCAGTCGGGGAAGCCGGTGGGGATCTTCAAGACCCATGAAGGCGCTCCCCGCGTCCTCATCGCCAACGCTCACATCGTACCCGCCTGGGCGACGTGGGAGAACTTCCGCAGATACGAGGCGATGGGACTCACGATGTACGGGCAGATGACCGCAGGCTCGTGGATCTACATCGGAACGCAGGGAATCCTTCAGGGCACCTATGAAACCTTTGCGGCCGCGGCCCGGAAGCATTTCGGCGGATCGTTGCGCGGCAGGTTCGTCCTCAGCGGCGGCCTGGGGGGGATGGGAGGCGCCCAGCCCCTGGCCGCCACGATGAACGAAGGCGTCTTCCTCGGCGTCGAGGTCGATCCCGCCCGGATCGAGCGGCGCCTCCAAACCGGATACCTCGATGAGACGACCGACGACCTCGACGACGCGCTTGCCAGGGTCGAGAAGTACCGCGCCGCGGCGCAACCCCGTTCGATCGGCCTCCTCGGAAACTGCGCGGACGTCCTCCCTGCGATCGTGCGCAAGGGGATCGTGCCCGACCTCCTGACCGACCAGACCTCGGCGCACGACATGTTGAACGGCTACGTCCCCAACGGGATGACGCTCGATGCGGCCCTCGAGCTTCGCAAGCGCGATCCCGAGGAGTACCTCCGGCGCAGCTTCGCGGCCGTGGCAGAGCACGTCGAGGCGATGCTCGCCCTCCAGGCGCGGGGAGCGGTCACCTTCGACTACGGCAACAACATCCGGGCCCAAGCCAAGGAGGCCGGCGTTTCCAACGCCTTCGACTTCCCCGGCTTCGTCCCCGCCTATATCCGCCCCCTCTTCTGCGAAGGGCAGGGGCCCTTCCGTTGGGCGGCGCTCTCGGGCGATCCCGCCGACATCCGGGCCACGGACGAGGCGCTCATCGCGGCTTTCCCGGAGAACGAGTCGCTGATCCGCTGGCTGCGCCTGGCAGCCCGGAAGGTTCACTTCCAGGGGCTTCCCGCCCGGATCTGCTGGCTCGGACAGGGGGCGCGCGCCAAGGCAGGGCGGATCTTCAACGATCTGGTCGCCTCCGGAAAGGTGAAGGCCCCGATCGTCATCGGCCGCGATCACCTCGATACCGGCTCCGTGGCCTCCCCCAACCGGGAGACGGAGGGGATGAAGGACCAGAGTGACGCGATCGCGGACTGGCCCCTCCTCAACGCCCTCCTCAACACCGCCTCCGGCGCGGGTTGGGTCTCGATCCACCACGGCGGGGGCGTGGGGATCGGATATTCGATCCACGCCGGGATGGTCGTCGTGGCCGAGGGCACGAAGGAGGCCGCGGAGAAACTCGAACGGGTGCTCACCAACGACCCCGCCTCCGGCATCATGCGGCACGCGGACGCCGGCTACGAGACCGCGATCGCCTGTGCCCGGAAGCACCACATCAAACTCCCGATGCTCCCGCAGGACGAATGACCTTCCCCTTCCTGCCCCCCCACCGGCGTTCTCTCCTTCCGGGTAGGGGGGAGCGGGGACCGCGATGGCGCTCGAACCGGGCGCTCCTTGGAAAAGGGTGAGGTCCCAGGGGGCATGTGGCAACGTGCCCCCTTTCGATGCCCCACGGCCCTCCCTCCAGAACGGGTTCCTGCGGGGGGACGAGATGGCGTGACAGGAGAATCCATAGAAAGGGAGATCATACGTATGAGAACACTCATGTTTGCTATTATCATCGTTGGAATCTCGCTATCGAATCATACCCACCAGATATCACCTTATTCGGGGCAAGAAACCCGAGAAATCAAGGCACTTTCCCAGAGAGAAATAGATGGATATCTAACTGGGAAGGGAATGGGATATGCAAAAGCAGCAGAGCTGAACCACTATCCCGGCCCCAAACATGTCCTTGATCTGTCAGAAGAATTGAATCTTACGAGCGAACAAGTATCGAAAACCAAAGAGCTTTTCGATACAATGAAAAAGGAAGCCATTACACTCGGAAAGAAATTGGTTGAAAAGGAGAAAGAACTAGATCAGTTGTTCGCAAACAAAACCATAGATGACAAAATACTCAAGTCTATTCTAACCGAGATAGGAATGCTTCAGGCGAAATTACGATACGTTCATTTGAGAGCGCATTTGCAACAGAAAGATATTCTGACTCCACATCAGATTCAATTGTACGATCGGTTAAGAGGATATCGATCCGGTTCTGTTCATCATCTCCATCATCATGGAGAGGAGTGAGCCTCGAAAGTACCCCTCTGGCGTGGGACGAAGCCCGTGACGATGGATACAACGAGTCCTTCACTCCGGCATACCACGCCGGGTGTGGTGGTGCCGCCAGAGCGAGGGATGGAGAGGCTCTGCTTCCGGCTTCCCGGTTGATCTTTTGGGAGAACGTGTTAAGATCCTTCTCGTCCACGGGCCGTGCCACCGCGCGGACCGGGCGTTCGACGGCGAATCCGATCCGCAAGGAGGTCGATGGG
>CAZTSL010000235.1:0-2888 GCA_964616915.1 uncultured bacterium
GCCGTCGGGATCAACCTGCGCCGACTCCCACCCACTTTCAAGTACTGAGTCTGCTCGTGTGCCGGGGAGTGGCTGGCAGGCCAACCGATTCCGGATGTCTGGCGGGTGAAACGGGCCGTTCATTCCTGGTAACTCTTTGGATTCACGAGTCTTTTGGATCGCTTTCCCCTCTCCTCACACGCTATGTCGGTGGATACCTCCCGATTTTCCGAAGGTTCTCACTGTTGAAATGATCGTTTCATCCTTCCCACACCCTTCCTCCCTTCTCGTCCACTCCGTCGGGGGGAAGTGGAGGCGCATCGAACACAAATCCATTTATAAAACATGAGGTTACCTGGATATTTATCCTTCTTTCCCACACCAGGCAGTACGTGGCACCACATTTGCGTCTTATCCTGGACGACAGCCACGGACGAACGAGGTCGGGGCCTCGAAGCCTTCCCCCCGATCGAGCCTCCCGCTGCGAAGGGAGGGGAAACGTTCGGAAAGGTGGCGCACGAATCAAGGGGAAGGTGGAACGTCCTTCCCTTGCGATCGTTCATCCGACAAGAGCAACACGCATCCCGGTGCCTCCCCCTCCCGGAGGCGCAGGGCGACAACCGCGTGTTCACCGATACGACAAGGAGTCAGCGATGAAGAGCAGACGAGTCATCCTGGGTGGAATCTTTGCCACTTCCCTCTCGATCGTCCTGGCCACGGCCTCCGGTGCCGTCGCCTCCGGATCGGATGGCCCACCCCCGATCGACTGCACGGAGGAGACGCACTATGTGGGACCCCAAAAACTCCAGAACGACTACATCTCCTACGGCGGATCGGTCCCCTGTCTCGAGTTCGTGGGGGGTGGATCGCTCAACGGCAATGGACACACGATCACCTGCGTGGGGGAGTGCAAGGCCCCCGCGATCCTCGTAGACACCAGTAGGGAGAGTGCGACGAGCAATCAGACCGTCCTGAAGATGACGATCGAAGGGCACTGGCGCTACGGCATCCAGACGAGTACGCTCCTTCCGGTGAAACAGGTCACGATCAAGCAGAATACCTTCACCGGGATCGGTCATGTGGCGATTCAGGGGGGAACCTCGTTCCTCAAGAACGCGATCGAAGGGAAACGGGGAGATTTCAGGGACGACAGCCAGGACCCGGACAATTCCTTCGGAGCGGCGATCGTGGCCTTTACCGGCGTCGGCTATACGCAGACGGTGCAGGACAATTACATCGAACTCGAAGAGGGGAGGGGGATCGTCTTCGTTGCCACGGACCAGGCGGCCACCGAGCCGATCAAGGTGAAGCAGAACCTCGTCCGGCTCGATCCGCCGGACAACACCCCCGCTTCCTTCGTATATTCGCCGGGTTCCGACTACCTCACCCTCGAGACGAACATCTTCCTTCTCGGCAACAAGGCGGCAACGGGGCCGTTCTTCTACTTCACGGGGTCGGCGGTGAAGAATCAGTGTGATCAGGTTCTGCGCGCCCACAACACCTACGGAACCTGGGTATGCCGGGCCTTCGTTGCCCCGTTCGGTTTCAATCCCGAGTGGTGATCCTTCCCCTTCCGTCCCTTCCGGCGCCGGACCCCTCCAGCCTTGCCCTTTCCCCTCTCTTTCTCCTTCTCCGCTTGCGTTCGTTTCCCCCCTTGCGGATATCGCCGGCGGGGTTCCCCCTCCCCGGGGGGAGAGAGAATTCCTGCCGGCGCTTCGTCACCTCCTCTGGCCGACAGGGGGGAACGAGGCGTTCCCCCTCGCCGGAGACGTTACGCGCTCCTGGTGAAACGGCGCAGGGGCAAGAGGATCATGGCGAGAAGGAAGAGGGCGGGGAGTGCCATCCCTGCCGAAGGTCGGCCGATCGTGCCGATCCCGCCGCAACCGGGGCATGTCCCATCCTCACCCGGTTCGTTCCCATCCTGGGGGGCACAGTCGCAGGCATCCCCGATGCCATCGAGGTCCTGATCACTCTGGTTCGTGTTCTCGTCGTCGGGGCAGTTGTCCCGGTAGTCGGGTACCCCATCCTCGTCGGTGTCGGTCACCGTGAAGGTGATGTCATCGAGGGCATACCCCCCCGCCCGCGTGAGATCGAGGACCATCTCGACGAAGCTCGATCCGGGGGCGAAGGTCTTCTCGTCGATCCTCCCACTCCCACTCCCGGACGGTCCAAGGGTGCCGCTGTCGAAGATCTGGGTCCCGTTCGCGTCGAAGAGCTTCACGCTGTAGCGTTCCGTGCTTTCGATATCCATGATCGAGAAGGTGATCCGATCCTGCGGCTCCTCGAAGTGGAAGGTCATCAGCCCCTGCGTGTCACAGAGGCTCGTGACCCCGGAGGGGACCGGCGCGTCGTTCCCGGAACCGGTGCAGGAACCGTTGGCCCCACAGAAGCAGATCGCACTGTTGCCGACATTGGAACTGGCGAGGCGAAACGTCTTCGTCGTCTCGATCGTCAGTCCAAGCGGAGCGAACTCCTCCCCATCGAAGGGGACCCCCTCCTTGAGGACGACGTCGTCGTCGGTTCCGAAAATGCCGTCATCCCCCGGTGCGCTCTCGAGATCGAGCACCACCGTGGCCGCCTGGAGCCCTCCCGGAAGCGCCAGGAGGAGGCAGAACGCCCAGAGGGCAGCGGTCCGTAGACGATTCCGTGACATGAATACCTCCTTGCCCGCCATGCGAGCGATGAAAGAAGAACGGAATGGTTACGTGGCGTGGGGGACACCCTTCTCCTCCACGCCGGCACCTGGAATCCCCCTCGCCGATTCGATCACAAACCGGGGGACGAGGGTCAAGATAGCACGGCCCCATACGTTTCGCAATGAGATCGGAAATTTTGGGTATCCTTGAAAAAAGTCACGACATCGGGCAGAATCCATGAAGACCTTCCGGTTCCGGACTCGCTGCCAGGGG
>CAZTSL010000236.1:0-2882 GCA_964616915.1 uncultured bacterium
CACTTCCCTCTCGATCGTCCTGGCCACGGCCTCCGGTGCCGTCGCCTCCGGATCGAGTGGGCCACCTCCGATCGACTGCACGGCGAAGACGTACCGCCTGGCCGCACAGGAACTCCCCAACAACTATATCTCCTACGGCGGGTTGGTTCCCTGTATCGAGTTCGTCGGCGCAGGCTCGCTCAACGGCAAGGGACACACGATCACCTGCGTGGGGGAGTGCAAGGCCCCCGCGATCCTCGTGAACACCGAAACGACGACGGGCAACCAGACCGTCCTGAAAGTGACGATCGAGGGACACTGGCGCTACGGCATCCAGACGAGTACGCTTCTGCCGGTGAAACAGGTCACGATCAAGCAGAACACCTTCACCGGGATCGGCCATGTGGCGATCCAGGGGGGAACGTCGATCCTCCAGAACATGATCGAAGGGGAGCGGGGAGATTTCAGGAACGACAGTGAGGATGGAGACAATCGCCTCGGCGCTGCGATCGCGCTCTTTACCGGCGTTGGCTATACGCAGACGGTCCAGGACAACTGGATCGACCTCGAGCAGGGGCGGGGGATCGTCTTCGTCGGCACCGACACATCGGCCACCAACCCGATCAAGGTGAAGCAGAACCTCGTGAGACTCGATCCGGCGAACGACGCACCTGCCTCCTTCGTCTATTCGTCGAGTTCCGATCCGATCACGCTCGAGAAGAACATCTTCCAGCTCGTCAACCCGGCGGCGGCGGGGCCTTTCTTTCAGTTCACGGGCATGGCGCCGGAGGAGGTGTGTGATCCCGGCCTTTCTGCAAGGAACCTCTGTGACCACAAACTGCGGGAATTCACGCTCCCCGAACCGGCAAACTTCCCTGCGCCCTTCGGTTTCAACCCCGAATGGTGAGATGCTCGCCCCCCCGGACAGACGAAACTTTCCCCCTCTTCTCCATCCCTTCTCCCTCTCTTCTCCCTCTCTTCTCCATTCTGCCGACATGTCGAGATGAACGCTCTCTCCCACGAGATGCGCAACGAGATTACACCCTCACGCTGTAACATCCTGAATTCATGAAGAAATCACGCAATACATCGGGGAGACCGTGCAGCAAGATCGACCAGCGTGGCCCATCCGTTACCGAGATATGGCCAGGATGCTCTCGATGCTGTGGCGGAGGCCGCGGCGCTTGCGGGTGTCTGGGAATCCTTCGAGGATCTCGAGCAACCCACCCTCTCCGTACAGCGGAAGACGGTCGAGGTCCACGACCATGAAACCCTCCTTTGGGCGCCCACGCGTGGCACCCTGCAAAGCTGTCTCTGGAAGTCGCGCGCCAATGGGTAGAGCCGGACAGAGTTGGGCCGACCGTGAAAGCAATACGCTTCACCGCTCTTGGAGTACCCTTTCGTCTTACCCACGCAGATCGAGATGGCGGCGCGGTAGCAGGTGCCGCGAAAGCGTGACATCTCCATGAAGATCTCGGCCGGTACCAGCGGATGACCGTAGATCTGTCTCCAGGCCTCGCTCAGGGGCCGCAGGCCGGCCGCCAACACCCGCGAGGCCAGGTGGGGGCGGCGCGCCCACCGCAGGATGAGGAAACGTGCTGCGTTGACGAGCAGGGCGCGATCCTCATCCCCCAGATCATGCCACAACATGGACAGCGGCGCCAGATCGTGCGACAACGTGGACAGCGGCGTCGGTTCCCCGCCCATCTCACCGGATGCCAGGAGGATTCACGACTTTGCCGGGGCCCTGTCATGGGTGCAACGCTTCTTTCATCTCCCCCCTTTCCGGAAACCTTTGCGGGGTCGAAGTTTACGGGGTCGAAGATTCGGAGAACGAGGCGATGATGAAACGTTTCTTTCATCTCCCCCCTTTGCCGGAACCTCTTCGAAGCTGCGAGGCTTTTCGATCGGCTGCGGGGACGCGCTCGGAATCATGGCGTTCGATTGGAGGAAACGAGCGTCCGGCCTCCCCTCGATCGAGAGAAGTCGAAGGATTGGCGTAAACATTGCATAAAAAAACCGCGAACAAGGGAGCTTCTCCCCGATCTCTCCAGATGGGCAACCCCTTGTGAGGTGGGAAACGATCACGGATGGAGGTGCATCATGGCCTGGTTCGGTCTGTTCGGAAAGAAAAACGACGAGCGGAAGAAACGTGTCGAGATCTTGAGAGCCCTTCAAATGTCCCTCCCACTCGTCGGCTACACCACGCTGGTCGGAAACCCCAGACTCGACGAAGAGAAGGAAACGTTGATGCTCCTGGATGGAAGGATCCGCATCGAGATTTCACTCCTGGAGCACCGTCAGGGGAAACTCTTCAAGAATTGGACGCATCTCCATCTCCTCACCACGCTCGACAACTTTCCCGACAATCCGATCGAGATCTGTTTGAGTGCTTTTTTCCAGGAATGGGAGGAACAGGTCGTTCTGCTGGCCCAGCGTTATTTGACGCTGGTCGTAGATCCGATCCTCTCCCTGCACTACGGCTGGGATATCGGGAACACCTTCCATTTCTGGAGTGAAATGCTCTGGGGGATCGAGGGATGGGAAGGAGTCATCTCCGTGGGAGATATCACGATGATGTCGGTGGGGAAGGTGGATGA
The DNA here is from genome assembly GCA_964616915.1 of uncultured bacterium. Classification (GTDB taxonomy): domain Bacteria; phylum Myxococcota_A; class CAZTSL01; order CAZTSL01; family CAZTSL01; genus CAZTSL01. The sequence continues at coordinate 2,580 of CAZTSL010000236.1, forward strand.
TCCGGAGGGGGAGATGGAGAAGATTCGAGAAAAGCTATCTCCATGGAGCGAACCGGGCATATTCTCCACATTCGATGGGATTCCGGCCTTCCTCTCCGGAAAGGGGCCGCAGGCCGTCCGGCTGACGATCTTGAGAGAGGGAGAGCAATGGGTGGGAGATATCGAACTCGACGGAGGAGATACCCGCTGCTATCAACAAGTTCTCGGAGAGCAGGTGCACCTTTCCCCCTCATCGCTCCCGATCTTCAGGATTTCCCACTTCATGATCTGCTGGCCGTCGGATCCGCAGATCGCCGAAACCCG
>CAZTSL010000237.1:0-2784 GCA_964616915.1 uncultured bacterium
AGAACCGTCTACACCACGTGCGCGACCAGACCTACGACGAAGATCGCTCCCAGGTTCGCAAGGGGGCAGCTCCACATGCGATGGCGACGCTGCGCAACGTGGCCATCAGCCTGCTGCGCCTGGCGGGAGCCGAAAACATCGCCGCCGCAACCCGATACCTCGGCCGGAAGACCGAACGTCCGCTGCGCCTGATCGGCCTGACCTGACCGCCCAGCGCGTCTGCCACGCCCCCAGCCACCTCGCCGCTCTCCCTCACGAGGCGTGGAGAGGGGCAGGTGCGCCCAAATCTCTTTATTCTCCCTCCATCTTGCCCCCTACGCCACGTGCTGCCGCCTCCCCGGCCCTCCTGCCGTCAGCGCGACGGCCAATCCCCGGGCTCCGGAGCCGGACTTTGCCGGGGCCCTGTCCCTCTGGACGCTCCGGAAGGAGCATCGGGCCGTGTGTCGTTTCAGGGCAATCGCATCAAATTTCCCGATAAGATCCGCGATCCCGTGGGATCTCGAAAGCAAGGGACTTCTCACATGCCAGACGCTGGTCTCCACGGCGTCTGGTCGGTAGATGCGTTCCACCCCTTTCGAGCCGGATGCTCCGATACCATGCGGACTCCGCGAATCATGGGGATTTTTCATGCGATTGCCCTGTGTGTCGTTTTGCGTCCTCTCTCCTTTTGTGTTACGATGGGAGAGGAAAGGGAGATGTCCGCCAACCATTGGAAATCTCGAATGATTTCTTCGAGATGGGGTGGGGGGCTGGGGACCCCGTGCAGCAGGATAGGACTCGATGACGCAAGCGGAACCCGTCGTTCCTACGCTCTCGCCGGACGAAGTCCTGCTCGAGCGTTTCAAGGTCGTCAGCAAGATCGGTGAGATCGGGATGGGGGTGACCTACAAGGGGCTCGATCTCGAACGTGGATCACAGGTCACCCTGACGGTACTCTCTCCGAAATTCCTCACGAACCCGAAGCGATTCCGGCGGATCGAGCAGGCGGTGGCCACGGCTCGTCCCCTCGTTCACCGGAACATCGTTCACATGTATGGTCTCTTTCAGGGAGGGGAGCACACCTTCATCGTGAAGGAATTCGTCGAGGGGGTGAATCTGAGGAAGGCCGTGGAGCGTTTCCGGGGACGGGAGAAGAAATTCCCGCTGGGCCACATCGTTCGGATCATCCAGGAGATCTGCCGGGGGCTCGATTACGCGCATCATCACACGGTTCACAAGAATCTGCGTCCGGAGAACGTCCTGGTGACCGCCGAGGGCGCGAAGATCGCCAACTTTGGTCTTGCGGCGCTTGCACTCTCTCCGAGAACGATGAACGGCTTCATCGCGCCCGAGGTTCGGCGGACTCCTTCCCAGGCGGGAACGCAGGCGGACGTCTATGGGGCCGCCGCGCTCTTCTACTTCATGTTCACGGGCGACGACCCTCCCCTCGATCTCTACGAACGGCTCGAACGGGCAGGACTTCCCGCCGGGGTCTACCCCCTGCTTCGAGAAGCGCTTGCTCCCGATCCGCGGGAACGGATGCGCTCGGCGCTCGAGTTCGGCGTCCAGCTCAAGCACGAACTCCGGCAGGGGAACTCGAAAGAATTTTCCGCGGTGGAGTTCCGAGGATTCCCGGGAGTCTCCTCTTCCCCTCAGATGCGGCTTTCCCCCACGATCCCCGAAGAGCAGACCCGCATCCATCGTGCCACCACCCCCGAGGCTCTCCCCGAGGAGGAGAAGACCCGGATCCATCTCCCCGGGGCGAGGGGGAAAGAAGAAGAGGCCTCGGGTCCGCGACCGCAGGCCCTCCCCTCGGCGGAGCGGCCGGTGCTCCCCTTCCCGGAGGAGCAGACGCGGATCCATCGGGGAACCGAAGAGCGAAAGGGAACGGGAGAAGAGGAGACCCGGATCCACGCGATCCGTGATCCCCACGCTTCCGTGCTCTACACGGAGGAGCAGACCCATCTCTATCGTCCTCCCCTGCCGCGGGAGGAGGACGAGCCCCCCACGTACATCGATCCGAAACGGGGGGGGAAGACCGTTGCCGAAACGGATCCCGGCATCACCGGTGCCACGGAGGCGAAGACACGGATCGCACCCCCACCGGAGAAGAGCGGGGAGGAGGCAGCCTCCGAGCCGGCGGAAGTCAAGGTCGTGGAAGTCCCCCCCTACGTCGATCTCGGTCCCCCCCCCGGAAGGAGGTGGCCGACGTGGCGTCTGGCGGCGGTGACCTTGCTCCTCGCGATCGTAGCGGCTTCCGCAGTGTACCTCTACCACTCGCGGCAGCCCTCCCCGGTGCGCGAGCAGGTCGGAGCGTCTCCTCAGCCGGTTGCGGAGCCGATTCCTCCCCAGGACTACGAGGCGTCCCCCTCCCTCACGGAAGTCGAGGCGGACGCCACCACCACCACCGCGCTGAGGCGAAGGGCGGACGCCCGTTTCGAGGCGGGGATCATCACCGACGCCCCCGGCGAGGATGCCGTGAGCCTCTACCACGAGATCCTGGCGAAAGACCCGAACGATACCCATGCCCAGACCCAGTTGCACGCGATCGAACGGGAACTCCTCGCGGAGGGGGACGCCGCCTATGCCGCGGGTGACTACGAGACCGCACAGAAGCGCTACGAGGCCGTCCTCTACGTGAATCCCGACAACGAGGAGGTTCGCCGGCAGATCGAGGCGATCGAGAGCAGACGGCACACCGCGGTAAAAACGCCGTCCCCTCCTCCCGCAGCGAAGAAATCCTCCCCCCCGCCGGACCGGAAGGCCACACCTGTCGCTCGGATGGACCCATCGCCTCCCCCCCCC
>CAZTSL010000238.1:0-2753 GCA_964616915.1 uncultured bacterium
GCCTTTTCGTAGATGGCCAGTGCACGTTCGTAGAGGGGGCGGGCCGCCGCATACTCCCCCTGCACCTTGAACAGCAACGCCAGATTGTTCAGACTCAGAGCATATGGACCGGCCTCCTGTCCAAGGAGTCGCCTCCCCAATTCCCCCCCACGTTTCGTCCATGCTTTGGCCTTCTCGAAGCTTTCGGAAGAGGCATACATCTTCTGAGCAAGCGTCTCATAGGCGTCGAGGGAACAGACCGCCTCTCCCCATTCATCCCCGACCCTTTTCGCCAACTCGATGCACTGCTCGAAGGCCGCGATGCTCGGTTTCTTTTTTGCTGCCTCGTAGAGGGCGAGCACTTCCTGCGATCCCTTCCCTCCTGCGACCCTTTTGCGCCAGGCCGCGATGAAGTCCTCGAAGGTGAGGATCGAGGCGAGGGTTTCGTCCCCTACCGTTTCTCCTGCCTGTTCGGGGGATGTGTCCCCCTCGGCTCCCGTTTCGGTGTGAGAAGGGGAGAGAGGATCGTCTGTTGGCGGGTGGGAAGGAGGCGTCTGCGGGTGCTCCCGAATGGTTTCCCCCCGCGCGGAGGGTGTTGCCCCCCTCGGCTCCGCCCGGACGGAGCCAGCGGCCCAGGCCACGCCGGCAAGGAGAAGCAGGAGGCGGCCTCCTATTGGGATCCTTCTTCTTCCCCACATTTTCGATTTCCTTCAGGCTTAGTACTTGAAAGCGGGTTGGCGTCAGCGTAACCCAACAAGCCGATACAGTGGCCAGCCGGTGTCTGTCTCACTCTCCCACGAAGACCCATGCCGCCCAGTCACGGGGATTCTTGAATTTGCCCGAGGGGTCGTTTCGGATCCGTTCCTGGGCCAGAGCGAGTGCTTCGGCGGGGGGGAGGCCCTTTGCCCAGAGGTTCGTGTAGAACGCTTCCATCAGGCGGCGCGTCGCCTCGTCGGGCACGGGCCACAGCGACATGAGGAATCCTCTGGCGCCCGCGGCCATGACCGAGGCTTGCAGCCCGAGGACCCCCTGCCCGGTCACCTCCTCCCCCCGCCCCGTGTCGCAGGCCGAGAGGGTCAGGAGCCGGACCCCGGAGAGATCGAGGCCGACGATCTCCTCGGCGGTGAGGAACCCCTTCGCCTCGTAGGTGAGCGGATCGCGCAGGTTCCCCCCCGCAAGGACGATCCCCGATTCGATGAGGGGGTTTCGCACCCCTTTCGGCGCGCCGGGCTGGATCGTCAGGGGCTCTTGCAGGGTGAGGAGGCGGTTTTGCGCCTGTGCCCGGATCTCCCGGAAGAAGAAACCGTGCGTGGCGAGATGGGCGAAGCGCGCCCCTTCCAGCTCCGCGATCACCCGTTTCTTCTCCGGCTCGCTTCCGGTGAGGAGATGGACCTCGAAGCCGAGACGGCCGGCGAGTTTCGCAAGGGCGCCGACCTCTGCTTGCGTCCCGGGCAGAGGGGGGATCTTCATCCGCACCGATCCTGCCGTGGCCCCGGCCTCGAAATCGATCCCCCCCACGAGAAGGACCCTCGGTTTCCGCGGCGGAGACGCCGGAGGGGTCCTGCGGAGCCGCAAGAACTCCCGTGGGGAACTCGTCTGGGTGAGGGCAATCCCTGCGGTCCGGGGATCGCTTCCGGTCAGAAGATGCCAGGGGATGCGGGAAAGCTCGGCATCCGGGCTCACGATCACCTTGTGGATACCCTGGGGGAGCGTGGCGGCAATGGGGTGCCATACGAGCGAGGTCACGGTCTGCCAGCTTCCTTTTGCTCCCTTCCTCTGCCGGACTTCCTTTCGCCAGGCCGCCACCGCCTCCTCCACCCTTTCGGCGGCGCCGAGGTCGATGAGGCGGGGGCCTTCCTGCCGTCCCGTCACGACCACGCCGTAGCGCTCCTCGACGAAGGTTCCCTCCCGATAGAAGTCGTACCGGTACACGTCGAGGAAGACCTCATCGGGGGCGAGGAAGCGCCGGAATGCGGCCAGATCCACGCCCGCCATGGGGTCCTGGAGCGCGCCGGGGGGAAGGGCCCGGGCCAGTTCGCGTTCCAGCGCCTCCTTCTCCTCGGTGAACGCATCGTTCTTCTTTCGCCACTCGGCCAGGGGGACCTCCCCGGCCTGGTGATACCATCCGGCGATCTTCGTCCGGAGCGCCTGAAGTTCGGCCACCCTGGGCTCGAGCGCGGGGTCTTCCTCCCCCAGCCGGGCGATCGCGGTCTGGCGCCGGAGAGATTCGAGGAGGAGTCCTTTCCACCGGAAGAGAAAGCCGTATGCGGTGGTGAAGCGTTCCTCGCCACGGAAGGCAGAGAGGAGCAAGCCCGTCTGTTTGGGAAGGTAGAGGGCAAGGAAGCTCCGCTGCTCGGCAAAGGAGAGGAAGGGGAAGGTTCGCTCGATATGCCCGTCGATTACCGCCGCGGCCCGAAGGAATTTCCGGTAGGCCTCCTCGTGGGCTTTGGTGCGCCACTCGAGGAGGGCCAGGTTCTCCAGGCTCGTGGCGACACGGGGATGGTTGGAACCAAGCTTCCTTTCGGCGATGGCCAGTGCGCGTTCGTAGAGGGGACGGGCCGCCGCGTAGTCCCCCTGCCCTTGAAGCAAAGAGGCCAGGTTGTTCAGGCTCGGGCCAATCTCGGGATGATGGGGGCCAAGGGTCTTTTCGTAGATGGCCAGTGCGCGTTCGTAGAGGGGGCGGGCCGCCGCGTAGTCCCCCTGGTCTTGAAGCAGCGACGCCAGGTTGTTCAAGCTTTTTGCGACCAGGATATGATGGGGGCCAAGGGCCTTTT
>CAZTSL010000239.1:0-2704 GCA_964616915.1 uncultured bacterium
GGCCGAAGCCTCGCCGACCTCCTCTTCGAGGATGCCGGCGAGGCTTCGGCCTGGTCGTTCTTTCAGGTCAACGAAGCCCGGAGGAGCCAGGGGCTCCCCCCGCTTCGTTTCAACGCCCGCCTTGCCGCCCTCGCCGAGGAGCAGAGCCGACGGATGCGGGATGCGGGACGGATCGCCCACGAGATCCCGGAAGGCCACACCCTCGCCCGCCGTCTGGCCCGCGCGGGGATCGATGTGACGGCCGCGGCGGAAAACGTGGCCGTGAACACGACACCGCAAGGCGCCTTGCGTGCATTCCTGCGCAGTCCCAGCCACCGGCGCAACCTCTTCGACCCCCGGTTCGACGAAATCGGTATCGGAATCGCCATCGATGGTGGAGTCTCCTATCGGCGCCGCTTCTTCGTCACCCAGATCGTTGCGAAAAGGCCCTCGAAGGGTGGGAGGTGAGGGGGACATGAACGAAAGTTCATCCCCCGTTCCCCCCTCGATCCCCGATCGGGAGCACGATTCCCCCCGCCATTCCAATCCCTGATGAACAAAAGTTCATATCCGGGGAAAGGGGGAAATGCGAGAGGATACCGCGGTATTCGTACCGGTGTGGTGAGGGGGATATGAACATTCGTTCATTCCACCCCCGGCGAGGAGCGGGGGGGAGTGGCAGGAGAGCGAACGGGCAAAGGAGGAAAAGGCCCGATTCCCGGATCGTTCGCCCGAAGGGGGAAGGGGGGCGGGGAGGAACGGCATCCCTCTTGCAGAATTCCCGGTCGTTTCGGAGGAGATGTGACGCTGCGAGGAAGGGGCGGCGAGACGCCCCCCTTTCGGATGCCCGGCGACACGCTCCGGGTGCATCGGAACGCCGGGATGCCAGGGATGGCGGAACCACGTCCGGTAGGGATCGTCTGTGATCCCTGCGGCGGATGATATCCGAGGAGGAAGATCACAATGCAACAGGCCTGGAATGGAAGGGGAAATGAGATCGCAAGGGCCGAGGAGAGAGATTGCCCGGCATTCTGTGGGATGGTGGGGCGAAGTCGGGCGATGCGGCGCTTCTTCGCGCTGCTGCGGCGCGTGGCCGAACTGGAGATTCCGGTCCTCCTCGTGGGGGAGACGGGAACGGGAAAGGAACTCGCGGCTCGGGCGATCCATCGCCTCAGCCCCCGGACGGGAGGACCCTTTCTTCCGATCAACTGCGCGGCGGTGGCGCGGGAGATCTTCGAGAGCGAACTCTTCGGCCACGAAAGGGGCGCCTTCACGAGTGCGTACACGCGCAAGGAAGGGGCCTTCGAGGCCGCATCGGAGGGGACGCTCTTCCTCGACGAGATCGGGGAACTCCCCCTGGCGATGCAGGCGAAGCTGCTGCGGGCGATCGAACTGAAGGAGATCCGCCGGGTGGGGAGCAATCAGGTCTTCGAAAGCAATGCCCGGCTCGTGGCGGCCACGAACCGCGACCTGGCGGCGGAGGTGGAGGCGGGACGTTTCCGTGCCGATCTCTTCTACCGGCTGGCGATCATGCCGGTCCATCTCCCCCCCCTGCGGCGGCGGATCGAAGATCTCGAGCTGCTCGTGCGCTTCTTCCTCCAGGGACGGAAACCTGCCCCCACCGTCGCTCCGGAGGCGATCGAAACGTTGAGGGAATACGCCTGGCCCGGCAACGTCCGGGAACTGAAGAACGTCGTCGAGCGGAGCGTGATCTTCAGCGGTGGGGGGCGCATCGAGCGGGAACACGTCTGCCGGGCCCTGATGCACGGCGGGCTCTCTCCCGCCTCCGCCGCAGGAGGGGAGGGAAAACTCCTCGAACGGATGGAACGGCGCCTCATTGCCGCCGAGTTGGCCCGCAACCATGGCAACAAGAAGGAGACGGCCGAGAGCCTGGGGATCGCGAAATCGACCCTCTTCGAGAAGCTGAAGCGTTACGGCATCGGCTACGTCGTCCCCCCTCGCTCCCGCCTCGAAGAGGAGCGGGAGGGGTGTGAGGCCTGATCCCGCAGTTCGTCGAGATCGGCGCTGCTTCGCTGCCGCACGAGGAAATCTCCGATCGCCAGGAGATCGATGCCGGAACCCTCGAAGGCGCGCAGCGCATCCTCCGGCGTACAGACGATCGGTTCTCCCTTGCGGTTGAAGGATGTATTCAGGAGGACCGGTATGCCGGTGAGACGATGGAAGGCAGAGAGGAGATCGTGGAACCTCGGGTTCTGCCGGGGGTTGACGCTCTGGACACGCGCCGTGCCGTCGATATGGACGACCGCGGGGATGAGATGCCGCTTCTCCGGACGGACGGGGAAGACCTGGAGCATGTAGGGGGAAGGGGTCGGTGCGTCGAAGTAGTCGTGGAGATACGCCTCGAGGATCGCAGGGGCAAAGGGACGAAACGCCTCCCGTTTCTTGATCCGGGCGTTGAGGACCTCCCTCATCCGGGGATCGCGGGGATCCGCGAGGATGCTGCGATTGCCCAGGGCCCGGGGGCCGGCCTCCATCCGTCCCTGGAACCAGGCCACGATCTTCCCGGCCGCAAGGTGCCGGGCGACATGCTCCGTGAGGTCGGGGAGCCGTTCGTAGGGGAAGCCGCTTGCGCGAAGCGCGCGCTCGATCTCTCCTTCGGAGAACCCGGGTCCCCAGAAGGGGGGGGAAACGGGTTCCGGAGGGCGTGGATGCCCCAGCTTCACCGTATGGAGATAGAGGGCCGCCCCGAGCGCGGTGCCGGCGT
>CAZTSL010000240.1:0-2685 GCA_964616915.1 uncultured bacterium
TAACACATTTCCCCTCGGAGACGAAGAGATCGCGATATCGGGTCAGGATCGATCCCTGAAACCCACCCGGAACTTTTTCGCACTTCACCGGCTTGCGCCGAGGCGTGAGGCGTGAGGGGAGAGGAGGGAGGGGAGAGGAGGGATCCCCTCCTTGAGTGAAGATTTGGGGGGAGGGAGATCTTGCCCTCCCCTTTCTGCTCTGATAGAATCGCTCCATATCGTTACCGGCCAGGAGCCGCAAGAGTGGCGGGGTAGGGGCAGGTCCCCCCCCCGGACACCGGTGTGCCGACCTCTCGATGATACCAAGGAAAGGCGAAGATGAGCGAACCTATTTTCAATGGACCGACGTTTGCGGAGATGCTCGACCCTACCCTCCTCCCGGAGAACCTTCGGCAAGAGGCCCTGGCCGCCCGAAGCAGGGATCCGCTCGATCCGATCAATCTCTACAACATCACCTGGAAGAACGAGGAGGGCGGTGTCCACCACATCGTCCTCCCCAAGGCGCTCACCGGCGTGGCCGCCAACATCGTCGTCCTGCTCGGCTCCCCCTTCCCGACCGGTTCGCACAAGGTCGGCGCGGCCTACAGCATTCTCCGGGAACATCAGCTCGCCGGTACGATCGATCCCGCAAAGCATACCCTGATCTTCCCCTCCACCGGAAACTTTGGGATCGGCGGGGCCTGGGTGGGCCCCCGGATGGGCTACCGCTCCACGGTCGTCCTCCCCGAAGAGATGAGCGAGGAGCGTTTCGAGAAGATCCGGGGCTACGGCGCCGAGGTGATCGCCACGCCCGGCTGCGAGAGCAACGTCAAGGAGATCTACGACAAGGTCCGCGAACTGCGCCGGGATCCGCAAAACCGCATCCTCAACCAGTTCGAGGAATTCGGCAACTACCACTTCCACTACTTCGTCACGGGGGGAAGCGTCCTCGATCTCACCGCCTCACTCGCCGCCAAGGGGTGTGGCAACGGCCGGGTGGCAGCCTTCGTCTCCGCGATGGGGAGCGCTGGAACGATCGCCGCGGGGGACAAGCTCAAGCAACACTTCTCCGAGTGCCAGATCGTCGGCGTCGAGCCGATCCAGTGTCCCACCCTCTACAACGTCGGTTATGGCGGCCACAGGATCGAGGGGATCGGGGACAAACACGTCACCTGGATCCACAACGTGATGAACATGGACTGGCTGCTCTGCATCGACGATCTCGCCTCGCTCAAAGGGCTCCAGCTCGTCGAGGAGGGGGGGGAGATCCTCGCGGAGGTCCTCTCGATCGATCCCGAGGAGCTGCGGGGGCGCTTCGGAATCAGCAGCATCTGCAACATCCTCGCCGCGATCAAGACCGCCAAACTCCTCGATCTCTCCCCCGAGGAGAACATCGTCACGGTCGCCACCGACGGCTTCGACCGTTATCCCTCCGTGATGCGCCGGCTCGACGCGGAGATCGGCCCGATGACCCGGAACGAGGCACTCCGCCGGATCGAGATCTTCCACGGTGCCACGCTCGACCATGTACTCGAAGGGACCCGGCAGGTCCGCCGGCGCTGGCACAACCAGAAGTACTTCACCTGGGTCGAGCAGCAGGGCAAAAGCGTGGAGGAACTGAATGCCCTGGCGGATCCCGCCTTCTGGCTTTCCGAACAGGCCCGGATCGAAGAAATCGATCGGGCCTGGCGGCAGCGACGGGATGGCGTCTGAGGTCCTCCATCCCATCCCCCCTTTGGCTGCCGGAACCACGACCTCTTCCGGAGGAAAGACGATGAACCACACAGGACGGCTCCCTCGACACTTCCGGGTGCTTCTCCCTGGGGCCCTCGGCACGCTTTTCTTCCTGCTCCTCTCGGGGCAGCAGGCCTGCGTCCCCCAGGACAACGACGGGGACGGCTGGGTCGCCGGGGAAGGGAACCTCGCCGATTGCAACGACGAGGATCCCACGATCCACCCCGGCGCCGAGGAAGTGTGCGACAACGTCGATCACGACTGCGACATGGCGCTCTTCCCCTGCACGCGTACCGTGACGTTCGACGATCCGGCGGATGCGGCGCTCTTTACCCTGGAGCGTTCGGGGGATACGAATCCCTGCCAGGACCAGGGGGTGAGCGGCGGGACGCTCCAGGTCTCCTGCGCTGACAACCGGGATGCGGTCTACTGGTTCGACATGGATATCGTCTCCGCCGCGCATGTCGAGATGAAGGTGAAGATCGCCACCGATGCCTGGAACGACAGCGGACCGAGAATCGGTCTCGACTTCGGTGAGGGCTTCCACCCATGGGGGCCGGCGCCGGGATATGCGTTCTTCCTGAGCGACCCCCTCGACAGCCAGCAGGGGAACCGCTGCTCCTTCGGGGACACCTGTCCCTCGATCACGAAGGATCACGCGGAGATCCTCGACCTCTCGAACACCCGGACCTATCCGGGGAAGACCTATCATCTCCTCGTCGATCTCTCCGATGGGGGGGAAGCCTTCGAACTCTCCTTCGACCAGACGACGCTTTCTCTCTCCTCCGAGGACGCCGAGGTCCGTTCCGGCCAGGTCGGCCTCCACTGCTCCGAAGGCAACTGCGCCTTCGACGACTTCACGCTCACCGTGGAGTAGGAGCCCTTCTCAGGAAGATTTTCCTTTCTCCCCGCCGGCTCTCAATTGTCGAGAGCGCCCTCCTCGATCCAGATCCGGATCGTCCGAAGATCGCA
>CAZTSL010000241.1:0-2582 GCA_964616915.1 uncultured bacterium
GGGCTCTATCCGGCGCAGGCGGCCTACCATGAGGCCGCGCTCTTCCTGAAGCAACATCCTCCCCCACCGAAGGGGGGAGCGCCTCCCCCCGCGTTCCGCGGTCGGGAGGAACTCTGGCGGCACCGTACGATCGGGAGCTTCAACAGTGGGATCTACGCCTACTTCTCCACCCTCCCCGTGGTCAATCTCGATGGGGTCGTCAACGGCGCCTCCCTCCTGGCCTTGCGGGAACGCCGCCTCCTGAGCTATCTCTCCGCCGAGGGGATCACCCACCTCCTCGATCATGCCGGTGTGATCTACGCCTATGCCCCATTTGCCGAGTCGGCGGCGGCGTACCGGGAGGCGCTGGGACCGGGGCTCCGTTTCTCGATCGAGGCGGCTGCGCGAAAGGGAGGAATCGCGACGATCGAACCGGTCGCCCTCGTCCACGGCGACGTGATCCTCGCCCCCCTCCGATGGAAGGCGGGAGAAGAATAGAGGGCGCGAGAGAAAGAGAGGGAAAGATGGGAGGAATCACCCCCTCGATCGGGCAAGGGGGAAGGATGAAACGGGGGGAGATCCTGCTCCTGATCGTCGCGATCGCGGCCGTGATCCGGCTCTGGGGATTGGGGGAGAAGAGCATCTGGCACGACGAGGCCTTCACGCTCCTCGTGGCGCAGCACAGCCTCGGAGAGATCCCCGGGATGATCCTCCGTTCGGAGAATCACCCGCCGGGGGGGTACTTCCTCTTCCACCTCTGGATGAGGATGGGGCACTCCCCCTTCTGGCTGCGGCTCCCCTCGGCGCTCTTCGGGATCCTCTCCGTCCTTCTCCTCTATACCCTCGGACGTCCCTGGTTCCGGGAGCGGACCTCTCTGGTGGCCGCGCTTCTCCTTGCGCTCAACGGCTATCACGTCTTCTACTCCCAGGAGGTTCGCAACTACACGCTTGGGATCTTTTTCGTGATTCCGATCCTCTTTCTCGGCTTCCGGCTCGTGGAGCGGGAAGCCACGGCTGGGGAGACCGCGCCGGGCCGTTTCTTTCTGCGGGACTATGGGGTCCTCTTCCTCTGGTGTGCGCTGGCGCTCTATGTGGAGTATATGACGGTCTTTCCGATGATCCTCCTGGGGATCTGGTTCCTCCTTCGCGTCCGGCGTCCCGGCGCATCGTGGGTCCGTTTCCTCCTCTTCGGGGGTGTCGTGGCCTTGGCCTTCCTCCCCTGGGTGTGGTTCATGTCGGGGAAGCTGACCCGGGTGGTGGGGGAGTCGTTCTGGCTTTCCCCGCCAACGCTGGGGGATCTGGCCACTGCGGTCGAATTCCTCGTTTGCGGGTATCCCTTCGCCTCCTTTGCCCTCCCCATCCTCCCCCTTCGGGTCGTGGTATGGGGGTTCCTCTTCCTCGGTGTTTTTGCTGCGTTTCATCCCCGGCTTCGGGCAACGCGAATCCAGACGTGGCTCGCGCTCGTCGTTCTCCTTCCCCTCTTCGGGTTCTACCTCCTTTCCCACTTCACGCCGGTCTTTCATCCCCGTTTCTTCATCTGGTTCCTCCCGGCGGCCTGTTACCTTTTGGCCGCGGGGATCATGGAGAGTCCATGGGAGCGGATCATGGGGGGGCAAAGGAGGGGGAATGCGATCCGTGGCGGGTTGCTCGGCCTTCTCCTCCTCTTCCAGCTCTTTACCCTCTCGCGCTACGACGGGGGAACGCTCTACGAGACGACCCGGCGCTACGCATACGACGAGGCCGCGGCCCATCTCCGCACACAGTGGCGGGCGGGGGATCTCGTCGTCCACCTCGAACCCTTCGCGATGATGCCCTTCCGCTATCTCCTTCCCGGAATCGCCCAGCACCAGATCCTCCCTCCCGGCACCGACCTCCCCTATTACCTTGGCGGCACCTTCCTCAGCGAGGAGGAGAAGATCCGCGATCCCGACACGCTGCTGCGTCCCGGCCGCCGGATCTGGATCGTTCGCTTCGCGAACCGCCGCTATCCCCCCCTCTTCTCGAGCACCGCTGCGCAGACTTACCGGATCGTTTCGGAAGAACGAGCATCCTTCCGTGGCCTGGAGATCCTCCGGATCCGCGTGGCCAAAGCGAGTGAGGCAAGAGGCGAGCGGTAGAAGCGTGGATCGTGGTGTCTGCTGTGCGCGTGAGTTTTTCAGCTTCAGGGTGCTGCGGACCCGTCGTGTGATCTTGCGCGTGTCTGGCGGCTGCGCTTCATGCATCGCTTTCTGGCTCCACATGATCCTTCGCGGCTCTGCTTGCAGGGCGCAGGCCCCCATGCGCAGGCGCATGTTCCAGGCGTGCAGGCACAACACCTGCCAGAGTTCCTCTCCCCACTGCCTCATGCTGCAGCAGCGGTCCATTTCCAGTTCCTCGTCCTCCTCCCACAACCGTCGCTCAAAGCCCCCTCGGGCAAAGTAGCGTTCGATGAGTTCCACGGCGTTGAACGCATCGGCACAGCGATCCGTTTCGATCTCCTCGAGTTGCTCCAGGGTTTGGCAGGCTTTCAACCTCGGCTCGAATTGGCGGGCGAGTTCGGGGTCGATCCACCGCAACAAACCGAGGAGGCCTTCCCGCTTCCCTTCCAGGAGGCCTTCCCGCTT
>CAZTSL010000242.1:0-2530 GCA_964616915.1 uncultured bacterium
GACCCGGAAGTAGAGCTGGTGCTCCCTTCTTCCCTCGAGGATCCGTCTGCCCGAATCATCCTCTACGGTACCACAGAACTTCCGGGAAGACCAGATTCAGCAGGCAGGAAGATCATCGCCTCCGGGAGGACGCTCGTTACCGCGGCGATGTGGAAGTTGAGGCCGGGATCGGCGTGGAAGACGACTCGCTCCCCGGAACGATCCCCGCTCGCGTTCTTGGGGGGAAGGGGATGGGCACAGATGCTCCCTCGGTGGAATTTCTTCGCGATCCATGGAACTTTTTTTCCCTTCCCCCACCTCCCCTCCGCGGATGAAGGGGAGGAAATCCCCGGCAAGGAGGATCTTTCTCGCCCCTTCCCCGCCACACACCGGTTTGGCATACGAACTGCATGTTTTTCTCCACGGATTCCCAAGGCACCGGGAACCTTCATCCGAGACATCGCCCGACAACGAGGACACGGGCTGGCATCCAACGCGCAGCGAGGGAGTTACCGATGAAAGAAGAACGGATCGAAATGGCACACGCATCCTACGCCTCCGGTCTCGAATACTTCAACGAAGGGATGCTCGATCAGGCCCTCTCCCACTTCCAGGAAGCCATGGAGATCTACCAGGCCTTTGGGCTCAAGGAGGAGCAGGCCGAAGTCCTCAAGTACTTCAACATGATCTATCAGAGCCGGGGCGATCTCGACAAGGCGCTCGACCTGCGGAGCAAGGAAGTCGTGCTCTACGGGGAACTGGGCGACTCCGAGAAGGAAGCGATCGCCCACCTCAACATCGGGCTGATCTACGAACAGAAGTCGCGACCGAACCAGGCCCTCCCCTTCTACGAGGAGGCCCTCCGGATTGGAAAGGAACTCGACAACGCCTTCCTCAAGGCCCGCGCCAGCCTCTACATCGCGAAGATCTATCACCAGCGCAAGGATGAGATCACGGCGCTCAAGTACTATACCTCCGCGCTCTTCTCCTTCATGCTCCTGGCCGACGATCAGAAGGTCGCCTTCACCCTGACCGGAATCGCCGAGGTCTACAAGGCGATGGGCAACGACCAGAACGCGATCATCTTCTACGGCAAGGCGGCGGAGCGCTACAAGACCCTGCAGGATACGAAGCACGAGATCGTCTGCCATGTGAACATCGGCCTCCTCCATCGGGACAACGGACGCCCCTTCGAGGCGGTGCAGCATCTGCAAAAAGGGCTCGATCTCGCTTCCGACGGCCGGTTCGCCGACATCCAGATCTATCTCGCCGGGGAGATCGGATACGCCTACTACCTCCTCAAGGACCTCGATCAGGCGCAGGCCTACTACGAACGCGCGCTGGCGCTCTCCCGCCAGGAAGGGAACGGAAAGAAGATCCTGATCTGGACCTACCACCTTGGCCAGATCGCCTTCGATCGCAAGGAGTTCGAGAAGGCCCTGAGCTTCTTCCAGGAAGCCTACGCGATCGCGAAGCGGGAAGAGAGCCTCCCCGAACTGGCCCGGGTCGAGTTCGTCCTCGGCGTGGTTCACGGCAAGATGGGATACCCGGAGAAAGCCGCCGAATTCTACGCCTGCGCACTCGAGAAGGCGATCCGCCTCGAAGATGAAAAACTCGAACGCCTCATCCGCGCCCTCATCGCCCGCCAGGATGTTGCCCCAGCAGGGAAGAAGGCGCAGGGGCAACGGGAAGGGATCCGTCCCCTCCGGAAGCTCCGGGAACTCCTGCGCGGGTGACCGACGCGCTCACCCTTCCCCTTCCAGGGCCACGAGGATCTCTCCCCCTTCGATCCGGACGGGAAAGGTCCGCACCGTGGCGACATCGCTCCGGCACGCCCCACTTCGAACATCGATCGACCAGCCGTGCCAGGGACAGGCCACGGTTCCACTCTCCTCGCAGAGATCCCCCCGACCGAGCGCAGCCCCCGCATGGGGACAGGCGTTCTCGATCGCAAAGATCTCCCCTTTCACGTTGAAGAGCGCGATCTCCTCCTCCCCGACCTCCACCACGGCGGAACGCCCTGGGGGAAGATCCGCCAGGGGAAACACCGCGACGAACATCGTATCCTCCATTTCCGTGACCTCCGATCCTTTCGAGCCTCGAAGCCTCCAGCTCCCGTCCACGAGAGAGCATACCACATTTCCTACATCCGTTCCTATGGATGAAAACGCTTCGACGAGAAAAATCACTTGACATCGGAGAAAGAATCCTTTATGAGTAGATCCCGTGGCTTCGGGCACTCCAGCCCCCGAAAGATCCGGGCTTCTCGAAGGTTCTTCCGGATCGGGCGTCTTGACAACCGAAGGGTCGTATGGTATCGTGAACCCATCTCCAATCCGACGGATGGACGCCCATCGGTCCCAACCAGAGAGAAAACATCAAACACTTCGATCGTTGGGAACCATCGCCTCCCCTCGTACGTCCAACAGGAAGGAGATGCGCTTTCCCTCGAGGGCAGATAGCTCAGTCGGTAGAGCAGAGGACTGAAAATCCTCGTGTCGGCGGTTCGATTCCGCCTCTGCCCATTCCAATCCCGGAGATGAAAGAGGGG
>CAZTSL010000243.1:0-2506 GCA_964616915.1 uncultured bacterium
TGCTCCCACCACAGGGAGAAAGCCTCGGTGGTGATCCGATCCACGAGATCCTCGCACTCCTTCCGCTGGGCCGGAGAGAGTTCGGGCAGACAGAGCGCGGAAAGGGCGAGGCGGTGGCGGAAGAAGTCGTCGCCACGGCGGTTTCCCGGCGTCGGGTCGGGGGTGCTCAGCATCTCCAGGAGTGGCGCGGGATCTTTCAACCGTCCCGCCAGCAAGCAGATTACCTCCTGCCATCCCGGATCCCACGCCTTCCGCTCCACGAGCCGGCGTAGCGTCACCTTCTTCCCGCCTGCCTCGATCTTTGCCTCCCATCCCTCTTCGCTCACGATCCGGGCAATTGCCGAAGCGACCAGGAACTCCTGGAACGTGAGGTGGAGGAAGAAGTACCCCTGCTCCGCTGCGCCGCGCAGGATGCCGCTATTCTGGATGAGGTCCTTTTTCAGGGCACTTGCCCAGGCGCCAGGCTCCCTGTCGTAGCCCTCCTCCCTGAGCGCCCCTTTCAGGACGCTTTCCAGCTCCTCCTCCGTGAATCTCACCTTCCCGTTCCCCTCCGGCTCCTCTCCCGGATACCGGACCTCCACCCGGCGGGAGCGCAGGAGGAGCTTTTCCACGGCCTTCTCATAGAGGTCCCCCCGTGTCGCAGGAAACGCGATCCCGCCGGGATCGTCCACGACAAAGCAGAGGAGGGCGAGCAGGAGCGGGTTTGCCGCAAGCGCCTGCATCTGGGGCCTGCGCTCGAGTTCGGCGATCAGCCTGTCAGGATCGAAATGTTCTCGATCTTCGGCCGGAAATGCGCGAATGCAGGCATTCCGTCGTTCCCTGTCCAGCCCGGCCAGGGTGAAGACCGGAAAATCGGGGCAAAACGCCCTGTGCAGCTCAAAGCTCACCGTCCGGCAGGTGAGCACTGCAGGGCAGCCTTCAAAGGTGCTCAGCGCGCTTTTCAGCCCATTCGTGAAAGGAGGCTTTCCCTCGATCTCATCGAGGCCGTCGAGGCAAAGAAAGACGTCCCCCCGCCGGAGCCAGCGCTCCCACTGCGCTGCTCCGGCGCCGGCCCCTACCTCCTCGTAGACCTCTTCGAGATAGGCGGGGAGGCTCCCCTCGGAATGCTCGACCGCCCACTTCTCCCATTCCGGCAGCCGCACGCGGAGAGGGAGAAGGGACTTTCCCGGCACCCGCAGATCCCTCCTTGCCGTCCGCCATGCCAGGAACTGCAACAGCGTGCTCTTGCCGCTCCCCGGCGCTCCCAGAACGACAAAGCGGGGCACCGCCGCCCCCCTTTCTTTGGTCACGTTCGCAAAATCCCCGAATATCTTTTCGAGCGGGACGGGCTCGTAGGATGCCTTGCGCACATCCTCCCGGAGGAGGGGGAGTTCCTGGTAATAGCTCTCGATCGGAACCTTGCGGTCCAGAAGGTCGATCTGGGAGGAGCTTTTCCGCTCATGGCGCCGCAGACGGAACCGGGGTCCATGCTCCTCGTAGAGCTTCCCCGCTGCCTCCTCGAGGTTTTCAGCCTCGAGGACCCGCAAGGGGGAAGCCTCTTCTCTGCAAAGTTCCTCAGGCACACCCGGCTGCGCCCTGGAAACCACGACGACCTGCAAAAGCCTATTTTCTGCCGCCTCCTCTGCCGCGGCAAGGAGTTTCTGCCAGATGTCACCGACCGCTCCCAGCCGCCCGGAAGGGACGATCGTGGCGGTGACGGCGGCCTGGCCGAGGTCCAGGGCCCGGAGGAGATCGAGAAACCTCTCTCCCCCCCCTCCTTCCGGCAGGGCCTCCGCAAAGAGCCGGGCGATCCCGAGCGCAAACGCGGCCCCCATCGAGGGGCCTGTGAGCCCTGTCGTGCTCTTCCCGGGTTCGATGGAGACATCGAGTGGCCCGTTCCACCCGATCTCCCAGCGCACATCCCACCCTTTGGGCCACAGCCCCCTGGCCTGGACGAAACGACAGGCATCCTTCTCGGCCTGGCAGAAGCTATCTTCGGGTTCCACGAAATCCGGTACGGCGAAGGATTGCGACGGAAGAGGGTACAGGACGCCTGTGCCCCCGGACACCGCCTCGAGCTTCAGTGTTGCGGCCACCCCTTTCCCTCTCCCTTTGGGGATCGGAAGCAGGGTAAGGAGTCGTGCGCCCTTCTCTCCCTGCCGGACCCTCTCCC
Organism: uncultured bacterium; assembly: GCA_964616915.1. Lineage (GTDB taxonomy): Bacteria > Myxococcota_A > CAZTSL01 > CAZTSL01 > CAZTSL01 > CAZTSL01. The sequence goes on from CAZTSL010000243.1 coordinate 2,153, forward strand.
CCATGAGTTCCAGGGTGAGGTCTTGCAGCCATCCCAGGGGAAATCCGGTCTCTCTGGACACCCCTTCCAGGGCTTCCAGAGGGGGGCCGTCCATCGAGCGGCCCTCTTCGCACAGCACCAGGGCACAGCGCAGATGCGCCTCCACCACACGGGCCGCCTCCCGCCCACAGTACTCGATGACGGTCTGCTTGATTCCGTCTTTTTCGAGCCAATCGCGAAGGACCTGGACGTCAAAGTCCTCGATGGCACGCCGACAGGCGTCAAACCATCCACGTTTTTCCACGCCCGCGAGTTCTTTCCACAGAGTGGGAAGGCATCGTTCCCCCCGGCTCTCGATCTTCGATCGGATCTCTT
>CAZTSL010000244.1:0-2359 GCA_964616915.1 uncultured bacterium
ACCCCTCCCGGATGATTCTTTGGAAGTCGCACAGGCCGTATGGAAACTTCACGATACCCCCCCTTTCCCCGGACGCCTTCCTCCTGGGCCAGGCCCTCCCATTTCCCGCATCTCCCTCCTTGAATATACCACGCACCTCCCGAAGAGGAAAGCGGCCTGGAAACCAGGGCAATCGTATTTATCGACTTCTACGCAAAATTGTCGCATGAGCCATTTCCCCATGCGTGGCGAAGTTCCTTGCTTTCGAGATTCCACGGGATCGCAGAGCTTATCGGGAAATGAAATGCGATCGCCCTGCTTCCCTCTCGATATTCTCTCGACAAATTGCGTTCGTTGGCGTATCGTATCCCTGGTCCTCGAGGGTCGAGATCACCGGGAGACTTCGAAGAACCCCCAAGCCTTCCCCCGTGCAGTGGCCCGTGAGACCCTCGAAAGAGCGATCGACCGAAGCGTGCGGCTGCCGTAGCAGGAAAGGAGGATGGAGCGAGGCGTGGAACGAACGATCGGACTCGACGAAACCGTGGAGGAACTCTCCCGAATCCTGGCCGTGGAGCGGGACGCCCTTGGCCGGATCAAACTCGAAGCCGCATCCCGGAAGTTCGAGGAAGTACGCGACAATCTGGATCAGGGCCTCCTCATCATGATCCTCGGGGAATTCAGCACCGGGAAATCGACCTTCGTCAACGCATTCCTCGGAGAGGAGGCCACATCGACCTCGATCCTCCCCGAAACCGCCACGATCAACATCCTCCGCTACGGGGAACGGCGAACGAGGATCCATCGCCTCGATGGCACGATCACCGAGGTTCCCGGCAACGCCCGCGAGCAACTCAAGGCGGAGGCCGCATCGATCGAATACGCCGAGATCTTCGCCCCGATCCCTCGCCTCGAAGCCTTCTCCCTCATCGATACCCCCGGACTCAACTCCGTCTTCGAGGAACACGAAAGGACGACGCGCAACTTCCTCCACCGAGCCGACATGATCGTCTGGCTCTTCGATGCCTTCAAACTGGGGAAACTCGGGGAAAGAACCTACCTCGATTTCATCCGGGACTACGGCGCCAAGACGGTCGCGGTCGTGAACAAGATCGATCAGGTTCCCGAGGATCAGCACGCCCACCTCCGCGCCTTCCTCGAGGAGCATTTCGGCGACTATTTCCAGCGAATCTTCCTCCTTTCGGCCCGCCGGACGCTCGAAGCACGCAAACGCACCGGGATGGAGCCCGGAGATCCCCAGGACGGCTTCTCCGAACTCGAATCCTACCTTTTCCAGGAGATCGCACCCCGCCGAACGACGATCAAGCTTCGCGCCACATGCAGAACCTCGGAAAAGATTGCCCGCGACGCCCAAACACGACTCGAGGAAGCCCGTCGGACCCTCATCGAAAAGCAGCACCTCCTCGACGAGATCTCCCGGGAGATGCAGGGGATGGCCAGGCGGCTCGCCCACGCCCTCCGGGAGACGCTCCACGAGGAAATCGACCGCTTCTTCGGGGAGGTCGAGACCCGCGCACGACGATTCATCGACGCCGAGGTCCGCGTCAAACGTGCGCTCTACTATCTCTCCGCTCCCCTCGACACGCGACTCCGTTTCGAGGAGGAAGTCGTCGGTGAAAAGAAGATGTCTGACTTCCTCAGCCGGATCAAACGGATCTCGACCGGACGATTCGCCCAGGAGTGGGGACGTTATACCGATATTCCCGACGATCTCATCGAGTTCACCCCCGCCTTGCCCGCCATGGGGGAAGAGGTCGAACAGACGATCAACGACGTCTTCTTTCAGACCGTGGAACGGGTGCTCGCCGTCATCTTCATGACGATCGTCCTCCTCATCCTCTTCGTGGCCTTCTGGTCGTTCTGGCTCGTGCTCGTCATCCCCTTCGCCGGATTGGGGGTGGGACTTGCGATCTCCAGTCTGACCCTCTTTCGTTACCGGCGTGCCATCGTGCGCAGAATCCTCGAAAAGTGTTCGGAATACCGGGATATCGTCGAGCGCCGGATCGCTGCCGCCGTGGAACGGGCCAATAAAACGCTCCACGCCTCCGCTCTCGACCGCGCCACGGCCAAGATTCTCGGAACATGCCTTGGAAGTGGCGAAGCCGAGGAACGGATCGCCATCCTCTCCGAACGGATCGAGGCACTGGGAAACTTCCGGGGAAGCGTCGCAAAGATCCTCCATGAACTCCCCGAGGATCCTCTCTCCCCGCAAGTATCACTCCCGGAGGAGAAGAGCGATCCACAGGGGTGATCCCGTCAGGGGAAGAGAGAAAGAGGAGGGCAGGGATGACGAATGCGTCTGCCGGTGAGCCGCCGATCCCCCTCGGCGCATTCGATCTCGATTCCATGATCGGACAGGGGG
>CAZTSL010000245.1:0-2295 GCA_964616915.1 uncultured bacterium
GCTCCAAGCTGGGGCGTCGAGCACGCCGAGGGGTCCAGACCGAGATCGTCACAGAGCCGGGAAAGCATATCCTCCTGAGGCATCTTCGGGTTCTCCTTTCTCATTTCCTCTGGTTCCGAAATGGCATCCCTGCACGAAACTACATCTCAGCTCGTGGGGAGGGGCCGATTGAAGGGGAAGGGGCATCCGTTTCATCGGATCTCTTTGGAGTTACCCGTCGTGACGGGAAGCATCTCCCATTGCCGGTAGGGCTCTCACCCCCTTCTGCGCCGGGGCCTTCCAGCATTACCCGTCGTGACGGGAAGCATCTCCCATTGCCGGACCGTCAACCCTTCTTCTGCGCAGAAGGCGCTCTCCACTGCCAGGGAATCGAGGCGCTCCGTGGTCTCCTCGATCCGATCGAGCGCATGGGCGAGCGCAGTCTGTTTCTCGAACCATTGGGAGGAGAGTCTCGGTACTTCCCGGCTGACGTAGTCACTTCCCTCCCGTTCGATTCTGCGGATCTCGGCTCTTTCGAGATCATGTCCCTCTGCCGCGGTGTAGAGGCGCCGCCGCGTCTCCTGATCGAGCCGGGGATGGAAACCCGAATGGCCGAAACGCCGAACGCCCCCCACCTCATTCGGCGGGAAGAGGTCTTTCGCCCACTTTGCGGTCCACTTTCGGGCAGTTTCGCTGAAGGATCGCGCCTTGTCCGCGGCCCGATCGAGTTCCCCCTGGTATCGCTCCGCCATCACCTCGGCGGCGGCCGCAATGCTCCACCCCTGGTAGAACTGACATGTGTCGAGGAAGCCCTTCGGATCGTCGGAATACCTCAGTGAAGCGCTCTCGAGTTTCCCTGCAAAGGCGAGCCGCGTCTTCTTGATATCGTCGCGATAGGTTCGGAAGTCGCTTCGTTGCGCTTCGCTGCAACGTAACTCCTCCAATCCCTCCATGGCGGTGATGAGGTCGGCGAAATGATCGATCAACCAGTTTTCATGCAGCTCTTTGATGCCGTGGAGGATCTCTTTCTGACGTTCGGATTGCTCCAATGCGATTACCCGCAGTTCGACGAGCATGGGGGTGATTTCGTCGAGTTTACCCGAGAGGTGCGCGAAGCCCTGACGCAACAGGGAATTCATCTCCTCCTGGGCGGAACGGAGTTGATTGAGTTTGGAATTCATGAAGGAGAAACCTACGGCCGTGAGACCGAGCGTGAGGCAACTTGCCACGGTGCCGACCGAGGTGAGCGCGAGGGTCTTTGCGAGTTGACCGGAGATCGAGGAGAACCCCTCCTCGATCAGGCGGTGGGTTTTGTAGTGTCCGTGAGCGTTCACGATGAAGTCGAGGCCCTTGAGGGCGACGCCGGGGATACCGACGGGGGGCACTGCCAGGGGTGCTGTATTCAGAGCCGTATCACGGAGCATCGTCACGATCTGTCCCGCCCCTGGGTAACCGGGCGCGACGCGGATGACGCTCCCCCATCGTCTGTACTGGCCCCTCAAGAGACCCTGGATGATCTCGGACTTATCGACTTGAAGCCAGGTCGGTATCAGCATCGCCGTTCTCCTTCGCTGGTTGTTCGAGTTTCTCGAGTTGACTTTCGGTCCCTTGCAGGGCCGTCTCGAGACCTTCGAGGCGCTTTCGGCACTCCTCCCGCTCTTTGGCACGTCCCTTCGCCTTTTCGAGTTCGCCTTCGAGTTCGGCGCAACGCTTCTTCTGGGACTCTTTCAGGGCGTTCTCGATCTTCTCGAAAACTTCCGAGAGCCTCCGTTCGAGTTCCTCCTTGCAGGCGCTCAAGATCTCCTCTGCGTCGTCCTCCACGGTTTCTTCCCCCTCTGAAGGAAGGAACCTTTCCCTGAGATTTTCAAGCAACTTGATTCCCTGGGGAGCGAGCGTGGCACCTATGAGGGCCCCCTTTTTCCCCTTGACCCTGCCTCCGATCAGGGCACCGAGCAAGGCACTGACGATGAGGCGCATCTGTTCGCTACTGACGAGGCTGTGCAGCTTCCCCCATCCTCTCTCCTCGCTCGCCGATCCGGAGGGGAAGGAGGTCCCCTCGGGGATCGACCAGTCGAGTCCTTCGGGGAGATCCTTTCTCAGCGACTCGAAGCGTTCCCGCTGCGTGGAGAGGTCCTTTTCGAGCGATTCGAACATCTTCGCGAACGCCTCCTGGAATCGCGCCTCGACCGCCTCTCCGAGAGCCTCGAGACGTGCTTCCCTTTCCTCGACAGGGGCTTGTAGGATCTCGCGGAACCCCGATGCGAGCACCTCCTCCAGTTCTTCGAGGATATGGGCTTGCTCGCTGCGGAGGGCATC
>CAZTSL010000246.1:0-2284 GCA_964616915.1 uncultured bacterium
CCCCCTTCCACTTTCGGTGTCATGAAACGAGGATACCCCTTTTGCCGGCGATGTCAATCCGTACAATTTTTTTGAAACGGCGTCGGTTCACCATTTTTGACAGGGCAAAGAAATCCGACTATGATCCTGGGAGGAATCCGTATCGGGCACACCCGCCGCATGCAAGCCGACCCGCGAAGCCACGATCGGGTTCGGCGGCGCAGGGGGTTTCCTTCTCCAACTGGGAGGTATCATGAATCCATACGAAGCGGTGAATCTGCAAATCGACAGGGCCGCGGACCGGATCGACCTCGAACCGGAGTACCGCAGTCTCCTCAAACATTGTTACCGCGAACTGACCGTTCAAGTCCCGGTCCGGATGGACGATGGAACGCTGCGGGAATTCTTTGGGTACCGCGTCCAGCACAACGGGGTGAGAGGACCCTACAAGGGGGGGATCCGCTACCATCCGGAGGTCAACCTCGACGAGGTACGGGCCTTGGCCTCCCTGATGACGTGGAAGAACGCCCTCGTCGATCTCCCCTTCGGCGGCGCCAAGGGGGGAGTGACCTGCAACCCCGCGGAGATGTCCCAGTGGGAACTCCACCGGCTCACCCAGACCTTCACGAACAAGATCGACATGGCCCTCGGCCCTCAGCGGGACATCCCTGCGCCCGACATGAACACGAACTCGCGGGTGATGGCCTGGATGATGGACGCCTACGGCAGGAAACATGGGCACACCCCGAGCATCGTCACCGGAAAACCGGTCGAACTCGGCGGTTCCCTCGGACGGGAGGAAGCCACCGGCCGCGGCTGCGTCTATTGCATCGAGGAGGCGGCCAAGGATTTCGGGATCCCGATCGGCCAGGGGAAGGCGGTCATCCAGGGGTTCGGCAACGTCGGCGCCCATACGGCCCGCTTCCTCCACGAACTGGGGATGAAGGTGATCGCGGTCAGCGACATCTATGGAGGGATCGTCAACGACGATGGCCTCGACATTCCCACCCTCTTCGAGAAGGTCTACCGCACCCGGGAGTGGAAGAGCGTCACCGAGTTCCACACCTGCGAAAAAATCTCCAACGAGGAACTGCTCCAGCTTCCCTGTGACGTCCTCGTCCCGGCCGCACTCGGCGATACGATCACGGCGGAGAATGCCTCTGGCATCGCGGCGAAGATCATCGTGGAAGCGGCCAACCACCCCACCACGCCCGATGGAGAGGAGATCCTCGAAGCACGAGGGATCCCGATCCTCCCCGATCTCCTCGTCAACGCCGGCGGCGTTACGGTCTCCTACTTCGAGTGGGTCCAGAACCTCCAGCAGCTCTTCTGGAAGCTCGAAACGATCAATTCCCGCCTCAAGGAGATCCTCGTCAACGCCTACCGGTGCGTCTACCAGCGGGCGAAGAAGGAAGACGTCTCGCTGCGGACCGCCGCCTTCATGATCGGGATCGAACGAGTCGCAACCGCCACCCGCCTTCGGGGCATCTGACCCCTTCCCCCCCCTGCTCATCGGGGTTGCCCCTCCCCATTTTCCGGCAGGCGACGAAGGTCGTAGAGGGTGAAGTGCGCATCCGCATAGGAGGGACGAACCCTCCGAAGTGCCGGAGGAATACGGCCACTGCGGGCCACGAAGTAATCGACCCCCGATTCGTCGCGTAGCCGCTCGAGGACGCGCAGGGGGATCGCGTCGTAGAAGTCTCCCTCGATCTGGTGCCGGCCGATCGGTCGCACCCCGATCCGGGTGAGACGGCGATGCCCCTGCGGGTAGACCGCAACGTCGAAGGCGAGCTGATTGATGTCGTAGATCGTGATGAAAACCCCCCGTTCCGCCGTCAGACGGAAGGGGAGGAAACGGACGTCGAGGGGGGGCACCACGAAGAGGCTCCCCTTCGGCGTATGTTCCCGGACCCACCGCACGAGACCGGCCGTCTCCCCCGAGGGCCTCGAGAGACGAATCTGTGTTTCGATCCGCGAGAGGGAAAAGGGACGCAACGGCGCGACTTCCCTCTTCCACGCCGCCTCGGTGAGGGGTGCCATCAGGAAGAGGACGCCCAGGAGGAAGAGCACCCGATCTCCTCGCAAGAGAGAAGGCACCCATGATCCGTCGGTATGAGGCCTCTCAAGCAGGGAGCGCCCAGAACATCTTCGGCGCAATCGCAGGAAGAGGAGCGCCAGGAGGAGGTACCCCCCCACCCGCACCGACCGTGTGAAGGGGAAAAGCGAGATTCCCCGCTTGTCGAGGAGTTCGAGCAGCAGGAGTCCCCCCCCCAGCAGGAGGAAGAGACGCACCCCCCTTCGATCC
>CAZTSL010000247.1:0-2261 GCA_964616915.1 uncultured bacterium
CCATAACGATTGCCTCCTTTCTCTTCCTCATCTCCATTTCTTTCCTGCCCCTCTATATGGAGAGGGAAGAAGGATCCGCGACGGTATCGCGATGTTCTACAGGAAATATACGCCTTTCGCTTCCTTTCCGGACCTCGGGAAAGGTTGCTCGCAACGTTCCCTCTTCCTCCATGTGGCCCCTCATCGTTCATCGCAGGCGATCGTGCCGCTCGGGGCGGCCGGGATTCTTCCTCCATGTGGCCCCCCACCGTACGTCATAGGCGATCGCGCCCTTTGGGGCGACCGAGGCGTGCCCCAGGAGGGGCCAAGGGGCGATCCCCTCCTGCACGGGAGGGAGGAGCATCGGAATCCCATTGGCGAGGATCGCCTTGCGCATCCCCGGCCCCGCTTCGATCGCCTCGGCATCCTCCGCGCGAAGGACGGTGATCGTCACACCCGCTTCCCGTAAGGGAGCCCGCCGGCTGACCTTCCCCCCATCGAGCCACTCGGAGGGGAGGACGCCCCCTTCCTCCCCCTCCGGAACGGTCCGCTCGAATGCCTCCGCCAGGTCACGCTGGGATACGGACCTCCCCGAAAGCGCGCCGAGCCACGCCTCCGCTACCGCGAGATCCGCCTCCTCATAGGGGGCAGGCGAGGAAGGATGAAGGAAGAACGCCCGGCAGGGCCTTCCCGGCGCTTCGGGTGAAGCCCGCCGGTTGAGCCGCCCCAGCCGCTGGATCAACGAAGGCACCGGCGCCAGATCGCTCACGAGGAGATCGGCCGAGATGTCGAGCGAGACCTCACAGACCTGTGTCGTCACCGCAAAGGCCGCCCCCGCCTCCCGAAAGGCGGAGATCAACGCCTCGTGACGGGTAACCCGATCCCGATAACGGTAGCGGCTATGATAGGGAAAAATCGGCACCGATGGAAAACGCGCCTCCCCCGTTCGCCCCACCGCGACACAGCGATCGACCCTGTTCGACACCCAGAGCACCTTCCCGCCCCTCTCGAGGACCTCCCCAACGGCATCCCACGGCGCCTCCTCCACCGGATCCGAAAGGATGTAGCGCTGCACCGCCTCATGCTCCCGGGGACCCGCCACGATCTCGAACGCCCCCCCGAGCAACGCCTGGAGCCGTTCGAGCCGATGCCGGGGCAACGAGGCCGTCATCAGCAGGATCGGCGCCCCCGAGAACGCTTCGATGAAGCGAAGGAGCGCACCGAAGAGCCGCCCGTCGTACTGATGGATCTCGTCGAAGACGAAGGCCGCGTTCATGAACGCCGGAGAGGAATAGAGCGACGTCCGGGCGTTCTGGATGATGCCGAGCACCCGGTCCACCGTGCAGAGCGTGACCGGAACATCCCAGGCCACGAGCGCCGAGACACCGAAGCCCCGGTCCGATGGGGAGAAGGGCTCCGCCTCGAGAATCCGTTCGATATCGATCTCGCTTCGGCCGTGCAGGAGTGCGCTTGCCCCCCCCATCCCCGTCTCCACGATGTAGTCCCGGAAGCCCTCCGTGGCCGTGCCCGTCGTGGGATAGCAGAAGAAGAGCTTCCGTCCCGCGGCCCGCTGGGCGGCCCAGAGGTAGGCCGCGGCCGTCTTGCCGCTTCCACAGCCGGCCCGCACGAGGATCACCCGTGCCCGTCGCGCCGCCACTTCCCGCTGGAAGGGCCTCGGCGCCCTCCCCGCCAGTCGCTCCTTCACGATCCCTTCGAGTTGCGCGCGCTCGCAGCAACGCCCCAGCGTCTCCGCGACCCACGCCCCGATATCCCGTTCCCCCTTCACCGGCAGGGCGGACCCCGCCAGATCGGCGGCCATCGTGAGCGCCTTGACGAGTGCCATGGGACGGGGATCGAGATCCTCCATCCCCCTGGCGAGCCACTGCCGGAGTTCCCGAAGGGGGCGCCGCGAGAGATCGATCGTCACCCGATCGAGGCGGGGTGGTTCCGGAAGCCCGATCGCCTTCCCTCCCCGCCGAAGCGTCTCGACGAAACCGGGATGATCGAACGCACATTCCACGGTGAAGCGACCGCTCCCCTTGCGCGGCGTCACCTCCTGCGCCTTCAGATGATGCCCCAGGACACCGGCGAGAACGAACGAGGCCAGCCGCAAGTCCTCCCCGAAGAGCCAGGCGCGAAACGCGGAAAGATGGAGGGGAAGCCAGGCGCTGATCCACTCATGCCGCAGCGCCTGCGTGACGCGCCCCGGTCTGCCCCGCACCATCCACTGGAAGTGGTCGTTGGCCTTGCCGAGATCGTGGAGCAACGCCCCCCGCAGCACC
>CAZTSL010000248.1:0-2222 GCA_964616915.1 uncultured bacterium
CCTGGCTCTCCCTGGCCCCCCTCGCCCCCCGACGGCGCTTCGTACCGCTTTCCCAGTATACCGGAGATCGCTACGGAATGGAAGTCTTTTCTTCAGGGGGGGATCGCCGGGTCAGAGGTCACAGTCGTTGCGGTAGCTCGTGTTTCGTGTCGTGTCCTGGAAATCGGATTTTGCCGCGGAGAGGTAGGTGAGGTTGAAGCCCTGCCAGCCGTCGAGGTCGTAGGTGAACCAGCAGAGGGCCTTGATGCGGCAGCGGTTCTGGGCGTTGTAGGTGTCGATATCCTGGAACGCCTTCTCGATCCACCCGTCCGGATAGGGATCATCGGGATAGTTTTGCCCGTTGCTCGTATGCCATCCATTGGCGGCGTGGTTGAACTCGGTGATGTAGATCGGCCGGTTTCCCCCACCGGCGGCATCGATGATGCGAATCTGGTCCTTGTAGTTGCCGAAACCCCAGTAACCGTCGTCGCGGGGATCGGGATCCCCCCCCCGTCCTCCGTAGGTGTGGACCGTATAGCCGTCCGTGTCATCGCCGAGGTCGGTGACGAGGCAGTGGAGGTAGTTGTCCCAGGGGTATTCGTAGGGACCGCTGCATCCGAGGATCGGCTGGGGGTTCCAGTTCGCGACCGCGCCGGGAAGGACGATGGCCCCTGGGGAGGCGGCCTTGATCGCGTTTCGGGTCATCCGAAAACAGAGGGCATAGTCGTCGGCCGGAATGCCGTTGGTTCCGTCCCCCTCGTAGGGGGCGTTCATCTCGTTACCGATCACATAGACGCGCACGCGATCCCCCAGCGTGGCCGCGATGTTGCCGCAACGGCTCGCAAAGGCCGGGTAGTCGGCCGGATCGAGCGGAATCGTCCCCGCGTTGTTGTACCCGTTGTTGATCCGCAGGATGATCGAATATCCTTCGGCGATCATCTGGTCGTAGCGGGCGACATCGATCGGGTCGGTGGCAAGGATCGTCTCGGTCGTCCACCCCTTCTTCCCCTCGAGGAGGGCGGACGCACCGGGGGACCAGGAATGAATCCCATAGATGAAGGGGGAGGCGGCCGGCTGCCCCGTGCCGGAGCCCTTTCGCACGAAGACCGATCCCCGGGCCACGAGGGTCTCCCCGTTGTCCGCCGTGAAGGTGAAGGTGTAGGTCCCCTCCACCAGATTGCGCAGCCGGTACGACCAGGTGTAGGGTCCATCTCCGGTCACGCCGATCCACTCCGGATCGACGGGCCCTTGCGGCCCCATGCCAACGAGATCGACGTAGACGTAGCCGATCTCCGCGGTGATCATGATCGTCAGCGTATCGTCCGTGGTCGGTTCGGCCGGAGAGAAGGTCATTTCCCCGGGAAGCTCCTCTCCGCCGCCGCAAAGGGGTGCGGGGAGTATGGCGGCGAACAGCGCGCAGCACAGAAAGATCGCTGCGCGCACGACGCCTTTCCTCCCTCTTTCGAACGTCTTCATCCCTTTTGCTCCTTGTCACGTCGGTTACCGATCCGCGGCCTCGAGGGACGACATTCCTGGCCGCCGGCACTGCGCCGGCGGGGGTCAGGAACGCCGGACTCCTGGAGTGCGCAGTGGGGAAGTCGAGGTCTCCTTCTCGCAGGGGATCAGTACTGCTGGAAGAGTTTTCCCCACTTCGTCTCGAGCGCCCGGGCCGCCCGGGAGCGTCCCACGAAGAGATACCAGTAGAGGTCGTGATAGATGATCGATGCGAGATAGGACCAGGGGGCGATCCAGGTCCGCAAGAGGAGGTTTTCGAGTTTCTTGAGCTTGCCGTGGTAGATCATCTTCTGCCCCCGGCTGGCGAAGGTGTTCTCGTTCCCCTTGAACCCCCAGTCGATCCCCGTGATATCCTCTCCCACGACCTCGATCTCGGTGGGGTCGCCACAGCCGAGGCCTGCCTCGTGGGCCAACCGAATGAAGGGGAGGGACATCGGATCGAACCCCATCATCTTCGCGGAGATCGCATCGATGGCCACCTGATCCGCGCTGGCCAGGAGGATGTCCTTCTCATGCCAGACCATGCAGCGGGGACCGGGGCCGTCGCCGGCGAAGGTCCCATCCATCACCGCGAAGATCCCCGAATGGATCTCCTTCTGGATCGTGAGGAGATCGACGAGGGTCTCGTGGATCACGGCGTGGGTCCAGTGGCGTTTTTCGTTGAGGAGTCCGCCGAAGGCGTTCTTCATCGCCCCCGTCATCGTCGTGAAGACGTGCGTCTTGACCGT
>CAZTSL010000249.1:0-2133 GCA_964616915.1 uncultured bacterium
CCGGGACGGATGGAAACATCACGGGGGATCCCCGCTTCGTCGATACCTCCGGGAGCGATCCACTCGCCTGGGATCTCCATCTCTCCTCCGATTCTCCCCTGATCGATGCCGGGGATCCCGACCTCCTCGATCCCGACGGGAGTCGCAGCGACATCGGCGCCTACGGCGGTCCTGGCGCCTCGGATCTCCCCTGACGGTCAAGGAAAGTTGACCGGTAAACGGCCCGGGGGGGGGGGAAGATTTCCCCCCTCCCCCCTCACGCCGCAGGGGGAGCCGGTGGGCTTCCGCGTCCCGGCTTCTCCCGGAATCCGCCTGCCATGGGGGGAATCGGCCGCTGGGGTTTCCCAGCCCCTCTTCCGGAGGCTGCGGAGATCCGTCGGGAACGGTTCTTGCGTCTTCCGACGGCACGATCGGATCACGGCTCCGGTTCCAGGATCGTCCTGGAAACGATGAGAAAGAACGAAAAGGGGGATGAGATGGGATATTCGAATGGCATCCGGCTGCTCTGGGGTTTTCTTTCGATTTTCCTTTGTTGTTCGGCCTTTCCGGCTTGTCCCCCCGACGTGGATGGGGACGGTGTTCCTCCGAACGAGGACAACTGTCTTTTCGTGGCGAACCCGGCGCAGACGGATACGGACAACGACGGTGTGGGGGACGCTTGTGATCGCTGTCCCACGGAGGTCACCAACGACCGTGACCACGACGGCGTCTGTGAGAGCGAGGACAATTGTGACGATGTTTGGAATCCGAACCAGGAGGATCAGGATGGTGACGGTATCGGCGATGCCTGTGATTCCTGTCCTCTCGGACCGGAGGAGACGGGTGGAGAGGACCGTGACCACGACGGCGTCAGCGATGGGTGTGACGTCTGTCCCTCCTCTCCCCTCTTCCAGATCGAGCCGCCCCTCTGGTATCCCGATGCCGATGGGGACGGCTTCGGGGCCGGAGCGGGGGTGGAATCGTGCGTGTCACCGGGGATGGGGTATGCTCCTCGAGCCGGTGACTGTGACGACACGCACGAGGCGATCGGTCCCTTTGCCGAGGAGGTGTGCGACGGAATCGACAACGACTGCGATGGCGTGGTCGATGAGGGATTCGACTCCGATTGTACCCGGATCTGCGACATCGAGGTTCCCGACGATTTCGCGACGATCCAGGAAGCGATCGATGCGGCGCAAGGGGGGGAGACGATCTGTGTGCGCGCCGGAACCTATGTGGAGACGATCGACTTCGGCGGAAAGGCGATCGCGCTCATCGGCATCGATGGCCCGGAGGAAACCACGATCGACGCCGAGGGAAGCGATTCGGTCGTCCGCTTCGTGCAGGGGGAGGGGCGCGAAGCGATCCTCTCCGGATTTACGATCACCGGTGGGGTGGCAAGAGAGGGCGGCGGCATCCGGATCGAGGCGGCTTCCCCCCGCCTCTACCATCTCCAGATCACCGGAAATCGTACGTTCACCTGGAATATGGATGAACAGAGCAACAACGGAGGGGGGATCTCGGTTTCCCACGGCGCCCCGATCCTCGTGGACGTCCTCCTTTCGGACAATGAGGTCCACATCGATGGGTGTGCGTCCGACAATGGGGAAGGGGGCGGGCTCTATGCGCGGATGGGAAGCCATCTCTTCCTCTATTCCGTCGTCTTCGAGAGGAATCATGCCGGCGATGCGATCGATGCGTGTAGTGGCGGCAAGGCAGAGAGCGGAGGGAGCGGCGGGGGAATCTTCCTTCGGGGTTCCTCTCTCTTTCTGAGGGAGGGAATCTTCGAGGAGAATCGGGGCGGTTACGGATACTCTGAATTCTCCCAGTATTGGGCGGGAAGTGGAGGGGACGCAGGGGCGATCGGGGGAGAGGACGCATGGTTGAAGATCGTGGGCGCCACCTTCCGCAACAACCATGCGGGCTGGGGAGGAGACGGGATCACGGAATTCGGATCCCCTTATCCTGGAAGACCGGGAGGACAGGGTGGTGCCCTCGCCTTGCGCAACGCCGTGACTTCGATCGAGCAGAGTTTCTTCTACGGCAATAGGGCGGGCGATGGAGGCTCGGGTGGATCGACCTACAGAGGAGACAGTGATGATGCCGGAGATGGGGGATCGGGGGGCGCGATCTTCGCCTCCGGCGGAAAACTCG
>CAZTSL010000250.1:0-2082 GCA_964616915.1 uncultured bacterium
GTCGCGATCCGGGTGAAGGCCGCCGGGATCAACTTCGCGGATATCCTGGCCCGAAAGGGGCTCTATCCCGATGCGCCCCCCATGCCCTGCGTGGTCGGCTACGAGGTCTCCGGCATCGTGGAGAGGGTCGGGGAGGGCGTCGATCCCGCCCTTTCGGGAACGCCGGTCGTGGCGATCACCCGTTTCGGGGGGTACGCGGACCTCGTCGTGGTTCCCGAGCGGCAGGTCTTTCCCAAACCGGAGGCACTCTCCTTCGAGGCCGCTGCCGCGCTCCCCGTCAACTACCTCACCGCGTACCAGGCGATCGTCGTGATGGGGGGGCTGCGCAAGGGGGAGACGATCCTCATCCACAACGCCGGCGGGGGGGTGGGGATCGCTGCGCTCGATCTGGCCCGGAAGATCGGGGCAAGAACCCTGGGCACCGCTTCCTCCGCGAAACATGCCTTCCTCGAGGCACGGGGGCTCGATCATGCGATCGACTACCGGAACCAGGACTGGACGAAAGAGGTGGCCCGGCTCACCGACGAGCGGGGGGTGGAACTGATCCTCGATCCCCTCGGCGGGGCGAACTGGCGAAAGAGCTACCGGGCCCTGCGTGCCACCGGCCGGCTCGCCATGTTCGGAATCTCCTCCGTGACCGAGTCGGGTTTTGGCAGGGGCTTTCGCTTCCTCAAGATCGCCCTGCAAACGCCCTTTTTTCATCCCTTCCTCCTCATGAACCGCAATCGGGGCGTCTTCGGCGTGAACCTGGGGCATTTGTGGCATGAGCCGGAGAAGATCCGCCAGTGGATGGCGGAGATCCTGACGGAGGTCGAGCAGGGGAGGCTTCGCCCGCACATCGACCAGGTCTTCCCCTTCTCCGAGGCTGCGGCGGCCCACCGCTACATCGAGGAACGGAGGAATACGGGCAAAGTTCTTCTCGTCCCCGCGTAAAGGGGGGAACTACGATTCATCGAGGAAGCGCCAGGTGATCCCTGAGGGCCGAAGCGCCTCGAGGAAGTCACGGGGGGGGAAGGCCGCCGCGGGGGGGAGGACGCCGCGCGCGTGGAAGTCGGGGCCGCTCATGCGCATGCCCCCCTCCGCGGTGATGACCGCGGTGATCCCGTAGGGGTCGCTCCCTTCGACGACGAGGCGTTTCGTGACCGGGGTTCCTTGCGCTTCCCCTTCGACCAAGATTCCGATCTGGAAGTGATCCCCCTTCCGTTCCTCCGGGGTGGGTCCTTCCGGCCCCCGATCGATGAAGGCCTTCGCGACATCGGCGATCCGGGAGCGGGCCATCCGGAAGATCGTGGGGGAGAAGATCTGGAAGGTCTTCCCCTTGATCTCGGGGGCGCCCATGAAGACGCGCACGTTGCGGGCGGGGGTGTGACGCGGGAGGGTGATGATCTCCCCCCCGGGGAAGTTGACGCCGGTCACCGGGCCGAAGGGGGGAGGGAAGGGGAAGGTCCCCTGGCGTTTCCCCGGCTCGACCGGCACCCATCGCCCCTCCTCAAACTCGAAGGTCTCGTTCTGGAAGATCCGGATCGCCGAGCGCTTCGTCCCCCGGCTCGTATGCATCCCGGTAAGCGCGTAGTGGACCTCGATCGTGGAGATCGGGTTCACCCCCTCCGCGCAGATCGCGGCTCCCATGTCCCCCAGGGCGTATTCGAAGGCCAGCGCGTTGACCACGGCCACCCCCCCCTTCTCCGCCGCCGTGTGGTACTCCACGATCTTCTTGAGGAAGAGCTGCTCTCCCGTGGTATCGAGATAGTGGCATTTCCCTTCGATCGCGGCCCGGACGACGCCCTCTCCGAGGTCGAGGAAGGGACCGACGCAGTTGATCACGACCCGGCTCTTCCCGCACACTTCCCGAAGGCGTGCCGCGTCATCGACACCGACCACTTCGAGCCCCACGATCTCCGCTTCAAGCGCGTCGCGCAACGCTTCGAGCTTCTCCCGGCTGCGTCCGGCGATCGCGAAGGGGACCTGCCGGCGGCCGAGTTCGTGGGCCACGAGTTTGCCGGTATATCCCGTGGCACCCAGAATCGTGATCGGAAAAATCTTCTCGACTTTCATCCTTCTCCCCTCGTACGCCGGTCACAA
>CAZTSL010000251.1:0-2069 GCA_964616915.1 uncultured bacterium
CATGTGGCAATCATCATGATCTGGACTCAACGATGATTCGTGGGATAGGTTCATGAGTTCAATGACATCGTGGCACTCTGCCGTCGGGATCAACCTGCGCCCACTCCCTTTGTGACCAGGCTGTCCACCACGTCGTTTGCCGGAGATAGGTAGAATCCCTACCGATCAAGAACAGATGGGCCGATCAAGAACAGATGGGGCTACTCTTCCTCCTCATTTTTGATTTCCCCCTCCGACTTCCGTCTGGGTAGCAGCATAGCACTCCTCGCTGATTGGAGTCAAGCAGAAAATGACAGCCGTGTAGGGCTCCGGCAAAGTCCGGTTCCGGAGCCCGGAGATTGGCCGTCGCGCCGGCGGCAAAGGGCCGGGGAGGCGGCGGCACGTGGCGTAGGGGGCAAGAGGGAGGGAGAAAGAGAACTGGCGCACCTGCCTCTCTCCACGCCTGGTGAGGGAGAGCAGCCAGGTGGGTGGAGGCGTGGCAGACGCAGTGGGCGCTCTTGACGTCAGGATTGCGACGCGCCGAAAAGCGGATGGCACGTCCCCCCCCGCCGACGGATGGCTTCGCGAAAGCCACCGTCTGCTTCAGGGGGAGCACAGGAAGGGGAGGGGGAGGACCGTGGCCGAGACGTTGCGGCCTCCCGGTCGAAGATGGAGGCGAGTCTCCGGTTCGGCGTACTCGCGGCGCAGGCGGGCCAGTGCGATCGGAAAGCCGAGGGTGGGGGAGAATCCGGCGCTCGTGATCCGGCCGATTCCCTCCCCTTCGGCGAAGACTTCCTCCCCGGCGGCGACGGGCTCGGTGAGGCGCAAGCCACAGAGCTTCCAGTTGACATGTCCCCGCGCTTCGATCCGGGCGATCACTTCCTGGCCGAGGTAACACCCCTTCGTGAAGCTGATCGCCCTTTCGAGGCCTGCTTCGAGCGGGATCGTCTGCTCGTCCGTATCGGTACCGTACCAGGGGGTTCCCGCTTCGAGCCGGAGCGTATCGTAGGCTTTGAAGCCCACCGGCGTGAGCCCTACTTCCCTTCCGACTTCCAGGAGTTTCTCCCAGAAGGGGGGTGCGCTTCCGATGGGGATCCAGAGGTGATAGGCTTCCGCGCCCGTCTCCCCCCCCCGGGTTACCCAAACCTCCTCGCCGAGGATCCGGGTAAGGGTATGGGTGAATGTGGCCTGCGGCAAGGGGGAGGCTTCGAGTCCCCCTTCGAGAAGGGTTCGGGCTTCGGGGCCCTCCACCCCGAAGATCGCGAATTTCTCCGTGACGTCCTCGACCGCGACGGGATCGAAGAAGATCGAGTCCTCGAAGATCTGGTAGACCTTCGTTGCGAGTCCCCCATGCATTTCGAGGCGGAGCCGGTCGGCCGTGGCGTAGACCCGGAGGTCGGCGAGCATCTTCCCCTTGGCGTTACACATCACTGCGGCGCACCCCTCCCCTTCGGAGAGGGCCTGGATGTCGTTCGTCACCTTGCCGTGGAGGAACTTGACCCGTCCTTCCCCCGTCAGTTCGAGCTTCCCCCGCCACGAGAGGTCGATGAGCCCCGCGCGGGTGCGAACCGCGGTCACTTCTCCTTCCCAGTCGCCGTAGTGTTCCGGAATCCGCTTCCCGAAGCGTTCCGTGAAGACCGCCCCAAGGCGGCGGTGTGCGTCCTCGAGCATCGGAATTTCCTCACGCTCTTACGCTCTCCGGCGTCGTCGATTCCCCGTCCCGGACTTCGTCCGGCACGAGCATGCCGTTGTCATGCGGTATCCTGATTCGATGTTGCACTCACGCTCGCGACAAACTGCGGCTCAGCCATACGGCGGCGCTCTGAAAGAAAAAGAGGGATGCGAACATTCCTGCTCGATCCCTCTCGATTCTGAAGCGGGGTTGACGGGACTCGAACCCGCGGCCTCCGGCGTGACAGGCCGGCGTTATAACCAGCTTAACTACAACCCCATATCGTGCGTTGCGTAGGCGGGACAGGACTCGAACCTGCGACATCCGGCTTGTAAGGCCGACGCTCTCCCAACTGAGCTACCCGCCCTCGTTCCAGCGTGGTGTCCTACCCCCCTCTTCCGCGCCTCCTTCGAGGTGG
>CAZTSL010000252.1:0-1922 GCA_964616915.1 uncultured bacterium
TGCCGGCGGCACGAGGCCTCTTGACAATCCGATGGAATTCCTGTAGAAAGCATTCCCTACGATACCTCATTTCAACCGTTCAAAGCAAGGGAGGCTGCGCTTTCCTCCCCCGCCTGAGGGCGGAGGCCGAAAAGCGTGGAGAGACGATGAAGACGTATATGCCGAAGGAAGTCGAACGGAAATGGCACGTCATCGACCTGGAAGGTGCGGTCCTCGGGCGTGCGGCATCGCAGATCGCCACGCTCCTCCGGGGAAAGCACAAGGCGATCTTCGCCCCCCACATCGATACCGGTGACTTCGTGGTCGTCGTGAATGCTTCCAAGATCCGCGTGACCGGAAGGAAACTCGACAACAAGATCTATTACCGCCATAGCGGTTATTTGGGGGGCCTCAAGGCGACCTCCCTGCGCAAGTTGCTCGAAAAAGATCCGGAGCGGGTGATCCGCGAAGCGGTGCGCCGGATGCTTCCGAAGAACCGCATCGGGCGGAAACAACTCTCGAAGCTCAAGATCTACGCGGGCAGCGAGCATCCGCACAAGGCCCAGAAACCGGTCCCCTTGGCGCTCTCGAAGTAATGGAGGCAGACTGCGGCGATGAGTGAACGATACTATGCGACAGGACGACGCAAGACCTCGGTGGCCCGGGTGTGGATCTGGCCGGGGAGCGGAAAGATGACGGTGAACAAGCGGCCCGTCGAGGAATATTTCACCCGGGAAACCGCCAAGATGATCCTGAAGCAGCCCTTCGAGATCACGGATACGCTGAACAAATTCGACGTCATGGTCAATGTGCGGGGAGGGGGGATCTCCGGCCAGGCGGGTGCGATCAAGCACGGCATCTCCCGGGCGCTCCTCGCGGTGAACCCCGACTTCCGCGCCATCCTCAAGAAGGCAGGCTTCCTCACCCGCGACGCCCGGATCAAGGAACGGAAGAAATACGGCCAACCGGGTGCCCGGCGGAAGTTCCAGTTCTCGAAGCGGTGATCGCCGATCCGAGCGGGAGAAGACGTTGAGGGAAGTGCTCCTTACGGCGCTGCTCGTCGGATCGGGTGGTTTCCTGGGGGCGCTTCTGCGCTACGGTGTGGGGGGGGTGATCCATCAGCGTCTTCCCTTCGTCCGCTTCCCCTGCGGCACGCTGGCGGCCAACATGCTCGGGTGCTTTGCGATCGGATTGCTCACCGGGCTCGTCGATGCCTCCCACCTGCTGGGGCCCTCCTTCCGGAAGTTCGCTTTGATCGGTTTGATCGGCGCCTTGACGACCTTCTCGACTTTCCTCTACGAAACGTTCGCCATGCTCCAGGACGCCGAATACCTCCAGGCGGCCGCCAACGTCGGGATTCAACTCGTGGTGGGTCTCTTTCTCGTCTGGCTTGGCCATACGATCATCATGGCACGCTGATTCCTCCCGCAACGCACGACCCGGGCAGGCGTGCCATAGACGGCGGGAGCGCGGGCCGCTTCCCCCAGTTCCCCGACGGGCAAGGAGGTCCCTTGCCGGTGGCGGTGAGATTCCGGTTGCTTCGATCCGTTGGATGGGGTAGACTCTTTCCCTGGGATCGTCGCCGGGATCCCTTCCCCCTGCGTCGGATGCCCCTTTACGTCCTCGTATGCTGGCAACCGAGGATCACGGTTCACCGGAGGGAGTGAGGATGAAGCCGATGAAGAACGCCCTGTTGCTCCTTGCGCTATCGTTTCTTTTCGCCGCTTGCGGGTCCGATGGGAGTGGAGAAACGCAGCGTTCCTCCCCTTCCGGAACTGCGCTCACGGAGGGAGGCTCCTCCCTGACCGCGCAGACCCCCCTGACCGGTGACCTCTCCACCGCTCTCGAGACGGCGCACGCGACCGCCGTCGAGACCGCCGAGACAGGAGGCGAGGGCACCACCGCGGAGACGACCGCCGAAACGGGGGGCGAGGGCACCACCG
>CAZTSL010000253.1:0-1914 GCA_964616915.1 uncultured bacterium
GGTGGGGGGAGGGGGGAGGCGTCCTTCGAGCCGTTCGAGGGAATAGTGCATCTGGATGCCACGCAGTATCGTCCGTTGCGGCGCTTCTCCCACCCACAGTTCCCCCTCTGCGAACGATCGATCCTCGAGGGAGAGGAGGAAGGTTCCCGTCTCCCAGGCGAAGAGGGAGAGGCAGATCAGTTCCGTTTGCAACTGGAGGGCGAGCTTACGCTCCGTCTCGTCGAGGTACCCCTGATCGACGAAGATCGCCCCGATCCGTTTTCTGCTCTTCTCCTGGGCCTTCAAGGCCTCGTGGAGCTGATGCTCCGAGATCTTCTCCTCGCGCACGAGCAACGAGCCGATCCGTTCCGTCTCGTCGCTGGAGTGCGCGAGGACCGGCACCCCCTCCCGGAAGAAGACCGTCTTGATCGCGCCGTTCTGCGAGAGATGGAGAGTTCCGGAGAGGTGCAGGATGTGGCATGCGCCGAAGATCTCCGCCATATTCCCCTCGATCGTTCCCGTGGTCTGGATGGAAGGGTTGCGCTTGCCCGAACCGG
The DNA here is from genome assembly GCA_964616915.1 of uncultured bacterium. Classification (GTDB taxonomy): domain Bacteria; phylum Myxococcota_A; class CAZTSL01; order CAZTSL01; family CAZTSL01; genus CAZTSL01. The sequence goes on from CAZTSL010000253.1 coordinate 537, forward strand.
GTTGCTCGAGGAGTGCGGGTGCGATCCTCTTGGCGATTTCGACGATCTTCCTCCCGAAGGCATCGAGATCGGTCGGCGAGTCGAGCCGTTCCACGGCCTGATCGAGGTTCCCCTGCCCCTCGGCATCGGAAAGGAGGAGGAGGGGAATGCGGCGGGGATGGGTACGGAGGGATGCTTGAAGTGCTTTCCACGAGGCGCAGGAGAGTTCTCCGGTCAAGCAGAGGTCCGTCTGGGAGAGGTGCGCCACTGCCCGCTCGATCCGCCTTTCGTGGATCCCCTCGAAACCATAGCGCCGCAGACCCAGGAGGAGCAGCCGGGGCAGAACGTTTCGTTCATCGAGGATCAGGAGCATGCTTTTTCCTTCCCCGCCGGTTTTCGGGAGCGGATCCGTGGAGGTCGGCGAAGATTCTTCCATCCGGATTCTACCGCAACCGCAGCGGATGTCAATGAGAAGAGGCCCTCTTTCCAGGGCCCCGGCAAAGTCCGACGGGTCACGAAACGGCTCGAACGAGCCCTGGCACGTCTCGATTCCCCCGAGAAACTCCTCGAGGCCGGGGAGTACCTCCTCGACGCCGAATCGTTGCCCCAGTTCACGAAGTTCGTCGAGGATCTCGGCCGGTAAACGCCCCCTCGGCGGGAGCATCATCGTGACATGTGCCACCTCCGATGATCGCGGGAGGCGATCCCTATACCTACGTCGTATTTACAACACGAATGGATTTTCAGTGATCCCTCCTGCCAGGGGAAACTGGAAAATTTTCCTCTTGACGAATGGGATGGGGCCGTGTCCGGAATCGGAATGAACCGTTCACCTTCGGCTACCTCGGGACGCATACCCCGGGCAAGGGCATCCACTTGCTCCTCCGCGCATTCGCGCAAGTCGAAGGCAGAGCGATCCTTCGTATCTGGGGGTGGCCGTGAGGTCGAGATACCGAGGCGCTCAAGGAGTTGACCCGACACCTCCCGAACGATACGGCCCGACACGTGGCGTGGCTCCCGGAGTACCGAAACCAGAGAATCGTTCATGATGTATTCAATCGGGTGGACGCCATCGTCGTTCCCTCTGTATGGGAGGAAAACTCGCCGCTCGTCATCCATGAGGCGCAGCAAGCCCGGGTTCCGGTCATCACGGCAAACAAAGGAGGCATGGCCGAGTACGTCCGGCGACTCCCGGCGCTTCCCTCCATTGTCGTGGGGGTGGCACGATGACCGGAACCGATTGGCGAATCCCCCCTTCCATGCGACGCTGGATCGATGAGGTTCCGTTCTTTGCTCATGAAGTAAAACCTGTTCCTGCGGGGGGATGTGTGGCGGGACTCGCCTGGCAGGCAGGCTCACCGATCACGAATGGGTCGAGGCGTGGTTGTTTCGCCAATCC
>CAZTSL010000254.1:0-1891 GCA_964616915.1 uncultured bacterium
CGTGATCCTCGTCATGCTGGGCCTGGCCGCCCCCTGCTGCCCCTTCCTCGACGGGGATGGGGACGGCTTCTGCGACCCGGTGGACAATTGTCCGGCCGTCGTGAACCCCGATCAGCGGGACGCCAATGGCAACGGGGTGGGGGATGCCTGCGATCCGGCCCTCGTCGTCGATCTCCCGGCGGACGATGCCCTTCACGAGGAGCCGATCGAGTGGTGGTACTGGACGGGGCACCTCTGGGACGAGGGGGGACGCCCCTTCGGGTTCGAGATCGTCTTCTTTCTCTTCCGGATCGAAGTGCGCCATGCGCTCCTGGTGAACTTCGCGGTGACGGACATCGAGGGGGGCGCCTTCTCCTACGATGCGGCCTTTGCCTTCATGCGCCCCGATTCGGTGGAGAACGGCTTCTCCTTCGCGCTCGAAACCTTCTCGGCAGTGGGGGGGGATGGAACGGATCACCTCCACGGAGCGGGGGGGGGATGGACGCTCGACCTCGATCTCACGGCCATCGATCCCCCCCTCTTCCATCACGGCAACGGTTTCACGGAATATCCCGGCGGGGGGTTCACCTACTACTACTCCCGGGCGCGGATGGCGGCCGTGGGGACGCTCACCGATGGCGAGGAGAGCCACGCGGTGAGCGGAACGGCCTGGTTCGACCACCAGTGGGGGGATCTTCAGGCGATCACCGAGGCGCGCTGGGACTGGTTCGGGATCCAGCTCGACGATGGGGGGGAGATCATGCTCTTCCACGTCCGTTTCCCCGATGGAAGTGACTTCCTCGGGGGAACCTACGCCCACGCGGACGGGCGTGTCGAGGATCTCTCCCACTTCTCGATCACCCCGACCGGGGAATGGACGAGCCCGACGACCGGATGCACCTACCCGATGGGGTGGACCCTTTCCCTCTCCGATCTCACCCTCACGGTCACCCCCCTCCTCGAGGACCAGGAACTCGCCAGCGACGAGGAGACTTACTGGGAAGGGGCCAGCCTCGTCTCCGGCGATGCCACGGGGCGCGCCTACGTCGAACTGGCCGGTTACTGCGAGTGACTCCACCAACCCCGCAGGGGCAACGTCCTTCACCCCAACGGCGCAGAGGTCGCGGAGGGATATCGGGCAACGCTCCCCCGCGTGATCTCAGCCCCCCGGATCTTCGGGTGGATCATGGGCCGTGGGCGGTTCGCAGGCGCAGGCCTTGGCAAGGGCCTGGCGCAACGTGCCCAGGGTGACCGGTTTCTTGAGGAGGAGATCGATGCCGTTGGGTTTCTCCCCGGCATGTTCCATCAGGTCGCCGAATCCGGTGAGCATGATGACCGGTTTCTTCGGGGCGATCTGTTTGACGAGGGCGGCGAGGTGATCCCCGTTCATCTCGGGCATGGCCCGGTCGGTGATCACGAGGTCGAACCAGGCACGGCGGAACCGCTCGAATCCCTCCCGTCCATTCCCCGCGACCTCCACGCGATGCCCATCCTCGATCAGGTAGTGTTCGATCACTTCCCGCACGGCCGGATCGTCGTCCACGAGGAGGATGTGAAGCTCGCAGGAAAGGGGTTGCTCCGGTTCCGGGACCTCCGAGGCCCTCGCTTCGGCGACGGGGAAGGAGAGGAGGAAGGTCGTTCCCCTCCCCCATTCGCTCTCGATCTCGATCGTTCCCCCATGACGGGTGACCACGCCGTGAACGACGGAGAGGCCGAGCCCCGTGCCCTCCTCTCCCTTCGTCGTGAAGAAGGGATCGAAGCAGCGTTGCCGCACATCCTCGCGCATACCGGTCCCTTCGTCCTGGATCTCCACGAGAACCCGTTCCCCTTCCCGGCGGGTGCAAAGGGTCAATTTCCCCCCCGCTGGCATCGCATCGACGGCGTTCAAGATCAGATTGACGAAAGCCTCGCG
>CAZTSL010000255.1:150-1840 GCA_964616915.1 uncultured bacterium
CTGGCCTCTTTGCTTCAAGCGCAGGGGGACTACGCGGCAGCCCGTCCCCTCTACGGACGCGCACTGGCCATCTACGAAAAGGCCCTTGGCCCCGATCATCCCGAGATTGGCCCGAGCCTGAACAACCTGGCCTCTTTGCTTCAAGCGCAGGGGGACTACGCGGCAGCCCGTCCCCTCTACGAACGCGCACTGGCCATCGCCGAAAGGAAGCTTGGTTCCAACCATCCCCGTGTCGCCACGAGCCTGGAGAACCTGGCCCTCCTCGAGTGGCGCACCAAAGCCCACGAGGAGGCCTACCGGAAATTCCTTCGGGCCGCGGCGGTAATCGACGGGCATATCGAGCGAACCTTCCCCTTCCTCTCCTTTGCCGAGCAGCGGAGCTTCCTTGCCCTCTACCTTCCCAAACAGACGGGCTTGCTCCTCTCTGCCTTGCGCGGGGAGGAAGGTTTTCCCATCGGATACGGTTTCCTCTTCCGGTGGAAGGGACTCCTCCTCGAATCGCTCCGGCGTCAGACCGCGATTGCCCGGCTGGGGGAGGAAAATCCCGCGCTCGAGGCCAAGGTGACCCAACTCCAGGAACTGCGGACGAAGATCGCCGGATGGTTTCACCAGGCCGGGGAGGTCCCCCCGGCCGAGTGGCGGAGGAAAAACGAGGCGCTGACCGGAGAGAAGGAGACGCTGGAACGCGAACTGGCCCGGGCCCTTCCCCCCGGCGCGCTCCAGGACCCCATGAAGGGCGTGAATCTGAACGAATTCCGGCGATTCCTCGCCCCCGATGAGGCCTTCCTCGACGTGTACCGGTACGACTTCTATCGGGAGGGAGCCTTCGTCGAGACGCGCTACGGCGTGGTCGTGACGGGACGGCAGGAAGGCCCCCGCTTCATCGACCTCGGCGCCGCGAAGAAGGTGGAAGGAGCGGTGGCGGCCTGGCAGGAGGAAGTCCGGCAGAGGAAGGGAGCAAAGGGAACCTGGCAGACCGTGACCTCGCTCGTATGGCACCCCATTGCCGCCACGCTCCCCCAGGGTATCCACAAGGTGATCGTGAGCCCGGATGCCGAGCTTTCCCGCATCCCCTGGCATCTTCTGACCGGAAGCGATCCCCGGACCGCAGGGATTGCCCTCACCCAGACGAGTTCCCCACGGGAGTTCTTGCGGCTCCGCAGGACCCCTCCGGCGTCTCCGCCGCGGAAACCGAGGGTCCTTCTCGTGGGGGGGATCGATTTCGAGGCCGGGGCCACGGCAGGATCGGTGCGGATGAAGATCCCCCCTCTGCCCGGGACGCAAGCAGAGGTCGGCGCCCTTGCGAAACTCGCCGGCCGTCTCGGCTTCGAGGTCCATCTCCTCACCGGAAGCGAGCCGGAGAAGAAACGGGTGATCGCGGAGCTGGAAGGGGCGCGCTTCGCCCACCTCGCCACGCACGGCTTCTTCTTCCGGGAGATGGGGGCGCAGGCGAAAAACCGTCTCCTTACCCTCGAAGAGCCCCTTCGGAACCACGCCGGTGCACCGAAAGGCGTGCGAAACCCCCTCATCGAATCGGGGATCGTCCTTGCGGGGGGAAACCTACGCGATCCGCTCACCTACGAGGCGAAGGGATTCCTCACCGCCGAGGAGATCGTGGGCCTCGATCTCTCCGGTCTCCGGCTCCTGACCCTATCGGCCTGCGACACGGGGCGGGGGGAGGAGGTGACCG
>CAZTSL010000256.1:0-1685 GCA_964616915.1 uncultured bacterium
TGGGGCTCACAGAGGAGGTTGACGCTCCGCCAGGGGAGATGCTACACTTCCCACCCAGAAGTGAGGCTTTGGCGAACCACGAGGGGAAGATACCCCCGCTTTCCACCGCAAGGGAGGGGGATATGGAGCAGCCCAGGCAGATGGATGGAATCGGAGTCTTCTGCGGGATCGCCGTGGCGGCGGCGATGTCGCTCGCTCCTTCGCCGGTCCGGGGAGAGGGCGCCTATCTCCTGGCATACTGGCGCGAACTCGGGGTAAACGAAAACAGCCTCAACCACTCGATCTTCGTCCATGTCTTCCGGGACGATGGTGCTCCCGTTTCCGGGGTCGATATCTACACGAGTTGGGATGTCCTGCTCGGCCGGACCGACCCGAACGGTTTCCTCGAGATTCCGGTCTATACGCCGAACGGCTACGATGTGACCGTGGTCGATGGGGTCCACCCCTCGCAAACCTCCCCCCTCTTCGAGACCTCTCGCCCCCCGTCGTGGGGTCATTACTCGTGGGAGGTCGGTTTCCTCTACGCGGAGGCTGGGGAGGCGGCGGGAACCTTCGACACCGATTACCGGGGGATCCTCAACAGTGAGGGGGATGCCGTGGAGGACCTCGACGCCCCGATGACGAAGAGCCTCGCCTATGCCTCCACCGTCCCGGAGGATGCCACCTCCGATGCCTTCTCCCTCGCGCAGTGGTCCGACACTTTCGGGCAGACCTTCGTGGCGCGCGGCAACCGGGTGATCGCCTGCAAATTCCAGTTCACGACCGGTTTCGGCAACCATCTTCGCTGGAAGGCGCAGATCCGGGCAGGGGGACCGGGAGGGGCGCCGGTTGGCCCGCCTGCCGACTCCCGGGAGATGGTCAGCGATGAGTACTGGCCGATTCTCGTCACGTGGGGCATCGATGACGTCCCGGTGACCCCCGGAGAGACCTACTACGTGGAACTCTCCAACGCCGACGGTGGCGGCCTCAATACCTACCGGGTCAACGGCGGGAACTACCCCGAGGGGACCGCCTTCTATGACGGCGTCGCGCAAAACGACGCCGACCTGATGGGCTTCGTTCTCACCATGGATCGAGCAGGGACGGAACCGGAGCCGATCCCGACCGACCTCGTCAACGGCGACTTCGAGGCGGGATTCCTGGGTGGCGTCGCCAACGGCTGGACCTCCTTCCGCCTCGAAGGCAACGCCCAGTTCCTCGAATCGAACGACGTCGTGCACGGGGGGGAGGCCGCGCAGTGGTGGTGGACGAGCTACACGACCCACCGGGCCGGGATCTACCAGCGCGTCAAGGTCGGCGCAGGGAAAAAAGTGACCTTTCGTGCCTGGACCTGGCGACAGGATGCCTGGAACAACGACAACGTCAACGAGGAGACCTGGGTCGGCATCGATCCGACAGGGAGCACGAATCCCAGCGCGAGTTCGATCGTATGGAGCAGCGGAGAACACGCCTTCGAGACGTGGACCGAACAGACGGTCTCCGCCACCGCAACGAACGACGTCGTCACGCTTCTCGTCCAGGGAAAGGCCTACTACGCCGGAGCGAACATGGTGACCGTCGTCGATGACGCGGAACTCACGGTCACGAACTCCTCCCGCTGTGGGATCGTCGCGCCGCCTGGAAGGGGGTATCCCCTCCTCCTCCTCCCGCTCGGGCTCCTCCTGGCGCTCCGAGCGAAAAGAGGG
>CAZTSL010000257.1:0-1677 GCA_964616915.1 uncultured bacterium
GTGGGTGGGCACGCCTCCCCGACGGCAGCGAATACGAAACGGAAGCGATCGAAGCCACGAGTAAGAAGGTCGCGCAGCGAATCGCCTCCGAAAGACTCCTGGAACGGATCCGCAACGCTCTTGGCCACTGACCGGAGCGTGGGAATGCCCGGCGGCCTCTCCGGGACAGGCCGCCGGACGAGCAGGAAGGAGATCTCTCGCGCTCAACCGCGCCGGATCAAGAAACGGCCGAGAAGAAGAACGGTGAGGGGCATCCACCAAGCGAAACGGAAAGGAGCCCGGTCGGCCGCCTCTCCCCCCGTGGTCCCACATTCGGAGCAACGACCGTCCGGCCCCGGCTCGTTGGGATCGTCGGCGGCGCAGTCGCACTCGTCCCCCACGCCGTCGGTGTCACGGTCCGTCTGCTCCGGATTGGCCACGTCGGGGCAGTTGTCGCAGAGGTTGCCCAGACCGTCCCCATCGTCGTCCGCCTGCCGGGGGTTCGGGTTCTCCGGACAGTTGTCCGGCCCCTCACAGGTGTTTCCAACCCCGTAGCCGTCGTTGTCGGGGTCGTCGCAGAAGCAGTGGGCCCAGTTCGAGCCCTCGAACGATCCTCCCGAAACGTTCTGGAGATGTTCGACGGTGTAGTTCTCCCCGTCCCACCGGATGAGGTAGAGGCCGTTGGAGGATTCGCTCGTCACGAGGAGTTGTCCCTCCATACCGGCAAAGTCCGCCGCCGGGATCTGAACGATCTTCACGGAATAGAGCGCACCGAACCAGGCTCCGAGCCCCTCGGCGAGGTCGCAGATCTCGGTGGGGATGAAGTTGGCCGCCTCCGCGGCCGGAATCCCGGTGGCGAGCGTCGTGACGACCCCTTCGGCGCTCACGGAGTAGACCTTCCCCGTTCTCTCCGAGGGAACGATGATCGTGCCCCCCAGCGGGCCCCAGTCGAGGGGCGCAATATCGGGGTTTTCGATCACGGTTCCGATGTTGGCCAGTTGGGTGGCTTCCCCCTGGACGTTCATCCGGAAGACCCGCCCGTTCGTGCCGGTCAGGATCATGTCGTTGTCGAAGGCGCCGGTGGTGTCGAACTTGATCCCTGCCCCTCCCGCCAGTCCACTCACGTTGGCAAAGAGGGAGACGGAAAAGCCCTCCTCCGGGGCGATCTCATAGATCTTGGAACTCTGCGTGACGAAGATGTGGTCCTTGGCGAAGCCCCCAAGCCCGGGGGAGACCGCCACGTACATCTCCACGCATCCCCCGGTATCGGGCAGGTCTTCGGCCACGCGCTCCTGGTTCCCCTCCCGGTCGATCAGGATCACCTCCTGGGGACAGTAACGTACGACCACCACCTTGTCCCGATAGACGTCCACCCCGATCGGGCGGGTGAAGGAGACCAGATCCTCCACGTTCAACTGCGCCACTGCGGGAGATGCCAACGCGACAACGCCGATCACCGCGGCAAAGATCCTTCCCCATCCCGAACCCTGCCTCGTCGTCTTCATCTCATCCTCCTCGACTTCCAGACACCTGCACCGGAAGACCCGATACGCCTGCTGGAATCCACGTCGTGAACGGTTGCGAGAAACGATCCTGCCTCGCAGCTTAGGAGAAGCCGGCCGGTTTTGTCAACTCACATTTCATCACATTCGAAATCGTTGATCCGTTCCGCCTCCCACTCTCCCGTGGCGAATTCCT
>CAZTSL010000258.1:0-1590 GCA_964616915.1 uncultured bacterium
ACGAGTGCCCGGGGCTCGAGATCCTGCTCCTCGAGCATCTCGATGTCGAGAATCTCGTAGTCGATGACCCGGGCCTCGGGGAAATGGTGCATATCGAGTGTTTCGAGGAAGAGGGCGAGGAAGTCCTCGTGGTCCTCCCGGCTGACGAAGAACTCCCCCGTCCGTTCGTAGATGTAGAAGGCCCGCATCCGATGATCGCGGATCCGCTCGAAGAAGGTGGTCACACGGCTCCGTAAGGCCGCTCCCCCCCCCTCCTCCGCGGTGAACCCCAACGACGCCCAGCCGAGTGCGATGACCACGATCCAGCAACGTATGCGCATGACCCGTTCCACTGCAACACCTCTCGATGATCGGTCTCCTCCCCCTGCTTCGCAGTGGAGCCGTTTCCCCTTCAACCAGGAAACTCCGCGCCCTCATCTCCGGAAGCGGGAAATCCTCGACCCAAGGAGCCCCCGATCGAATCAGGCCCCCCTTGACCCAACCAAAAGGAAAAGGGTGGAAGGATTCTCCCACCCTTTCGAGAACGAATTCACGGACCGCCGGTCAAGAGGAATGGAAATCGATCGAAGGAACGGCGAGGGACGACAGCCCGCAATCCGTCATTACTGGATCTCGAGGATCACCGTATAGTCGAGCGAGGGAACGACCGGTTCGAAACCGCTCGGGTTCCGGGGATCGTTGTACCCCCAGACGACGAGGATGTAGTCCGTGTTCGGCTGAAGCGGCATCGGTTCGAGTTCCGTGATGTCCGCGCCATAGACGAGCGTGCATCCGATGTCGGGGCTGTAGCCGAATTCACGACCACTCCGTCCACTCGCTGCACCATCGGCATCGGTGGGAACGTCGTTGTTGTCCGAACCACCGCAGAAACCGAGGGCATCGAACTCGAAGTCGATGCAGTCGAGCGAGGTGCATCCCGGCGCCGTGGTGCCGAAGATGTAGAGATCGAAGTCGTAGGGCGCATTGGGATCCTCGTCGATCGGCACATCGAAGATCAACTCGGCACGAACCCGGCCGTTGGGACCGCTACGCACGAGATAGGGATCGAAATCGCCGAGATAGTCGAAGGTGTCGGGATCGAAGGCCGCATGGTGCATGTTCCCGTGGATGTAGAACTTGCCCGGGTTCGGCGCGCCGACCGTGGTGAAGTTGCTCGGCAGGAAGGTGGGATCGTCCCCATCGATCTCGGGCGTCTCGGTCACATCCGTGGCAGGACCCGGGATGCGATACGCCTTGCGGGGATCGTCACTCGTGATCGACTCGACCCAGAAGATCTGGGTGTCGGAACCGGCATCCCCGGAAGCCCCGAGCACCACACGGTATTCCCCCGCGTCGTCGAAGGCGCCGGAGAGGAGGCCGCTGCCATCGATGTCGAGCCCAGTCGGCGTGAAGCCGAGCGGATCGGCGCAGGCGGCGAAACTGGAAGCGGCGGAATCCGTTTCGAGCTGGTAGCTGTAGCTCTGGCCCACTTCCGCCTCCGTCATCGGCACCGAGGTGATCGTCAGACCGCCGTTGGCCACACAGTCGCCCTCCCCGGTCGTGCCGGTCGTGCCGGTCGTGCCGGTCGTGCCGGTCGTGCCGGTCGTGCCG
>CAZTSL010000259.1:0-1572 GCA_964616915.1 uncultured bacterium
AATGCGACGGGATCTCCAAGGAGCAAGCCGCTTACCGCGCCGGGAAGGGGCTGCGTGGCCGGAAGGTCTACCCGCACCACCGGAATCTCCCCGAGGGGTACTGGGACGATCCGAAGGAGGATCGGACGCAGATACCCAACAATGGCCACTACCAGGCGTATCGCCGCCCCCGGAAGGGGGGGGAAGAACAGCGTGACAACCAGAACCGCTCGATGCACGACGAACAAAAGGGGAAGGAACAAGGGGAAGAAACAGAAGAACAACGTGACAACCAGAACCGTTCGATGCACGGGTGGGTGAAGCCGGGGACGAGGTTCACCTTCGAGATCGCCTTCATGAACCTCTCGGGGGTGGAACTGGGCGCTCTCCTCTGGCTCCTCCAGCTTCCCGAGGGGCATTTCCACCGTCTGGGGGGGGGGAAGCCCCTCGGTTTCGGGAGTGTGCGTCTCGAACTCGTCCCCGAGGCCTCGACGATCCGAAGTGGCGAGGAGATGCGGGAGCGCTTCCGCTCCCTCGACGAACCGGCGCCGGCGAACGATCCCGGACAACGGGCGCAGACGTTCCTCGACCGGACGAAAGACCCCGTAGAGGCGTTCAAGAAAGCGCTCTGCCGCGCATACGGCAAGAATGCGAAGCCTTTCGAGGCAGTGCCCTTCATCGCGGCCTTCCTTCAGGGGGCGAAGGGGTGCGACGACGGCCTCCCGATCCATTATCCCCGATCGACTCGAGATCCCCAGCCCCAGGGGGAGTCGTTCAAATGGTTCGTGGCGAACGAACGGTCTCAGAAGGGAGCCGTACCTGGATACGCCCTTCCCGATCTCACGGAGGAGATCGGTCTCCCGATCCTCCAGGGAAAGGGGGGAGGGGGAAGGGGGCAGCGAGGGAGTAGAAGACGGAATCAGAGAGGGAAGAAGAGATGATCCAGCTCCTCAAATCCATGGGATTTCCACGGAGGACTTCACGTTCAGGAGGAGTTCCTCTATGTCGGTTGTGGCGGAGGGAACGCTGATTCCTTCTGGATTCCCTGCGCCATTCGGCCCCGCGATCTCGGAGACGAGATCCTCCACGGCCGATCCCTCCGGAGCGGTGGTCGCGCTGTTGGTGATCGAGACATCCCTCACCGTCGGATTCACCGGAAGTGGGTTCCTCGAGTGCGTCCTCCGCGCTCTCTGTCCAAGCGCGAAGATCGGGGCGGAAGGATACGTTCAGATTTCGCTGGCCGCTTTCCTCTCCGGCGGGTGCGTGGTATATTCCAAGGAGGGAGGCGAGAAGAAGGAAAGGGGGGGCGTTTCCCTGGAGGAGGGAGGCCGGGGAAAGGAGGGGTATCGTGAAGTTTCCATATGGCCTGTGCGACTTCCGCAGTATCATCGAGGATGGGTACTTCTACGTCGATCGCACGGATTATATCCGTCGGCTCGAGGAAACGGGCCGAACGCTGCTCTTCCTGAGGCCCAGGCGCTTCGGAAAGAGCCTGCTCCTCTCGATGCTCCAGAACTACTACGACGTGGCGCGGGCCGGGGCGTTCGAGGATCTCTTCGGGCACCTTGCGATCGGGAGGAATCCGACGCCGCT
>CAZTSL010000260.1:0-1506 GCA_964616915.1 uncultured bacterium
CCGGTCGGATCGGACATCCCACTATAGTCGTCGGGGAGGTTGCCCCAGGCGTGATTGTAGGTGAAGGAGGCCGCATACCCGGCAAGACCCCCGCCCCTTCCCTGCATCCCTTCGTTGCCGTCATGTCCCACGGCTTCCCCGGAGAAGGTTCCCCCCGCACCGCCGGGACCCGTTTCGTTCTCCGTCATCGTGACGTTGCGCATCGAAACGCTTCCCCCCCAGAGGTAGAGCCCTGCGCCCGCGCCACCCGGTCCCCCATCCCCGGCGTACACGTCTCCGTAGGGTTCACCGGGAAGATAGGGATCTTCCACGCAATCGCTGTAGAGATCTCCCCCATCTCCTCCCTTTCCCGTCTCATTCCGGAAGAGCGTGAGATTCTCGAGTTCCGCGATGGTGTCGATCAACGCGATCCCCCCTCCATTACCGCCGGGGGCACCAATATGACCCCAATATCGATCACAATACCAGTCCGAGGTACTCGCTCCATCGCCGCCATCCCCGGTCCGGTTCGCCATGACGATCAGGTTGCTGGAATGGACGCGGGCTCCCTTTGCGTAGAGTCCACCCCCACCGCCGCCATTTCCGACGTCGACATTGGAGACTCCGCCATCCCCGGTCCGGTTCGCCACGAGAAGCGTTTCGAGAATATCGATCTGTCCGCCGGATACGAAGATCGCTCCTCCCCTGCCGGCATCCCCCGCCACGTCACTCTCGTCGTTGGAGGAGACGCCACCCGATCCTCCATCGCCTGTCCGATTCCCCAGAAAAATGCTTCCCTCGACGAGTCCCCACGAATCCCTCATGGAAATTGCGCCGCCGTCTCCGCCATCGCATCCTGGATAGGCCGATCCCCCCTCGATGATTCCAGAACCACCCTCCCCCGCCTCATTGTCGCGGAACTCGGTGTCGATGACTTCGAGCAGGGAATTCACCGCGGAGATGGCGCCACCGTCTCCCCCCTCGGCGGCCCGATCCCAGTAATAACGTCCCTTGCCAGCCTGGTTCCTCACGAAGGTTCCCCGCCGCAGGAAGAGGAAGGAGGAACGCAGGAAGATCGCTCCCCCACGTCCCCCCTGGCATCCTTCGAGCGAATCGCCGTAATCTCCTGCGTGATGATCCTGAAACACGACGGAATCCATGAACAGATGGGATCCGTTCATTGCGTAGAGGCCTCCTCCATTACCGTTGTCCAAGACACACCAGGTCAGATCGGTCACGTTCTGTGCCAGCGTCACGTCTGTGAGGATGGGCGCTCCATGGGAGACGAAGATTCCTCCGCCATCGTTGGTGAACCGCTCCATCTCCCGCCTTCTCCACACACGGTTGTCGAGGATTCGGAGATGGTAGAGACGGGGTGCTGCCCCTTCGATCCGGATGCCCCCGCCATTGTCCGCTCGGCCACCGGTGATCGTAAATCCGGAGAGGATCGCTTCGCGCCCCTCCCCCTGGATGAAGCGGACGACCGAATCGCTTCCCTCGGCGTCGATCGTGGTTTCCTCCGGGCCA